>JAAYKG010000081.1 GCA_012522555.1 Armatimonadota bacterium
CCCCGTATCTTACCACCAAATTTTCAGACATATTAAACCCCGCAGAAATACCTGTAATATTAGAGACGCATAATTATATCATTGTGACCGGATCCACATCCACCGCCAGCTTTCTTTTCAAAGACGGGTTCGCCTCAAATACTGCCCGCAAAAGGCCGACCACAGCGTCGCGGTCTGTCGAGCGCAGCAGTGTATGCCAACGATAGTATCCCTTCAACTTCGAGAGCACCGCGGGAATCGGCCCATCGATTCTTATCCCTTTGCGCATCGACATCGGGAGCCGTTTGATGGTCGCTTCCAACTCCTCCAAAACGGATTTTGCTGCCTGTTCGTCGACATTACGCGAAACAATATTCACAAGAGACGCAAACGGCGGATAATTCACCTCTTTCCTGCCCTCGAGTTCGATTTCAAAGAAACTGACATAATCGTGGTCCACCGCGCACTTGATTGCGTAATGTTCCGGGTCGAACGTCTGAATCACGACCTCGCCAGGGGTCTTTCCTCTGCCGGATCGGCCTGCAACCTGCGATACCAGTTGATATGTGCGCTCGGCTGCTCGAAAGTCGGGCAGGTTTAGCGACGTGTCCGCGCTGATTATGCCCACTAAAGTCACGTTCGGAAAATCCAAACCCTTCGCGATCATCTGGGTGCCGACTAGAATATCCGCCTCCCCGGCGCGAAACACATTCAAGATTTCCGCGTGTGAGCCCTTGCGGGAGGTTGTGTCCCGATCCATTCGGAGGACCCGAGCGCCTTCAAAGGTCATCCTTGTTGCTTCCTCAACTTTTTCAGTGCCAATGCCGAACTTGCGAATGCGCAAGCCCTCGCATTTCGGACAGATCTCCGGCGCAGGTTCTTCGTGTCCGCAGTGATGACAGCTCAGTTTACGTGCTGCGGCATGCAGTTTCAGCGACACCGCGCAATCGGGACATTTGGCTACATAACCGCAGTCGCGACAGGTCAAAAAAGTAGAATACGCCCTGCGATTCTGCAATAAAATGACCTGCTCGCCGCGCTGCAGTCTGGCGCGAATGCCTTGCTCAAGAATTTCAGTGAAGATCGTCGCCTTACCTCTCGCAAACTCTTCGCGAAGGTCAGCGATATGTACCGTCGGCATCGAGCGATTTTCGACACGACTGGCCATTGTAAGGGTGGATAGCAATCCCGACCGGGCTTGGTGAAACGTTTCGATGCTGGGAGTTGCGCTGCCCAAAACCAGCGCGGCCCCGGAATCCTGCGCCCTGCGCATCGCGACCTCTCGACCGCTATAACGAGGGGACGTATCCTGCTTGTAGCTCGCTTCGTGCTCCTCGTCCACAATTATCAGCCCGAGATTCGCGAGTGGAGCGAAGACCGCTGACCGCGCCCCCAACACCACCCTGGCTTCGCATTCGGATATCCGCGCCCATTCGTCGCAGCGCTCACCTGCCGACAAAGCGCTGTGTAAAACCGCCACTGCGCTGCCCAGTCGGCTCTTGAAAATGTTCATAACCTGGGTAGTAAGCGCAATCTCAGGCAGCAGCACAAGGCATGTCTTGCCGAGTTGCAGCGCTCGTTCGATGCAGCGGAGGTAAACCTCGGTCTTGCCGCTCGCGGTTACACCAAAAAGCAAATAGCCGTGGTATTTTTCGGATTCAATAGCCCAGCTTATGGCATCCACAGCTCGTTTTTGGTCCGGCGTAAGGGTGACGCGGTGTTCCTCTATGGTCGCAAAAGAAGGGGTACGCCGAAACGAGACGTCGATTTCTTCCAGTAGGTTTTTTTTGATTAGAGCATTGATTGAAGAGCGGCTCAAACCGCAGCTTCGGGTAAGCTCGGCTATAGTCACGTCTCGACTAAGACTGGCAATTGCGGAATAGGCATCAGCCTGTTTTGTAGGCAGAGAAGATATCTCATCATCCGGCACTCCATCACACAAACGCACCCCTTTCAATAGCTTGGGTTTGCCACTTGGTGGAACGAGCTTCCAATTGCGACGAATGGCGTCTTTTCGCTCGAGTTGCCTCAGCAGTCTGCGTATAGTCGCGCGATCTCCCTGCAGAGCCTCTTCTGCAGTTGTCTGAATCTCGATCTGCTTCATTAGATCGGCTTCCGACGGGGTGAGGCTGCCATGCTCGGCTGAGAATTTGCTGCTTACTTCGCAGCGGAGCTTGCACTGCATAACCCCCGGCAGCATCGCCATCACAACCCTCGGCAGCGGAGAGACGTAGTGTTCGGATATCCATTTTGCGAGATCAAGCATGCCAGCGTCAAGACGCACCGGGCTATCGAGCACGGCGATTATGTCCCGGGTTTTGTCTACAGGAGAGGTATCTTCAAAACCCACAACATAACCAATGGCCTGGCGAGAGGACAGCGGGACGAGCACACTTGCGCCAATCCCGACTTCTCCGGCCAAGCCATCGGGTATTGAATATGTAAACGAGTCTATGGAACTGGTCGCGCCTGTATCGACGACAACCCTGACATACAACTAAATCCCCGCTTCCTTTTTCAGAAGGTCGACCATATCGAGGTCTTCCCAGGACACGTTAAGATCGGTGCGCCCGAAGTGTCCATATGCAGCGGTCTGCTGGAAGATGGGCCTGCGGAGACCGAGCTTGTCGATGATGCCCCTGGGAGTAAGGTCGAAGTATTTGTGTATGAGTTCTCCGATTTTCTCCTCTGGGATGGCATTGGTGCGCCAAGTGTCGACCATAATGCCCATCGGCTCTGCTTTGCCGATCGCGTATGCAACCTGTATCTCGCAGCGTTTAGCCAGACCTGCCGCAACGACATTTTTAGCCACATATCGCATCATATACGCTGCGGAACGATCAACCTTTGTCGGGTCTTTTCCGGAGAAGCAGCCACCGCCATGCTTGGCCATACCGCCATACGTATCCACGATGATCTTGCGGCCGGTAAGGCCCGTATCGGCCTGCGGGCCACCGACTGAAAACGCTCCGGTAGGGTTGACGTAAATCTCGGTCTTGGCGTCCATAAGCTCAGTCGGAACTATCGGCTTGACCACATATTCGATCATATCGTCTCGGATAGTGGCTTGCGGAATATTTTGCTGATGTTGAGTGGAGACAACTACCTTGTCTATGCGGATCGGCTTGCCGTCTTCGTATTCAACGGTGACCTGGGTCTTGCCGTCAGGTCGCAGATATTCCAGAGTTCCATCCTTGCGCACCGCCGCCAGCCGTCGGGCCAATTTGTGGGCCATCATAATGGGCATGGGCATGTACTCGGGTGTCTCGTCGCAGGCAAACCCAAACATCATACCCTGATCTCCAGCGCCCCCAGTGTCTACTCCCATCGCGATATCCGGGGACTGAGACTGAATGCTGGTCATAACTCCGCAAGTTTGAGAGCCAATGCCATAGCTTGCCCTGGTGTATCCAACTTGCTCGAGTGTGCGTCTCACAATGTCGGGGATCTCAACATAAGCCCTCGTAGTGATCTCGCCGGCGACCACAACCATACCGGTCGTCAGGAGCGCCTCACATGCAACCCTGCCCGTCGGGTCGTTTTCAAGAATAGCATCGAGCACTGCATCTGAAATTTGATCGGCCAGTTTATCCGGATGCCCCTCCGTAACCGACTCTGACGTGAACATATGTGTCTTCAAACTCACTTCACTTCCTCCAAGAAGTTGCTGAAAATATAGTCTAGAATTGCCTTTGCGACCTTTCTTTTCGACATCTTAGGCAGCGAAACGCTTTCTCCATCGCGAGAAAACAGGATCACTTCGTTATCGTCTCCACCGAACACACCACTGCCTGCTCCGACATAATTGCCTACAAACAAATCCGCATTCTTGCGTTTCAGCTTCTCAACCGCATTGCGCTCGAGATTCTCTGTCTCCGCTGCGAATCCAACCACAACCGTCTTGCCTTTTGATGCGCCTACAGCGGCAAGAATATCCTCTGTTTGTTTAAGCTCGAGGGTATATCGTTCCGATTTCTTGATCTTGCCGGAATGAATCTGCTTCGGCCTGAAATCCGACGGTGCAGCAGCCGAGATAAACACATCGGATTCCGCCGCTCGGCAAATCACTTCATTATACATCTCGTGAACCGTGGTAACGTTAATAATCTCAATTCCCGTCGGCGCGTTTAGTTGGGTAGGCCCCCTTATCAAAGTCACATCCGCACCGCGATCGGCGGCCTCCACAGCAATCGCATAGCCCATCTTGCCCGATGAATAGTTGGTGATATATCGCACAGGGTCTATTGGTTCTCGAGTCGGTCCGGCTGTTACAAGCACTTTTCGACCGGCAAAATCCTGCGCAGCACCCGCAATCAGGCGATCGACAACTTCAACGATTTTATCCGGATCTGCCAGCCTGCCCACACCTTCATCTCCACATGCAAGCCTGCCGGATTCCGGCTCGACTATTATATAGCCCCGACTTCGCAGCTTCTCGATGTTTTCGGCAACTACAGGGTTTTGATACATATGAACGTTCATAGCCGGGCAAATCACGATCTTTCGAGCGACCAGCGCCATCGTCGTCAGCATATCGTCTGCAATCCCATTTGCAAGTTTGCCGATTATGTTGGCGGTCGCGGGGGCAATGAGCATAAGATCAGAGTCTTCCACCAGCGATATATGGACGATCTCACGCTGCCGAGGAGGCTCGAATAGGTCGGTGATTACGTTATTGGAAGTAATACCCCAAAATGTTGCAGGAGCGACAAGTTTGAGGGCGCTTGCGGTCATCACAACATGTACATCCACGCCTCGTTTGACCAATGAACTGGCGAGGTAGGCCGCTTTATATGCCGCGATGCCGCCGCTAACGCCGAGAACAATTTTTTTTGAGCCGGGTGAGCAATTCATATTTTGTATTGTCGGACAGATGAGCAAGCGGCGCTTATGAGCCAACTCTGGTCTTATTTCTTTCGGCAATGACTATGCATCTCAGAGCTTCGGCTGCTTCGTGCAGCAAATTGTTTTCAATGACGTAGTCATAATGCGCTGCGAAGCTCAGTTCTTCCTGTGCTCGTATCAGCCTGCCTTTTATCTCTTCTTCGGAATCAGTAGACCGGCCGCGCAGCCTGCGTTCCAATTCCTCCATCGAGGGCGGCACAATGAATACCATCACACACTCAGGCTTTTGGCGTTTGACCTCAGTGCCACCCTGCACTTCGATCTTCAATATGATGTCTTGACCAAGCGAGTTTTCCTGTTCGACCCAGTCGCGAGGGGTTCCATACAGATTGCCGCAATATTCAGCGCTTTCCAGAAACCCGTCCTTTGAGCGTTTGCGTTCAAACTCCTCGACGGTGAGAAAACTATAGTCCACCCCATCGACTTCGTTTTTTCGCCTTGGTCTGGTGGTGCTGGTGACACATTTTTTGACACCCGACCCCAACTCGAGGAACTCATCCAGCACGCTGTCCTTCCCTACCCCGGAAGGGCCGGAAAGCACAATGAGGAGGCCACCTTCGCGCGCATATTCCTGCCAGATTCGCACCGGTTCTCCTCCTCCCAAGTCTTTCAGAGTATAACATGCCGAGTATGCACTGTCAACGAAAAAAGGCGAAGCGCTCCCGCAGATGGAATCCTGCACACTTTGCCTTCAAGCTTCCGCGTCAATCGAAAACACTGGTATAATCTATTTAGCATCACGGAGTGCGATTCGATGGATAGCCCGAGGCGTATCGTTTTTTTATTGGATATGGACGCATTTTTCGCCAGCGTGGAAACTCGCGAACGGCCGGAGTTGGCAGGCAAACCGGTCATGGTGGTTGGGAGCGCGAGTCCTCGCTCGGTGGTGTGTGCCGCTAACTACGAAATACGCAAGTTTGGGGTTCATTCCGCGATGTCGTATATTCAGGCTATCAGGCTTTGTCCCCACGCGGAGGTTATTCCGGCCCAACCTGCGCTTTATCGTCAGGCTTCTCGAAACGTATTCTCGATTTGCGAAACCCTCACAGATATGGTCGAAATATCATCCATCGACGAATGCTATATGGACATGACCCACACCGCTGCTCGATTCGGGGGAGCGGAAGAAGCGGGCAAGCTTGTGAAGAAACTGATTTATGACAGAGAAGGCCTGACCTGCACAATCGGCATCGCGCCCAACAAACTGCTCGCCAAACTCGCTGCGGGGCTACAGAAACCCGATGGATTGTCCCAGATCACAACGGAAGACCTCCCCAAACTTTTCGAGACACTCCCGCTCATATCTTTGTACGGAATCGGCGCCAAAACCGAGGCAAAGCTGCGATCTATGGGCATAACCACAGCGGCTTCCCTTGGCCGAGCGAGCCGGTATCGTCTACAAAAAGCGTTCGGCGTGTTGGGGGATAGATTGGCGGATATGGGCCGTGGGATAGCTGAATCCCCAGTGGTTCCTTACTATGCAAGGCCAATCGAAAAATCCATCAGCCATGAAACGACCCTTGAAGAAGACACCTCGGATATGCAGCAACTCGGGCGGATGCTGCACTATCTGGCCGAGCAAGTGGCTTACAGGCTGCGTAAAAAAGGTTTGACGACGGCCACAGTCGGCGTGGTAGGACGATATAGCAACCTCCAGCGCACCACTCGCAGCCATACTCTGGCCGAAAGAACCGATGATGGACTTGTACTTTACCAAGCGGCACTGCCTCTCCTGGAGGATATACTGAGCACGGGATCATCGGTTCGGTTGGTCGGGATATCGGCGGCAGGGCTGACTGATGAGATTTTGCAGCCTGGGCTGTTTAATGATGACAAGAGAAAAACATTGATCGAGACTATCGACACAATTAACGAAAAACTGGGCAAGACAGCGCTAAAGCCGGCTTCTCTGCTTAAGGCTCACAAACGAGACCATATCACTTTTAAGGGATGAGTTATGCCTTGCATCACCTCATCCCTTTAGATTGATCCACTACTATTATTCCAGCAGCCAGAGAAGTTAATCGTTGCGCAGGACGTCGGGGTTCCAGACTCCCTTGGGCAAGCGCGGTTTGTAGTGCGTATGGAGCAGCTTATGCGCCAGTGGGCTGTTGGGTTCCCCCAGATATTCTTCATAGACTCGCTTCACATCCGGGTTCTCATACGATCTCTTCAAAGTCTTTCCCGCGTCGATCGCCCGAAGAGCTTCCGCGCGCTTCTTGAGCGTCTCCAAATCCAGTGGAACAGCCTCCCCTGCCCTCGCATACGGCTGGCCGCCTCCACCTATACAGCCGCCCGGGCAGCCCATAATTTCGATAAAATGGAAGTTGCCCTCGCCACTGCGCACCATCTCAAGCAGCCTGTGGGCGTTGCCGAGTCCGTGCGCGACCCCAATGTTGAGGGACATGTCCCCTATATGGGCTGTCCAGGTCTTGACTCCCTCGGCGACTCCACGGACTTCCTCGACAACAACATCGACAAGAGTCTCGCCGGTCAGCAGATAATACGCAGTTCGATACACAGCCTCAGCCAGGCCGCCTGTCGCGCCGAATAACGCACCCGCACCTGTGGAAAGGCCCAGCACCGGGTCGAAATCCTCCGGCGGCAGGTGGGCAAAGTCGAGTCCGGCATTTTTTATCATCCAAACCAGCTCACGCGTGGTGATAACCCGATCAATCGCGGGCATCATCTGTCCGCCAGCCTCGATCAGTTGCTCAGGCCGGGCAGCCTCGAATTTCTTCGCAGTGCAGCACATCGCGCCGACTGTGAATATCTTGGACGGATCGAGTCCCTTGCGCTCAGCATAATACGTTTTAATAAGTGTGCCGAGAATGCTCATCGGTGATTTGGCTGTGGAGATATTAGGCAGCAAATCCGGGTAGAAGTGCTCGGCAAACTTCATCCACGCTGATGAACAACTAGTGATAAGAGGCAGTGGGCCGTCGCCGTTCAGTCGTTTGACGAACTCAGTGCCTTCCTCCATTATCGTCACATCCGCACCCATCTGAGTATCGAAAACCTCATCGAATCCGAGCCTGCGAAGGGCAGCAACGGATTGACCGGTCATCGGCAAGCCGGGGGCGATATTGAATCCCTCACCGATCGATGCGCGCACACTCGGCGCGATCTGAACGATCACATGCATCTCTGGGTCGGCTATAGCTTTCATCACGTCTTTCGTGAAATCTCTTTCCAGGAAAGCCGCCACAGGGCAGACGTTGATACA
>JAAYKG010000011.1 GCA_012522555.1 Armatimonadota bacterium
ATAAGAAAATTATAACCCAACAGCATAAGCCGCCAGGATAACTTACAAGAGAGATCCTTAAAACTACCGCCAAATGGCAGTAGCGCAATTTCTTGTTTGCTGAAACTCATTCACACGCTCACACTATCCAGTTTTCAAAGAACAACTGCGCCGGGTTTCAATCCTCCAGGCGCGAGGATAATGATACCACCCCCTGGCGGAGTTGTCAACCGATTTTGCGAAAGTTTTTTATTTGTTTGTTGAAGCGCCCTCTCCTACGTATCGGTAGATTCTGACTTCGCCGCTTTCAAAACACTTAATAAAACGCTTGCTCAATGCCGGGCGGGGGTCGAACTCCGCACTTTCGGAGACATAATAGCCGCGTGGGATGGCTTCATTGATTATATCGATCCAACAATAGTCGGATATTGTGAAATCCGACAGAGCCGCCCAGGATGCCAGCTTGTCAGAATAGTCCGGCGTTTCGCTCCAGTGACCATAGTAGACGTGAGCGCCCGTGTATGCCGGAACAAACAGCGCGAAAACAGGCGGTGCGAAGATTGTGTCGCCAGGAGTGGCTTTGGCTCTAAGGTAGTCCATCGCAGCAAGCTGAGATTTGCTTAGGTCAGGGGCATAATGCGTAACCGTTTTGCCTTCGGTCAACAGAATCATGTCGGTTGCGAGAAACTTTATATTGGTGGGCGCGGCTAATATCAGAAATGCGGCGAGCGCAATTCGACCCAATCTGGCAGGCACTCGAGATGCCAAATAACTTAATGCGTACGCGCAGAGTATGCACAGCGGGATGTGCAGCCCCATCACGAGCTTGCGCTGCTGGGCGATTGGGATATAGGGTATGACAAAGCCGACAATACCCCACGAGAAAAGAAGCCAAGCAGCAGGAGGCTTGTTGATTTTCTGTTTTTTCCACAGAATCGCGCCTGCAATTGCTCCGAACAGAACCAGACCATAGCCGAGAATAAAAGAAATCACAGGCGGGGAGTGAATTGGAGTGTTGGCTCGGGCGCGATATATCGGGTCAAGCGCGTAGACCCAGAACTGATACGCGACGGATGGTGTGGCTACGACTGCAGTCAGTAGGCTAAGCAAGACAATTTTGGTTGGAAACGCTTTGCTCTGTATCCATAACGCTATGATATACACTGTCCACACACACGCTACGGTCAGCACATCATATGTGTGCACATTTCCGAGCGCCAACAGGTGCAATCCTGCGTATATGGCATATTTGACGCTCGCTTCTCTTCGTGACAGCTCCAGCCAATACAAAGAACCAATCATCAGAAGCAGCCCAATCAAAAAAAGCGGGTTGAGGTAGACGGAAAGAAATGTGATAGCCTCAGGCTGCCAGAGATCCACCGATCCAGTTGGAGCTTTTGCGGCGGGTATCAACCAGCCAAAACCTGATGAGAACCCCACGAGCAGTACTAACAGTTTACGCTGTCTCTCATTCGTTAAAAAGAGCCTGGAAAACTGCCAGATGCCTAAGATTAAGACGATTCCTGATACAATCCTGAACAGATGGTAGACTGCGAAGAGAGGCAGATGAGTGATTGCAGCACACCAACCCATAACCAAAAAGAAAACGTTGAATTGCCTGGCGGGCTGAAGGTCGCTGGTGAATAGGTTCCGCTGGAAGAAGTGACCGTCGGCGGCCTGGCGCATCCACGACAAGTAGACTGCACCATCGTCTATGTTGTGAGTCAAACCTGTAAATGTGTAGCCTGGAGGAGTGATGAAGACTCCCCATAGATAAGGCACCGAACTGAGCAGCACAATGACGACTGCCCAGACAATTACCCAATTCAGCTCTTTGTGTTCAGCTTTGTCTAACATTATGCTGTTTTCTTTGATTGCTTTAGAGCGTACAAACCAGTGCAAGCAACAGCCCCCACCCCTATAAACATCAACCATAACCCAATACGGAAAGTGCCGGGCACATAATGATCCACGCACTGGGGGCTGCCCGGCAGATGATATATATATACGTCGTCGATGTTATTGATAAGCTTGATGTTAGCGTCATCAATTGGGTCAGCTGATATTAGATACGCTGCCAGTGAGGCGATTTCGGGGGTGTATCTTCGCACGAGTATCATATTTCCGTTTTCCGGAGGGCTGGGGTCGATCCCCTCAAGGTCGGCAAGCAGGCTCTGATACTGTTTGGTAAACAGCGAATCATAGCCCTGAACGTCGTATAGCCCATAAATCGTGGCGGCGTTGGGGGGCAGAATGGCCGAAGGAATGTTGAATATATTCCAATGCTCATTAATCACTGCGATACGTTCCCCGTTGGTTGTAAGGCACTTCAGTTCGTTTGTAAGCTCGGTGTCGGGGTAGATTTTCGATCTCTCGCACGTCGGATTGAAATTGATGCCAAAGTAAAAGAGGTCAGCGGCGATCAATGCCAAAACAAAAATCGGGAACCAAACGAATTGAGGGCGTCTTTTGCACTCGACCAACAGCAGCCAACTGATAATAATGAGACAAAAGGCTGTAAATACACTCTTGTGACTCGGATCGCCTAGGGGCGCCCCTGATAGAAACGCAGGCCAGCTAATCCATAACGTCAGCGCAAACAAAAATAATGGGGCGGCTAGTAGAGCAAGCGAATGGAGAAGAATGCTCGGCCTCGATTCTGCCGCACTTGTGTGATTCTGAAAATAGTAATCCGCTCCAAAACCCGCTAAGGCGGCAACTCCGAATGAATATAGCAACAGGACTCGATTCGGCCCGCCAAGAGCCGAAAAACCAGGAACCCCGAAGTATAAAAGACGATTAACCGTCGTGCCCGCGGCAAGCAGAAGAGCTAGTATAGTCAATCCCGCGAAGAACGATATATGCCGTTTTCTGATTGCCCCCAGAGAGACGAACGCCAGCATCAGCGGCAGGATTCCGGCATACATGCCGAACTCCATATAATCCGCCGCGCTGGCAACTTTGCCCCCAATCGGCCCTACTAAATAGTAATTATTTTGGCTGGGATCGCCGAAGTATCTCGGCACAAACGCCGTCACCAAACGATAAACCGGCAAAGCGTTAGCAATGAATCCTTGATAGCCCTGCTCGGTAACGGCCCGAACCCTGTGCGAATGGGACGCCAGTTCCTGGGATGGGAGAAGTTGGGCACAGGCAATCAGCGCCGCGATGGCTGCGCAGCCCAGCACAGGCCGGGCGATTTTGATCGCGCTGCTAATCGTTCTTTCGTCCCACAAAGTTTCTGCGATCTTCCATATCCACCATAGCCCAGCCGCTAAAGTGACATAAAACGCGATTTGAAAGTGGCCCGCAAGAAACGCGAGTGCGATCGCAGCGCCGCTCAACATACCGTAGAACACGGATTTACGGCTAGCTGCTCTTTGTATCAACATCAAAGCAAGCGGCAGCCAGATTGCCACGCTAATAAACGTCGGCAACTCCAACCACAACACCATAAAGGCCGAAAAAGCGAACACAATCGCCGAGACAATCCCGCCAAATGCCTTTGCGCCCAACTCCCGCATCAGCCAATACATAAACACCTGTGCCAGGAAAAGATGCAAAGCCGCAAAGACGGTGAAGAACGTTATCGGGTTAAAGATTAACAGCAAATAGTTGAACGGATATAGACACGCGGATTGGCCATTTGCCATAAACGCTGTGCCGCAGAATTGATGGGGATTAGATAACGGAAATTTTCCCGACTTTATCGAATCGGCGAAGAACACCCTCCAGGGATAAAATTGGGATATGGCGTCCCAGTGCAAGGGGTTCCATTGAGGAGCCGGATCAGTCGACTCAACAACCGAAGCCCACGGTTTCATATATGCAAGATAATCCCCGGGCAGCAAAGCTCGGCCAGTGAAGATCGGTTTCCATAGAAACCCAAGCGTCATGACCAAAAACAGCAAATACGGAATATAGCGACGCAGCGCGAGGTTGCTCATCTACATCGCCTACCTGCCCATCCCTAGGCCAACAAATGCCACCCCGGCCGCAATCAAAAGCAGTCCGATTGCGGCAAACTTTTTGTCGACTTTTTCTTTGAGCACCGCTACGGATAAAATCACTACCAAAAAATAGCTGAGGCTCATCATCGGATATGCGACGCTCAACCTCACCCTGCCCAAAACCAGCAGCCAGATGAACGTGCTGATTACATACAAGCCAAAACCAATGATCGCATATTTTTTGGCGAAGACGCTGAGGATGTTTTTCAAGGTTTGTGCGCTTGATTTGCCGATTAAAGAATCCCCGGCCACGCTTTTTTTTATGAAAATCTGGCCGATACTGGCCAACGAGACAAATGCGCAGATCATCAAAAACGACGATGTGGTCAAGTCGCCTTCCATCAGTCATTGTCCTCCATCGTCCTTTTTTCTGCCATCCTGCCCAAACCCAGCCCGATAAACGTGACCCCGCCCGATATCAATAACAACCCTGGTATCGCGTTGCTCCAGGCGACGTTTTCCTTCAACAGCACAGCCGACAACACGACGACGAATATATAGCTGATGCTTATCATGGGGTAAGCCACGCTGAGTCGGACTTTGCTGAGCAGCACTAGCCAAGTGAATGTGCTGAGGACATACAACATCAGACCGAGCAAGACATAAGGCTGCAGCATCGAAATCAAAAGAAATCCCAAAGTGGTGACAAGCGAGCCGCCGTCGGTTGTGCCCGTGTTCATCATCCCAACTTTCAAGCATATCTGACCGAAGCTGCCGAGAGTGATGCTCACGAGTAGCAGAATAAACGTCCGAGGTGTCAGGTTACCTTCCAACGAACCGATGCCTCCTGTGGGATAGAGCCGGCCGCAGCCGAGTTGACGCGCACAGAGGCAGACTCACCTCTGCAATACGAGTAAGACCGCGACGTAAGTTCCTGAACGCGCCAACGCATCTTCCTGATACGATACAGCGCGGTCAGCGATCTTTATTATGCCATGTTTAACAGCGTCTTCGCAGTATCTACCGCGCTTGCAGCGTCAGCAGCATAGCCATCGGCATTGATCTCGTCGGCGTAGTTCTGCGTTACCGGTGCGCCGCCTATCATAACACGAGCTTTGTCTCGAAGGCCCTCAGCATCCAGCGCTTCGATGGTCTGTTTCATCGCAGGCATAGTGGTGGTCAGCAACGCGCTCAAAGCGACGATATCCGCGCCGTCTTTAACCGCGGCCACAAATTGCTCCGGCTGGACATTGACGCCAAGATCGTTGATCTGAAAACCCGCGCCTTCGAGCATCATCGCAACAAGATTTTTGCCAATATCGTGAAGATCTCCAAACACCGTGCCTATGGCGACTTTTCCTATCGGCGCTACGCCGCTTTCAACAAGTCGAGGTCTGAGGATTTCCATCGCATTTTTCATCGCCCGTGCAGCGATGAGGACTTCGGGAACATAATATTCGTTATTCTTGAACCTCTCCCCAACGACGCTCATCCCAGCGACAAGCCCGTTATTGAGAACTTCTCCAGGGCTTACGCCCTCGTTCAGCGCCGATGCGGTCAGGTCTTTGATGACGCCGCCTCTATCACCGTCGATAATAACCTGCGCAATAGCATGCAAATCAGCCACAGTTGCTCCTCCTAACTCCTGATTCCACGAATCGAAACAAGTATACACGCGCGTTCTTCATTAGGCAATAGGCAGTGGCGGTTAGCTCTTGGCTTACGCACTAAAGCAAAGCTGCACCCTCACCTTAATCCTCTCCTGGGGAGAGAGTTAGCACAAGGATCCCCTCTCCTGGGGCGGAAGATTAGCATACGTATTCCCTCTCCTGGGGGTGAGGGCGAAACCAAACTTCCTCACCTCACCCGATTTGCCAAGCCGACCCCCTCACCCCAGGAGGCTGTCCCATAAGCATAATCGAGGCGGCTTCTTCATTATGAACGACAAGTGGGGGATGAGCGATTCTCGCGATTGTTTCGAAAACTTCTTTCTACGCCGCCATCTTCGCGAGATTGTGCGCAAGGGCGATAAGTCCGGTTTCAACCTCGGTTTTCGCCGATCCGCGGGGCATAAATCACCTAAATCCCTTGTTGTGCTTGATATTACCGAATACTGGCTCCACCTCAACGCATCGTTTGCGCAGGTGGTAGATTCCAGTTTCGCTGTTGAGTTTCTCGGCATCAATCTCTGAAAAATCCTCGCTGGAATTGTCACCGAGTACATCGGCGGCGATCTTTTGAGTGTAATCCCAGAGTTCCTGCATTTGCCGACTAATGCGCTCTTCGCTATTTTTGATCGTCTTGCCCCACAGGAAGCTGTAGCGATTTGCGTTGGCCTCGATCTTCGTGCCGTCGATGTAGACTTCTTTGAGGTTCACTTGGCCGGACTCGACAAGAAGCATCACGACCTGAGAGAAAATCTCTTTTAGAACGTTCGCTAGGCGCTCGGAACGAAAGCGATTGATCGTATTGTGGTCAGGCCGACACATCCCGCTTAACCACATAAAATGGATGTTTTCCTTGAGCGACGACTCGATCTTGCGACTGCTGAAGACGTTGCACAGATACGCGTAAACGAGCACCTTAAGCAGCATCCGAGGGTTGTAACTCGATGTGCCGCCGCCTTTGTATGAATCTACGATTGGATCGATTTTTATCTCATCGATAACACGATTCACTGTTCACACAGGATGATTCGCATCTATCATTTCGTCCAGCGACGGAGGCAACAACATCAGCTGCGAAGTGCAGTAGTCTTTGAAAACTGGAGCGACTTTTCTCTTATTTGCCTTACATATAGTATATTACAAAACCAGGATTTTGACCATGAAAAAGAGGCCCTTTTGAGACAGCCTCGGTAGATGGTTCCCGCGTCAAAGGGCAAGGGGTTAGCACACGCGTCCATTCTCCTGGGAAAGAGGAAACATCATTCGTTCCATCAATTCGGCTTGATAATCCGCCGAGACCGCAAGTTCGATGTAGTTTACAGACTCAGCCAGCGTCCTCGCCTGCCGCATCTCCTGATCTGATAGCAGCGCCAATCTGGCTCCAACTCCCGCCGCGTTGCCAACAGATTTTACACGATCCGCAGGGATTGATGGAATTAAGCCGATTCGGATAGCGCTTTCAACACGAATATAGTTGCCGAACGCTCCGGCAAGAAGAATCTCATCCAACGTCTCGTCAGAGGCGCCCGCAGCTCGAATCATTGTTTGGATAGCCGCATGAATCGAGCCTTTGGCAAGCTGCAATCGGCGCACGTCCCCAGCCGTAATTGTTACGTCTTTGCCGTTTCCGGATTCTTCTTTGAATGCGAGAACGAACCCGGTTCCGTTTTGGGTCTCGATCAGTCGATTCCGGAGGGCGGGCGACAGTGCA
>JAAYKG010000082.1 GCA_012522555.1 Armatimonadota bacterium
AGGAAGCCCTGGAAGTGACCAAGCTCTACAGCGTGTGCGGCTTGCTCAGTCCGAACCAGGCCTTGATTACTCGAAGAGCGTTCAGATCACCGCATCATACGATATCGAGCGCCGGTCTTACAGGCGGCGGCAGCTACCCGCGTCCGGGAGAAGTGAGCCTGGCTCATCACGGGGTGCTGTTTTTAGACGAGTTTCCGGAGTTCAAACGAGACGTATTGGAGGTAATGCGCCAGCCACTTGAGGATGGCGAGGTAACCATAGCGCGAGCGCAGGCAGCTTTCACATATCCCGCCGGCTTTATGTTAGTCGCGGCCATGAACCCATGCCCGTGCGGCTTTTTCAACGACCACCTGCGCCAATGCAGTTGCACCCCACAGATCATCGCTCGATATTTGCAGCGTATATCCGGCCCGCTGATCGACCGAATCGACATACACGTCGAGGTCCCGCGTCTGAAGCAGGACGAGCTGATGCGCAAGACTCCGGGTGAACCGTCGGCGTCCATTCGAGATCGAGTCAGGCGCGCCAGGGAAATACAAAACGCCCGTTATGCGAACTCACGAATATTCTGCAATGCCCAGATGTCCACACGTCATATGAAAAATTGGTGCAGACTCTCCGAAGATGCCGAGGCTATGCTCAAGCAAGCGATCGAACATCTGCGCCTGTCGGCGCGAGCTTACGACAGGATACTCAGGGTTTCGCGCACAATCGCCGATCTGTCAGGTGAAGAAAATATCAGCATCGCACACATCGCCGAAGCAGTCCAATATCGGAGCCTGGACAGAAAATATTGGGGTTAAGCCTGCTCTTTCGGGTTCACATCTATGGTTTTTTCATTGCGATAGATCACGAACCCTGGGGCCGAACCGCGCGGTTTGTGGACGTATTTGCGGAGAGTATAATCCACAGGCACAAGTGAAGAATGCTTGGCGTCGCAGTTCATCGCAGCGATTTTGGCGGCCTGCGCAAGAACCGGTCTCGGAGCGCCGCCTCTTTTGCCGGCCATGCGCACTATCACGTGTGAGCCTGTGATCTGCCGCGCATGCAGCCAGACATCGTTTGGTTTGGCGACTCTCTGAGTCAAATAATCATTTGCTGTCGAGGATTCGCCATACAAGATTTCCCATCCGTCAATTGCGGTGAACCTGCGTATGTGGTGACCCTCGAACTCAGATTCCTGTTTTTCGTGCGAGATTGTTTGTCTGAGTAATCCCGAAGAGATCAAGTTTGCTCGAAGACCTCGCAGAGCGTCGACTTTATTGGTGGATTCCGCGTCATCGAGAGCCGACTGCAGGCGGGAAAGCTCCGAGTCGATTAGCCCCAGGCGCGATTCGGCGGTCGATGCAGCATCCCGAGCCTTGCGATATCGCTTGAAATATCGTTCGGCGTTCGCCTGCGGCTCGAGTTTCTCGTCTAGCTCGATGCGTATTTCCGTCATATCAGGGTCGAAGAAATCCGGCGCAAGAACCGATTTTGACCCTTTCTGCACAAGATGCAAATTGCCGAGAATAATCTCCCCGATCTGCTTGTATCGCTCCGCTTTCTGCGATTCTTGCAGTGTCCGGTTGATCGATTTCAAGGTTTGTCTGCGAGAGGCCATTGCCCGGCGTATCGCAGTTACAGTTTGTGTGCGTTCTTCGTCGAGGAAACTACGGGAGATCAGCGTGCGGAATAAAGTATCAAGGGCTTCGTTAACGCTATCGCGCGGGTGCTGCTGGTCGGTCGGATACTGCACAGACGGGGTGGGGTAGACCATCACCCCCGCTCCGTGTGCATCCGTTATAAACACAGGCTCATATTTCCCACCAAGAGCCATATTCCCCAGTTGTAAAATCTCATCCTTGACTTGCTCGGGAAAGCCCCCGGATCGCGCGATTAGCTCATCAGCAAGAAACGGCCCAACCCCACTGAATTTATCCATCAGCCACTGTCGAATGGCGGGTGCATCCGGCTGATCTTGAAAAGACTGCCTCCACAGCCCATCAAACGTCCGCGCGTCGATTCTTCGAATATCAATCTTCACATCTCCCGGCGGTGGGATATACTCCCTGCCCGGCAGCACTTGTCGATATCTGCTTATCGATGAGCCTACGTGTTTGGCGGCGCCGAGGATTTTGCCCTCACAGTTCACAAGGATCAGGTTGCTGTGTTTGCCCATTATCTCCAGAATCAGCGTCAGCTTCCCGTGCTCAGTAGATTCCAAGCCGATATGAGCTATCCTATCCATGCCGACCTGTTCAATATTCGTAACAAACGCGCCCGACACATATTTTCTCAGGAGCATGCAAAAATTTGGAGGTTCCCGCAGAGCTTTGCCTTGGCTGGATGTCAGGTATATTCGTGAAAAGCGAGCATCAACCGAGATGAACAACAGATATGTTTGGCCGATCGCACGCACCTCGAATACCACATCAGTCTCGCCTGGCTGTCGAATCTTTTGAACCCGCCCCCGCACAAGAGTGTTTTTAAGCTCCGCTATAATCGCAGATAGAAGAAATCCGTCGTATGTCACTGCGCCCGCCCCTCAGCTGTCACCGCTTCGACACCCAATGGCTATATTGAGACGGGTAGAAGCGAAGCAGTTTATCCACCGCCAGGCTGACTCCTATTCTCGGCCGCGCAATAATCTCGCCGACATCAGTCCCATCATCCACCAAATACAATCGGTCCCCAAGTAAATCTTCTCCCAAAAGCGAGATATCAATCTGCAGCGCCTGTGTCAATTTGGCCGGGCCGGAGCACAGATCCACCATCTCTTGTCGCCCTCTGTTTTTGCGCATAAGATCAATGCCTTCCAGTGGCTCTAGTGCGCGCAACAGGACGCCGCCCGGCACGTCAACAGGATGGCTGACGACATTCATGCAATAGTGCAAACCGTGAATGAAATATATATACGCACGCCCCGGCTCGCCGAACATCACTTCGGTGCGTGGTGTGCGCCATTTCGTGGTATGCGCGGCCGGATCGCCATAGACGTACGCTTCGGTCTCCACGATCCGGCCCGATATTACTCCATCAGGGGTATTGCTTACAACGATTTTGCCGAGCAGCACGTGTGCCGCTTCGATCGTATCGCGCGTGTAAAACTCTTTGTCCAGCTTATTCATACTGCATCAAGCGTACAAATATACTCCCTGCAAGTCAAGCCGCCACCACTCAAGTGAGAAAACTTTTGATGCGATCGTCCAACGCCGACTGATCCTGGGCAAATGATTCCAGCGCCGATATAGACATCAAATCATCAATCGGAGCGCCAGGCCACTGTGCCAGGTCCGGTATCTTGCCGTGTTCGCGGATTGCCCTGCGTTCTTCGTTGGTCCACTCGCGAAAAATATTTATGCCGTGTTCTCGTGCCACCCGCATCAAATCCCGTCCGTAAACCATCTCATCAGCCTGGCTCACCGCATCCTCCACAAACCCGATGAATCGTTCGTCTACATCCCACAATACGTTTAGATCGACCACGCGTGCCAGTCCATCGTGAGCAAGCTCGATATCAAGCTCCTGGGATGTGCGTTTTCGTATCTGGTCACTGGCTATGTCCATTGCCAAATATTCAGCCGCGGCTTTCGGTGGTATGGTCTGGACATCCACTCCGGCGAGCGTTGCCACCTGGCCACCGTGGCGAATGCTCGCGGCAATCTGGCTGGTTGGGATGTCATCTCGACTTTTGCGCAACTCCTTCACGAATTCATCAGAGGCCAGAGCGGCCTTCTCCCCAACATTTTCCGGGTTTCCCAGACCGTTTTCCTCAACAACGGAGTTCAACCTTCCGAGGAAAACATTAACAAAGCTGGGCATTGAGAAGCGGGTGGCCAGGTAGTTCTGCCGCGCTGAGAACCCCAGAGTGTAGTTAACCGGAATGCCTTCAGCAGATAAACGACGCGCCGCGATGAACCCGTCCGGCGTCAGCGGCACTTTCACATAAAAATACTCGGGATTGATTTCGTAATATCGCCGTGCGAACACCAGGGTCTGTTCAACATTTAGCGCTGTACCTGGATGAAGTTCTACACTCACGTGCACCCCCAGCTTGCTTACCAAGCCGAGCGCCAGCCTGGCATTTACTAAAAACGCGATCTCGATTACGAGTTCCTGATCGGAGATATCCGATCTCGAAGCCCGAATTCTAGCCGCGGCGCTGGGGATGACACTGTCCATCGCGCCTGTCTGAACGACCTGGTTGACTAACGTGTTGTTGGTCGTAAGCGCATCGATCTCGCTTGACCAGACCTTGCTTGCAGCTTCGAGATCCCCCGTGTCCAGCCACAACCTGGTCCCGATAGCCCGCAGTCGACGATACTTCTCTACACTGCCGGTTCCCGGCGAGCCGGCGCCTTCAAATTCTTCCAGCGCCAGTTCCTTTACGGCATTTGTAACTTCTGGGTCAGCGTGAATGTTCATCTTTGTGCTCATGTCTCCCTCCAATCCTGATCCAGAGAATACGGCCAGCCGACCAACCCTCCGTCCATAAATCGAACGCGATCGAACCCTTCGCCGTCCAGTATCCTCTGTGCTTCATAACCTCTCAGACTCACTGTGCAAAAAGCAATAATATCCTTATCCTTGGGTAGTTCAGCAACGCGTTTACGAAGCGTTCCCAGAGGTATGTTGACAACCCGCTCGTTTTTCAAACTGGTCTTTTCGACCTCATGCTGCCCACGCACATCCAGGAGTATAAAATCCTCCTCGGCGTCTATCATGTGCTTCACCTCAACCGGGCTGATCGCACGCCCAAGTCCATTGATCTTGTTATCGATGACATTAGCCGCGTGTGACAACAAATCCACCGCGCTGGAAAACGGGGGAGCATATCCGAGGTCGAGGTCGGATATTTCGCTCACGGCCAGGCCGCAGCTCAGTGCAGTCGCCGCAACATCGATTCGCTTCACTACGTCACCCTCGCCTACAGCCTGCACACCCAACAATTTGCCCTCAGGGGACGCGATCATTTTGAGAGTCATTGATTGCGCGGTGGGGTAGTAGTGCGCCCCGTCTGGGCCTGGTGTCAGCGCCATAACATATGGAATGCCCAGCCGCACGCAGTCTTTTTCGGATAATCCCGTATGGCCGACATTGAAATCGAACGCCTTAAAGACCGCCGTCCCCATCACCCCAGGAAAAGTCGAGCTGCCTCCGGTGACGTTGTCGCCAATGATCCTGCCGTGTTTATTGGCAGTTGAGCCAAGCGGCACATAGGCCGGCTTGCCACTCATCAGATGTAGATTCTCGACACAATCCCCTCCAGCGTAGATGTTTGGATCGCTGGTCTGCAAATATTCGTTGACCTTGATCGCTTTGGTCTCTCCAATTTCCAATCCGGCGTCAACCGCCAGTTTAATATTCGGCCGCACCTCGACTGCAATCAACACCAGATCGGCCTCAACGATGCCCTGGTCGGTTATGACCGCGTTTACCTGCCCGGTATCATCCCCGTGCAGTTCTTTTACTTTGGTTCCGGTCATAACGCACACACCTTGGTCGCAAAGGTGCTTTTCGAGCTTACTGGAGGTCTCGAAGTCGAGGACAGCCGGCACAACGCTGTCCATCATCTCGATGATAGTCACCGAAAGCTGATGTGTTGCCATAGCTTCGGTGACCTCGATGCCGATCAGCCCCGCCCCGATAATCACCGCACGTTTACAGCCGTTGAGCATCGAATCCTTGATCTTTTCGGCATCGTGAGGGGAGTTCAGACCGTAAACGCCTTTCAAATTAGCCCCGGGAAACGGGGGGAGCACCGCATCTGCCCCGACGGCCAGCACAAGCTTATCGTAAGGAACTTGCGATTTTTCAGCAGTCTCAAGGGAGACCATCTCTACCACCTGCCGTTCGCGGTCTATGCTCTCCGCTAGCGTGCGTCCCATCACCTTGATCCCCTTCACGCTGTCGAAAAAAGCCGCATCTCTAACTACGCCCCCCGCTGTGCTCATCAGCTCATCAGCAGTCTCGATTGCTCCCTGGATATAATAGGGCATTCCGCAACCCGCATAACTCAGCAGATCCCCTCTTTCGATAATAGTAATGTCCGCATCAGGCTCTCTTCGCCGCGCCCTCGCCGCTGCTTTTGGTCCACAAGCAACTCCACCTATGACTACAATTTTTGATATACTCACCTGCCGATGCCTCCTGAAGATCAAACCTGCATATTATTCCCACAATTGTTGAGCTATAACCTTCCTGTAATAGTTTGAACCCAAAGATCGTCGGGAACCCTTCCTACATAACGTTTGTGGAGGGACTGACCGTGGGCGATCTTCGTGACGAGAGCACTGAAGCCGCAGTAAAGCGACTTCTAGAGGCGGATACTCGAATAGACGAGTCAGAAATAGAGGTTACTGTCGAAGATGACATCGCATTCTTGTCCGGTTCGGTGGACGGGGCAGCCGAACGTCAGGCGATCATAGAAATCGTTAAAACCGCCGCCGCCATCAGAAATGTAGTAAATCGACTTCTGCTGCGTAATTATATAGAACGCACTAACGATGAACTCAGGGAATCCGTGCGAAATGCGCTCAGACGTGACATATCGCTGGATGCCGGGTTGGTCACGGTTGAGGCCAGCGGCGGAGAAGTGACTCTTCGAGGATACGTTGAATCGTTCGCCCAAAAGAACGCAATCGAGGACGTTGCATGGTGGATTTCGGGGGTAACCGAGGTAATCAACTGCATAGAAGTAGCCGATGAGTCCGGGGTTCCGTTGGATTTGAAGGACTGATCAGGCCCAGTATATAATGCATCAATGTAACCAACAATCATCCGATCTTGGAGCCGTTGATGCATTTTCTGAGCCTGCTTGCCGAACTCGGAACGATTATCGCCGCTTTGCTGATCGTAATCGATCCGCTCGGAGTTATGCCAATTATAATCGGTTTGAATGCGTCGGCAGGCGCGCGCCAGGCTCGCAGGATAGTGCTGCGAGTCATTGGCGGGTCGGTGATATTGCTGTTGTTTTTCACGCTGTCCGGCGCGTGGGTTTTGCGGCTGTTTCAGATGGACATCAGCGATATGCAGATAGCCGGCGGGCTGTTGTTGCTTATCATCGCGCTAAAGCTCGTCACCGAAGGACGCTTCGGGCCGGAGGATGATTTGGAAGGCAAATCAGCGACTGTTTCTCTGATTTCCCCGTTGATAGTTGGCCCGGGTGCGATTACCGCGACAGTGGTAATCTCCGCGCAGCACGGGATCTTAATCACGACGATAGCCGTGCTGCTCGCAATGCTGATTTGTTTGATTCTGTTTCTATCCGCTCGGATGATTCATCGTATAATCGGCGATCAAGCCGCCGATCTTTTGAGCCGACTGATGGGCGTATTCGTAGCCGCCATAGCCATTGCATACATTCGATCAGGCGTGCTCGCTTTTATGAAAATCGCAAATATCGGCTGATTGGAAACCTACTCCAGATCCGCTAACAGTGCGCATATTTTGTCCTGTAGTGCAGTAGCGCTCGATTTTGGGCACTTATGATGGTTCATTATTATCGAAAATACCAACGGTTCGCCTGACCTTGTGTCCACATACCCGGATAGACTGCTCACACGGCCGATATAGCCCGTCTTGGCCCGAACGTTCTTATTTGCGCGGGTGTCTCTCATTCGTGAATACAAACTCCCATCCACTCCCGCAATCGGCAGAGAATCAATAAAGACTTTACTGTGTTTGGAGGTATACATATAACCGAGCAGCGTGACCAAATTGTTTGCCGATATATAGTCCAATCGAGACAAACCCGATCCATCGGCTATCGAAATGCCGTCCATATCCATACCAATTCTTTTGAAAAACGCTTCTTCGACCTCCGCTCCCCCGCTGGCTGAACCATCGTTATTAACGTGTGCACCGATATATTTCAATAAAACCTCGGCGATAAGGTTATCGCTCGGCTTATTAAGCAGCCACAGTACTCTGGACAGAGGCGGAGACTTATGAATCGCCAGCAGCTTGGAATCGTCAGGCAGCCTCGCTGTAATCACTTCGCCGGTGGCTTTTATACCCTGCTTGTCGAGTTCCGTTAAAAGCACATGCCCGGTGTAGAGTTGAGGCTCCGAGACGGATATCAGGGTCTCTCGACCCGTTATTTTCGCGTCTTGAGCTATAGATCCGCTGATTCTGAGGATGTTGCGCCCCATCGCCCGCGACACCCATATCGTGTTTCTCGAGCCGGGTGCGCCAGTGGTTGTAGCGCTTTCGATTGTGAAGTAATTCGTGGTCGGCGCCAGGCTAACCTCAGCTTTATCCCCAGCCTGCTTTCCTGGTCGAACATATATGTCCACCGTGTTTCGATTCAAATTAAGCGCACTGATCTCAGCGGAATAATAATAATGCAAATCCGCCCAAGTCCAGGCAGTCCCAAGCCGCTGGCGATCGAACAAATAATCGTCAGCAACGATGTTCCCGGTTATTGCACTGATGCCGGACGCCTTAACCTGTTTTGCGAGAGCGGTCAAATCGGAAGTGGAAAGAACGGGATCTCCGCCGCCCTTTATAATCAAATCGCCGTTCAAAACACCGTTTGTAATTTTCCCTGCGGAAAAGATTCGGGTCTCAAAAGTGAAGTCAGGATCGAGATGCTCCAGAATCGTCGATGAAACCAGCAGCTTGAAATTCGATGCGGGGATCATGAGCAGATCCGCATTGTGCTCATACAGTTTCTTGCCGGTTTTCAGAGATTTTACAGAAACCGCCTGCACCCCATATTTAAGCTCGGGATTGTTGAGGATGGAATCAATACTTGCCGCAAGGTCTGCGGCCCGTGCGCCGGACACAACCACGATACACAGAATTAGAAGCGTTAGTAGACGATTCAGAGATTTGAGCATAGCTGTTCCCGTTCCTTATAGAGTCTGCTATAATTGACTTATGCTGAGAATAGACAAAATCCTTGCTTATCCGATAGAAGTTCCTCTTGTTGAGCCTTTTGAAACCTCTTACAGGCGTGCGGTTACCTCTCCCACGGTCATCGTCGAGCTTCACGCAGGCGATTTTGTCGGTTATGGAGAGGCGACACCGGTTCGTCAGGTGACAGGGGAGGATGTCAACACTGTCCAACATGACCTGATGACAGCCGCCCAAGCTCTTGTCGGCGCGGATCTTTCTCAGTACAGATTGTCAGCAAGAAAGCTCTCCGAAACGCTTCCGCAGGGCAAATCCGCGTGCACCGGCGTTGAAATCGCGATGCTGGATGCCTACTGCAAAAGCCTGAATATTCCGATTTATTCTTTGTTTGGCGGCGCGCCGATTAGGATCGAGACAGATGTCACCATTGCCATCTGCCCTCCGGATCACGCCCGCGAAAGAGCAATCGAGCTTCGAGCTAAAGGCTTCAATATTTTCAAGGTCAAGGTCGGCAAGGATCAGGAGGAAGACCTCGCAAGGGTTGTAGCCATCAGCGAGGGCGCTCCGGGCTGCACATTCGTGCTGGATGCCAACCAAGGCTACACACCCGCTCAGGCGGTCAAATTTGTGAAAAGCGTTCAGGAAAGAAACCTTTCCATCAGGCTTGTAGAGCAACCGGTGGACGCGGCGGATCTCAACGGACTGCGATATGTTACGGAGCACGTCGATGTGCCGGTGTTTGCCGACGAAGCCGCTCAAACCCCGGCCGAAGTGCTGGAGGTTGTGCGGTATAAAGCTGCGGACGGCGTCAATGTGAAGCTCATGAAAGCCGGGATGATAGGTGCGCTTACTATCAGCTCGATCTGTCGAGCGGCCAAGCTTGATCTGATGTTCGGGTGCATGCTCGAGACACATATCGGCCAGGCAGCATCGGTTCAGGTCGCGTGCGGAACCAACTCATTTAGTGTCTTCGACCTCGACTCCGATATGCTCATCGACAAACAGCCGATCGCGGGCGGTGTCATCAGAAAAGGCCCGTATATCAAGCTAGCAGGCGGAGTTGGCCTTGGCTGCGAAGTGGATAAAAGTGCGCTCGAGACCTTCCTCAAAAGAGACTAGAGGGCTATAGCCGAGCTTTTCACGTGCGTTTGATATGTCACTCGTGGAATATTTTATATCCCCGAGGACAGGCGGATCGTAGACCACTTCGATCTGCTTGCCCGCCAAATGCTGCAAGTGCGAAGCCAGCCTGGTGAGGTCTACCGACATCCCTGACGCTATATTAAATACCCCGCCAGCCGCATCGGGCGATGTGCACGCCAGATAATTCGCCCGAGCGACGTTCTGCACATATACGAAGTCTCTGGTCTGCTGGCCGTCGCCGTAGATATGAATCTCCCGGCCCGCCAGAATTCGATCGATAAATTTTGGGATTACAGCCGCATATTGCGATGCCGGGTTCTGGCGCGGCCCGAAAACATTGAAATAACGCAGTCGAACCGTCTCCAAGCCATAAATCTGATAGAAAACCGACAGATAGTGTTCTCCACAGATCTTTGAGGCTCCGTATGGTGAGAGCGGGTGGGGGAGGAAATCTTCGCGCTGCGGCTGATCGCCGGTGTCTCCGTATATAGCGCACGATGACGCCATAGTAAATCTCTTCACCCCCGCATCTCGTGCGCTGATCAGTACGTTGAGTGTTCCGTCTACATTGACCGAATTGACCCAGGCCGGGTCTTCCACCGATTTGGTGTTCGATATCTCAGCGGCTTGGTGAATGACATGCTCGACCCCGCGCATCGCCTTGTTAAGAGAATCAATATCGCGGATATCCCCAGTAACAATCTCGATTTCGTTTGCAACTGCACAAAGATTATCGAGACTACCTGTGGAAAAATCGTCGAACACGATAACGTCGTGCCCTTCGGAGATCAAAAGTTCTACAATATGGCCGCCGATAAACCCGGCGCCGCCTGTCACCATAAATTTGCCCACAATTACCTCCTGCTTACGCTAGTTTTCGATCTCCGGAGCCTGATCCAGATAGGCCCTTTGTTCCTCTCGCGAGAGATGTCTTTTATCGCCAAACGAAAACACTCGTATTGCCGCCAACGGCTGAATAGGGCAAACATTCTCGCATATCCCGCATCCGACGCATCTATGTTCTTCCACAAACGGCCGTCTCACGCCATCAACGCTCTGCCACATCACCGCTCTGTATGAGCAGCATTCATCACACACCAGACACTGCTTATCTGAGTTCCATGCAATGCACTGCGATCTGTCAATTACGGCTGTCCCAATGAATATGTGCCCTTTTTCTGCGACCTCGACAGGTTGAATCGCCTGACTCGAGCATACCTGCGAGCACAAATTGCAGTGTCGGGTGCACTCTCCGATTTTTGGAACCAGCACCGGAGTCCATATTCCCTCGAACCCGGCCTCAGCCAGCGCTGGCTGCAGGCCATTCGTCGGGCAGACCTTCATGCACTCACTGCATCGCACGCATCTCGCGACAAACTCATCTTCGGGCAAGGCTCCCGGCGGACGGATCAACATCGGGCTTGAGGTTTTCACTCGCCCAGTTCGGCTTTCTTTTGCCGCCACGTTGGTCTTCCCCAGCAGTGCGATCAAAACCCCAACCCCTGCCGCCTGCATCACCCGCCTTTTGTTCAAATCCAAATCCGAATGATACCCTTCCGAAGCAATAGACGGAGCGATTCGAGTGCTCAGGGTAGGGCAGACAGGGGTGCACGAATAGCAGTAGATGCATTCCGGGGCTTGGTATTGCGTCGGGTCATCGTGAATCGCGCCCATTTTACACTCAGGTATGCACTTCTTACACCCGATACAGTTGGACTTGACCATCCTGCGGACAATAGAGAATCTCGAAATCAGCCCCAGCAATGCCCCCAGCGGGCAAAGATTCCTGCACCAGAACCTGCGCGAAATCGAATTAAGCGCGAGTATACCCACCAGCATCCCCGCAGCCACAAAGTTGAATCTGAAAAAGTACTGAACGTCGGACGGAACAAGAGGCAGCTTCAAACCGGATTTGGTGACAAACGGAAACACAGAAAAAGTAAACGCCCTTGTCAGGATCGTTATGGGGTCAAAAAAATACGCGATCTGAGAGCCAAACACAGCCGCGATCAAAATCCCCGCTAATAGATAATACTTCACGTTGCGAAGAGCGAGGTTATTCGGCTCTCTGGTTTGTTTACGCGCCCGAAAGAGTAGCTTATCGGTCGCATCGAGTGCGCTGCCCAGAGGGCATACCCACCCACAAAAAAATCTGCCCGCAAGCACGCTCAGGACCACAATCGGCAGCCCATATACGAGCATTATCAGGATCACTCGCCGTGCGGCCACCATAGCCGCCAAACCCAGCAGGGGATCGATCCTGAAGAATGTGTCGATTGGGGCCTTTGAAGTCAAAATATTCGCTTTGGCGTCGGCGTTATACTGCCCGATCGTTAACGCGAATAAATACACAAACACCCCGAAGCACAATACCTGCACCACACGGCGCAGGTTCTCCATCCGAACCAATTTACTTTTGCGGCCTGCATTTCCCTGAGTCACTATACGTTCTTAATCGTCAACTTCGCCAAGTCCATCTCGCCGACGCCCATCTCGTGAGCAAGGCGAATGTGGCTGATATCCGCGCCAGTCATCTCAAACAGCGTCGCGCCATATGAATCCACCGCCACCGGATCTACTCCCGCGATCATTTTACCTGCATCTTTTGTCTTGCCAGGCCCCTTTGGCCCCCCGGTGAGCAGGATTCGATTGGCGTCCAGAATGATCAAATCCGGCTTAATAGCGGTCGCATAGTCAGCGATGCACTGATCCAGCTTGCTCCTGTGCCACGCCTGCCTGTCCCAATTGCAGCCCATAAGATTCTTCATTCCAAGCGTGAGCTTCGTCGCGCCGTGGGTCTTTGCGATCGGGACATTAATAAAGACGTCAGCTTTAAGAAGCTCTTTTATGCAGGTGTCGGACTTGATCAGGCGGCCTTTTGGAATTTCAATTCTGCGAAAGTCGGATTCGTTTTGAGCCGCGCTCACCTCAGCGCCGACGGATTCTGCGGCAGCCTTGATACCGGTCAACCCCAGCACCATCTCAGATGGCCGGTCGATAACGTGGTCGACAACCAACACCCGGCCTGCCCCGCACTCCTTGCACATGCGCACGATCTCTGCAACAACTACAGGGTTGGTGGTGGCGCCGACTTCCGGGGGTTGGTTCCAGGCGATGTTGGGTTTAATGACCACCGTGTCACCTTTGCTGACCAGTTTGTTCATTCCACCCAGGCCGTCGACCGCCGCACGAGTCAGTTTGGCCGCATCTTTGCCGCTTGCGACGACCACAGTTTTATCATCGAATTTTGCCGCTCTAGGCGTGACTGCTTGTGCGCTTTCGCCGTCCGCTTTGCCACATCCGCCCAGAAACAGCGCTCCGCCCAAGCCGGCTATCGCTCCTAAAAACTCACGCCTGTCCAGCTTTTTCACTCAATTCCCTCACTACACGTGCGCATCTCGCACACAGCCCGTCTTTTCGCAGCCGAGGCCCAGCCTGCTTTCCGTAGTAGTGCTCGAAACACAGCACCTTTTTGCACTGCGTGCACGCATATGCGGTGCTCAATGGACGCTTGCATTCGTCACAAAAGAACGCCGATCTGCGGTCCAACTACTTCTTCACTTTCTTTCTCACGGCTTTAGCAAACAGTTCGACATCTTTGGAGGGGTTCCCCTGTGTGTGAAACGCCCCCACCGTCACGAAATATTTATCCATCGCATAATACGCCATAACGTTGGGTTTAGTCACCACAAACCCGAAACCTGTATCGGCATTAGTTCCGGCTTTCGCCTCTCTTTGTTTGGCCCAGTAGTTGATGAAATCCGTCGCCGCCTTGGCTGATTTCATCGTATGGCCCGTCACTTCGACGAATGCATCACCGCGTCTATACATTTGTTTTGCTACGTCGATGACTCCGTTTTTTGTGTAAACCTCATAGCCGCCATTATATACCTTCGATACGTTCACGCCCTTACCGTAAACCAACGTCTCAGGCATAATATCAAAACCGGCAAGCTCACCTTTCACAGGCAGCAGCTTTTGTACATCCGGAGCCGAATTCGCTGCGACTGCCAAAAGAAGAACAATGATCAATGCGACGCAGAGTATCGTGTGCCTGGAGTTCATAATTAGACCCTCAGTAATTCTATTTTTGAAAGCTCGCAGGTTCCGACCCCGCGCTCCTGCGCGGAGGCGAGCCATCTGACCTTCTTTGCCGCAATGGGTTCTTGGCCAAGCTGCTTGAGCTTGTCTTGAATAATGTTCAAACCAATGCAGTCGACAGCCAATGGGTCCGTGCCCACCATAACAGAGCAGTGATTATACTGGTCTTTGACTTGCAGTCCAGGGCCGCCGGAGTGCTGCGGGCGAAGCACATCCATCACCACAAGGCGCGTCTTATTCTTAACTGCCGGTATCGCATTGAAGTCCGCCAACTGCGGATTGCAATTATTGGCGTGGTGGTTGCCGGGATTGTCAAATGAGCCGTAGTGGTTCTTCAGGCTGCCGGATATTCCGGTGATACCGTGGGTCTTGAGGATCGGCATATTTATGATAGCCGTAACTTTTTCACTGATAATAGTGCTGATGCGTCCTTTGAACGCTCCTCGCTGTAGCTCCGGCCCCCATTGATTATCATCGGCAAAATACTTCACTCCGGCGCCATCTTTGTTCGGCACAAAACCACACTTAATCAGATCAACTGAGCTGCGATCCCAAACGATGATATTGTCCTCTTTCACCCCGGCGGATTTCAGGCCTGCAATGACCGCATTGACCATTTCCGGCCGGGTCGAGACCCCCTTGCCGAAGAGGCAGTTGATCTTGATTCCAACAACATCTTTCGGGGAAAATAACTTCTTCCAACCATCCACTCCGGTGTTGGATCTGGTTAGTTTCGCCACACCTCTGGCTATCATCTTCTCCACCACGGGCTGCACTACGGCGTTATCCGCAGTGAGTGAGGAGGCATCGGTTGCGATGACCACACGTGTCTTGCCGGATGTGTTAGCCGTTCCGGCAGTGGCGTTTACGATTCCGGGTAAGCTCAGCGCCGCTCCAGTCAGCGCCATATTTCTCAAAAATTCTCTGCGGGTCGTCTTGTCCCCCATAGCATCCCCTTTCGATTCTTCCTGTAAATCTATTCCCAGCTATAGCTTATCACATTTTTGTTGCCTGCAAGCTCACTGGCCAAAGCAACCTCATCAAAATCTCTGGAAACTCGCAAACGCAAGTGGAGGGTAAGGTGTGCGTCCTCTCCCTCCTGAGTATCGACCGAGCGCACTCTGGCGTGCTGCGCATCGATCAGCCTAAGCACTTCGCACATCGGATCGTAACCATCTTGTACGATTACTGTCAGATACCGTTCCCCTCTACCAACGGTAAAATACTTATCGATGCGATCCATAACATGCAGTGTTGCCAGAATCAGTACTGTGCCGACTATACCGACATACAGCATTGCGCCGCCCATAGCCACCGCAAGGCCAATCGCGGCCGCCGACCAAATGCTGGCCGCAGTCGTCAACCCACGAATCGAACTCCCTTGCTGTATGATCGTTCCCGCCCCCAGAAAACCTACCCCGCTAACGATCTGCGCGGCAATACGGCTCTGGTCGTTGCTGTCCTTCCAAGGGCCGACAAAAAATGAAGACAGGGCAAAAACAGTCGATCCCAGGCATACCAGCGCATGTGTTCGCAGCCCCGCCGGCCTGCCGTGCATCTCTCGTTCCATCCCGATCAAGCTGCCGAGTACAAGCGAAATAACCAGCCTGATCAGCATGTCCCCAAGAGAAGGTACCATCCTCTGTTATCCTTTCTTCGCAAAAACTACTTCTTGCGCTTTATCCTCGAGACGCGAATAAAGCTCCCTGCGCAGTTCCAGTATCCTCTGAGTGGCATCATCCAATGCAACTTCTTCTTTATCTTTGCTGGCTCGAGTTCGGAGTTCGACTTTGCCTTCCCCGGCCAGCCTGCCGGCAACAACCTGAATAGGGCATCCAATCAAATCAGCATCCTTGAACTTAACCCCCGGACGTTCATCACGCTCGTCGAGCAGCACATCCACCCCTGCCTGTTGAAGCTCTTCATACAACCGAATCGCAGCCCCACATTGAGCCTCATCCCCGGAATTGAGCAATATCACCGCCACCTCAAAAGGCGCCACGCTGATAGGCCAGATCATCCCATCCGAATCACTGTTCACCTCAGGAATCGCCGCCAGCATCCTGCTGATTCCCATCCCGTAGCACCCCATAATAAACGATTTTTCCTTGCCGTCATCATCCAGGAATTTCGCACCCATCCCCTCGGAATATATAGTGCCGAGCTTGAAAATATGCCCGACCTCCATCCCTCGGTGTTCTCTCAAAATACCGTTGCATTTCGGGCAGGCATCCCCTTTCGAGGCAACCCGCAGGTCCGCATATTCATCTATCCCGAAGTCGCGGCCGATGTTTGCATTGATATAGTGAGCGTCGGTTTTGTTGCCTCCGACCACGAAATTCGACATCCCCTCAACCTCATGGTCAGCAATGATCCGCGCTCCGTTCAAGCCAATCGGGCCTGCAAAACCAACTTCAGCCCCGGTGAGTTTTTCTATGACGTCAGCCTCGGCCATCTCGATGTCTTTGCCGCCCAGCGCCCTCATTAGCTTGGCCTCATTAAGTTCGCGATCCCCCCGAACAAGCACAGCGACCACTTCATCCTCAGCCTGGTAAATAAGAGTTTTAACCAACTTTTTGGGGGATTTCTTCAGGAATGATGTCACCTGTTCGATTGTGCGAGCGTCTGGCGTGTCAACCAACTCCAGCGCGTGCAATTCCTGCTCGCTCTTCTTAACATCTATCCGGCCAATCTCGCATTTTTCGGCATTAGCGGCATAACCACATTCCGCGCACAAAAGCACCGTATCCTCGCCAGAATCGGCAATCACCATATACTCCTGGCTGTCCTTGCCGCCAATCGCTCCGGAATCGGCCTCCACAACCAGCGTATCGAGGCCGCATCGCGCAAAAGTCCGAGAAAACGCCACATACATTCGCTCATAGGCGCGGTCGAGGTCCTCCCAATTTCGATCGAAAGTGTAGGAATCGAGCATTATAAACTCGCGTCCTCGCACCACCCCGCCTCTCGGCCTCGGCTCATCACGTTCTTTGGTCTGAATCTGGTAGAGATTGAGCGGCAGTTCGCGGTATGACCTTACATCGCGGCGAACAATGTCGGTTATGACCTCTTCGTGAGTGAATCCCAGCAAATAGTCCCGGTCATATCGATCCTTGATCCGGAACAGCACGTCCAGGCCCCATCGCCCAGTTTCCTGATACAGCTCGGCCGGCAGGAGGGCCGGCATCAACAGCTCTTGACCGCCCTGCGCATCCATCTCTTCTCGAGCGATCTTCTCGATCTTCTTGAGCACTTTATAGCCCAGCGGCAGATAATCATATATGCCTGCACCAACGCGGCGAATAAATCCGGCTCTCAGCAGCAGCTTGTGGCTGATCATTTCCGCTTCCGCCGGTACTTCTCTTAAAGTAGGAAAAAACAGTTGTGAAGCGCGCATGTAATCCTCAGTTTATGTAATTGCATTAAACCTACAACAGTATCTGAACTGCCTCTTCTCCACAATCGGGAAACTTTGGGCAATTCACACAATCAGACCAGATTTTATGTGGCAGCTCAGCCTTATCGATCCGCGAAAACCCCAACTTCTCGAAAAAATCCGGGACATAAGTCAGCGCGAACGCCTTCGGCAATCCCAATTCTCTGGCCTCATCAAGACAACTTTCGACAAGCAGCCTGCCATAACCTCTGCCGTGAGTCGATTCTTCCACGGCAAGTGATCTCACTTCGGCAAGATCCCCCCAAGTCACGTGCAGGGCGCAGCAGCCCACCATTACTCCATCCTCTTCGATGACCTGGAAATCACGGATGTTTTCATAGATCGAAACCAGGGCCCTCGGCAGCATTTCGTCTCTGGCTGCATAGACATTGATCAGCCTTTGAATGTTGTGTGCGTCAACGATTTTTGCCCTACGTATCTGTACCAAACTTCTCTACCTCTACCATCAATTCGTCGACCAGCTCATCTTCGCCGACGCTGCGCAGCATTTTTCCCCTCGCGAATATCGCCCCGGAGCCTTTGCCGCCTGCTATTCCCACATCTGCCAGCGATGCCTCGCCAGGCCCATTTACAATACAGCCCATAACCGCAACCGTAATTGGAGCCTTCGGAGGATTGGTCTCAAGTCTCAGCCGCACCTCTCCGGCAATCTCCGCAATATCAATAGCGCATCGCCCGCAGGTAGGGCACGAAATCAGCGTGAATGGCCTACGCCACAGTCCAACACTGTTCAGGATTTCCCTGCCAACTTTAACCTCTTCTAGCGGATTAGCAGTCAACGACACCCGAAGTGTGTCCCCGATACCGTGCGCCAGCAGCGCACCGATTCCGACCGAGCTTCTGATAGTGCCTTCCCAAGCAAGCCCAGCTTCCGTTACGCCAAGATGAAGCGGATAATCGCATCGCTGGCTTGCGAGTTCATATGCCCGAATCATCATCGGCACATCAAATGCCTTCAGCGACAGCACAATATCCTCGAAGCCGAGCTTTTCCATCACTCGAACCTCATCCAGCCCGCTTTCCACCAACGCCTCTGCACTTGGAATGCCGTATTTCGCCCTGTCAATGGAACCCGCGTTTACCCCGATTCGGATCGGCACGCCGTGCTCCGCCGCCGCTCTGGCGACCGCCTCTACCTTGTCGTTAGAGCCGATATTACCGGGGTTGATTCGCAGTTTATCTGCGCCGGAGTCTAAGCTTGCCAGGGCTAACTTATACTGAAAGTGAATATCAGCAACCAGCGGGATAGAAATCTCGGCCTTGATCTGCCTTATCGCCGCCGCCGCTTGTTCATCAGGAACCGCCACTCGAATTATATCACAACCGGCGCTCTCGAGCGCGTGAATTTGGGCCAACGTGGTCTTGATATCCGCCGTTGACGAGTTGGTCATCGACTGGACAGACACGGGAGCGCCTCCGCCGATTTCGACTCCTCCGATGCTAACTTTTCTTGTGTTTTTGCGTTGAACACTCATATTACTGCGGTATCTGGCCGGTGACGATTTTTGTTATGTCAGAGACGAATATCAGCACGATGAGTGCGGCCACCATAGAAAATCCTACCATCTGCATCATCGCCATCTGATTCCGTGACCATCTTTTCCTGCGAACGGCCTCGATGCCGAGCAGCAATAAATGTCCGCCATCCAAAACGGCCGGTATCGGCACCAGGTTGATTACCGCTAGTCCCAGGCTTAGGCTGCCAAGCTCAAGCAGCACCCAATACGGCCCCAGCGCCACGGAGGATTGAGTGACCTTGGCTATCAGCACCGGCCCGCCGATATCTTCTTTGATTCGGCTGCTGGTGAGGGTTTTCATCAGCAATTCAACCATCCGCCCCACAATGATGAAGCCCTCTTTGACAGATTCGGTAAAGCCGACTTTGATCAGACTTGGCGCGGGCAAAAAACCCAGCAACCCCGTCGTTCTGTAAATGCCGGAATCAACTAAAGAAACGGCCCCCAAGGTCGCCGTCAAGGCTTTCGGCTCGCCCTTACGTAACACCTCAAGCGAATACTTACCCTCTTTTTGTATGGCAGCAAGCATATCGTGCCCGGATTTGATCTTCTTGCCGTTGATGCTGACCAAAATATCGTCTCGCCGCACGCCGGATGAATCAGCCGTCGATGATCCCGCAGATGTTACATATCCCCCTGGAAACAACCACTTTGCGTTAAAAGCGCGAACCCATTGCGCATCAGGCTTGATGGTGGTGGCGATCTCCTGATTATCTCGCTTCAGCACTAGATCAGTCGGTTTGGCTCCGCTTTGTTCAATCGCCCACACCATATTCTCGCCGCCTGATATCAGCCGGCCGCCAATGGATATAAGCGTATCGCCTTTTTTTATATTCAATTTTTCGTTTGTGAATTCCGCAACAGGGTCGTCACCTTTCATAAACGACCAGTTCGTGTCCGCATATTGCACCGACCATCTTGGGCGCGCGGTCTTTCTGATTGTTTTGCCATCACGATCCAGCAGGACCGTTATCCGCTGCCCCGGTTTGTCGTGGATAATTTCGGTCATTTGCGCGCCTGTGGAGATCCGCTTGCCGTTGATCTCCAGCACCCGATCGCCGGCTCGCAGGCCAATGCTTGCCGCCTCGGTTCCAGGCTGGACGCTACCGACCCGGGGTTGTGGCTCACTAAAGTCCTGGAATCCCCACAACACCCCGACCGACACAAGCACTCCAACGCCAAGGATAAAGCTGAACAGTGGCCCAGCGAATATCACTAGCGCCCGCTTCCATATCGCCTGCGCCTGAAAACCATCGGAGATATCCTCCTGCCCCGGCTCCATCCCAGCGATTTTCACGAATCCACCCAAAGGGACCCAGTGAATTGTATACTCTGTCCCTTCGCGCTTGAACAATGTAATCATTCTAGGGCCAAAGCCGAACGCGAACTCTTCGACCCGCATACCCGATGATTTTGCCGCCAAGAAGTGCCCCAACTCGTGGAAGAACACCAAAATCCCCAGAAGTATTATGAATACAATCAGACTAATGATCGTCAAAGCTCAACTCCTAACAAGACAGTTTTTAGCGATTAAAATATGCTGTCCAGGTATTGATAGAATACTTATACTAATTTGCGCACGCAAGTTCTCTCGCCGCGACCCTGGCCTCAGCATCAACCCCCCGGATTACGTCAAGGCTGGGCGACTGAACTGACGAATGCGCCTCCATCGTTTTGCCCACTATACTCGCAATGTCCAGAAATCCGATCCTGCCGGACAAAAACAGATCAACCGCAACCTCATCAGCCGCGTTCATCACAACCGCCAGCGTGCCGCCCACACGGGCAGCCTCCATTGCCAGCTTCAAACACTCGAATCTGTTCCAATCTACCTCTCGAAATTCCAGATTCCCAGCCCGCAGCATATCCAGCCTCGGCAGCCCGGAATCGACCCTTTCGGGATACAAAAGCGCATATTGAATAGGGAGCCGCATATCCGGCAGCCCTAACTGCGCAATTATCGAGCCATCAACGAATCGCACCAGCGAATGGACAATGCTGGTCGGATGTATTACCACATCGATCCGATCCGCCTGCACTCCAAACAACCATTTTGCCTCGATGATCTCCAGCCCCTTGTTCATAAGAGTCGCAGAGTCCACCGTGACCTTTTTACCCATCTTCCAAGTCGGATGAGCAAGCGCTTGTTCGGGGGTGACTGATGCCAGCGCCTCGATTGGCATATCTCGAAAAGCGCCGCCGGATGCGGTAAGATAAATTTTGTCTATCTGATCCCGCCGCTCCCCATTCAAACACTGAAAAATCGCCGAATGCTCGCTGTCAATCGGCAGTATCGAAACCTGTTTACGTTTGGCGGCCTCCATCACCAGATGCCCAGCCGCCACCAATACTTCCTTGCTTGCCAGAGCCACATCTTTGCCCGCCTCGATTGCGCACAGGGTAGGGGACAGCCCCGGCGTGCCGGCGACCGATATTACAATTCTATCAGCTTCAGGGATTGTGGCAAGCTCATCTAATCCCCACACGCTAGCACAGACCTCGGCCTCATCACCCACCGATTCTCGCACGTATTTGTGGGCCTGTTCATTGCCGACACATACCATTTCCGGGCGAAACTCCCGCGCCTGCTCGATCAGCAAATCCGCGTTATTTTGTGCCCCCAGGCCAACTACCCTTACCACTTCCGGCCCCAGTCGCCGCACCACATCCAACACCTGCGTGCCGATAGAGCCGGTGGATCCCAGTATAGAAATATTAATCGGCCTGTTGTTCATCGACTACCGCTCCAAATTTGCGCGTTCGCAATTGATATGAGGCAATCGCTTTGCCTAAATCCTCTTCTGAAAAATCCGGCCAAAGCGTCTGGGTCACATAGATCTCCGAATATGCGATCTCCCAAAGCAGGAAATTGCTGACTCGCAACTCCCCCGCGGTGCGAATCAGCAGGTCAGGGTCAGGCAGCTCCGGCCGATACATCAAACTCGACAGCAGCTTTTCATCAACATCAGCAGGCTGAATTCGCTGATTCGCCGCCATCTCTGCCACTCGTCTGGCCGCGTCGATAATCTCATTGCGCCAGCCATAATTCAAGCAAATGTTCAATGTAATTCGCGAATTGCTTTGGGTTTGTTGCGTCGTATGATCGAACTCCCGCACCACTTCATCCGGCAGACCTTCAGAGCGCCCGCTGCGTACGATTCTAACCCCTTCCTCCATCATCATCTCGATTTCAGCACGAAGCGCAACGAGCACCAGTTCCATCAGTCCTTCGACTTCATCTTCCGGCCTAGTCCAGTTTTCAGACGAAAACGCATACGCCGTCAAGACCTTCACGCCCAAATTCGCGGCCCAAATCACCGTGTTATGCAGTGTCTTGTAACCCTGAAAATGCCCGGATAGGCGCGGCATCCCCTGCCTGGTAGCCCATCGGCCATTGCCATCCATTATGATCGCAATATGATCGGGGATTCGGTTCATAGCCGGGTTTACAGTTGACTCCATAATGTCTTCATTCCAAAAATGCCTGATACGCAAAGACCCCCGCTTCTAACGGGGGTCTGAAGAAATAGCTCAACTGACGCTCACTAAACTTCTTTAAGCTCGGCCTCTTTTGCAGCCGCCAGCTTATCGACCTCAGTGATATATTTGTCAGTCATCTTCTGCACGTCATCTTGATCGCGTTTGGCGTCATCTTCGGTGATATCCGAACTTTTTTGCTGCGCTTTGATTTGCTCGTTAGCATCCCTTCGGACGTTACGAATCGCAATCTTGTGCTCCTCAGCTTTTTTATAGAGCTGTTTGATCAAGTCCTTGCGCCGTTCCTCGGTAAGAGGAGGGACATTGAGGCGGATGACGTTGCCATCGCTCATCGGAGTCATTCCGATATCTGAGCTTTGGATCGCCTTCAGCACAGTGTTAACGACACCCTTGTCCCACGGCGTCACCAGCAGCATCCTTGGCTCCGGCACAGATATCCCCGCCAGTTGGTTCAACGGTGTGGGCGTCCCGTAGTAATCCACCTTGATGTTTTCGAGGACAAGCGGGTTCGCCCGGCCGGTACGTATTGTTGAGAAGTCGTGGCCGGCTACTTCAACGGCCTTTTGCATTCGTCTTTCGGCATCCTGAATGGTGTCTTGACTCAAGAGTCTTTCCCCCTGACCAGTGTTCCTATCGTTTCACCTTGCGCGGCACGTGTGATATTGCCGGGCTTAGTGATATCGAATACTACAATGGGCAGATCGTTTTCCATACAAAGCGTAAACGCGGTCAGATCCATTATGCCCAGGTTTCGATTGATCGCTTCCATAAAAGTGATCTCATCGAATTTTACCGCATTCGCATCCTTCTTGGGATCGTTTGTGTAGACGCCGTCAACATTGGTCGCCTTTAACACAACCTCTGCCCGGATCTCCAATGCACGCAGCGCAGCGGCAGTATCGGTGGTAAAATACGGATTCCCCGTCCCCGCCGCCAATATAACTACTCGCCCTTTTTCAAGGTGCCTCACCGCTCTCCTGCGGATGAAAGGTTCAGCGACTTGAGACATGCTTATAGCCGTCTGAACCCTCGTCTGCACGTCGATTTTTTCAAGTGCATCCTGCAGCGCCAGCGAGTTAATAACCGTCCCCAGCATTCCCATATGATCCGCTGTGGTTCTATCCATCCCGCCACCGACAGAAGCCGATTCCCCACGTATGATGTTGCCGCCTCCAATGACTACCGCAACATCAACCCCAAACTCCCGCGCCGCCGCGATATCTCGCGCAATCGCATTTACAGTCGGGGTATCGATCCCCTGTTTCTGCGGGCCGGAAAAAGCCTGGCCAGACAGCTTCAGGAGAACCCTTTTCCACTTGCGAATGGGTTCGTCGCTACTCTGCGTCACCCGATGTCTCTCCTACACGATATCTAATAAACTTAGCAATACTGACAGGCTCCCCAACCGCCTTGGCTGCGTTGTCGACGAGGTCCTGAATTTTAAGCTCTTCATCTTTGATAAATGCCTGTTCAAGCAAACATACTTTTGAGAAGAAGTCAGTCATCCGTCCATCAACGATTCGGTCGATCACCTTCTCCGGCTTGCCTTCCTTGATCGCCCACTGCTTATGAATCTCCCGCTCCTTAGCGAGATCTTCTTCTGCAATGTCGTCGCGGTGCATATAATCCGGATTCGTCCAGGCGATGTGCATCGCCACATCTTTAGCCAGGTTTTGCACGTCTTGGTTTGCTGCGGCGGCCTCCGTCTGCGTCAGAATCTCCACCAAAACGCCGATCTGATCCCCCATGTGGACATAGCTGCCGATCGTTCCCGGAGCGCCATCCAGCGCAAGGAACTCAAACCGCGCCACAGCCATTTTTTCGCCTATCTTGCCCATAATCTCGCTGATCGTATCATTTACCGTGCTTGACGGATCAGCAGCATAAGGCGCTTCCATAAGGCAGTTGATGCATGCGCATTTGTCCTTGGCTACCTGTGCGGCCAGGCTCTTGGCCAACTCGGAGAACTCGTCGGTCTTGGCGACAAACGTAGTCTCGCAGTTCAATTCCAATAGAGCGCCGACTTTAGTGTCACCGCTGATGTAAGAACCGATCAACCCCTCGCTAGCCGACCGGGCCTCGCGCTTGGCTGCAACGGCGATGCCCTTCTCTCGAAGCAGGGTGATCGCTTTTTCGTAGTCTCCATTAGTTTCGGTCAGGGCCTTTTTACAGTCCATCATTCCGGCCCCAGTCTGCTCTCGCAGCTTTTTGACCATTTCGGCAGTTATTGCCATTAGTTTTTCTCTCCGTATATGCAAGAGGGCCTCAGCCCTCGTATTCTATTCTATTCTTCTTCTGTGGTCACAGTTGCTTCATCGGCGTCAGGGGCGGCTTCCGCAGTCTCCGGGGTCTCGATGAATATCTGTTCGTCGCTCTCTACTGCTTCAGTGCTATCGTCGCCTTCCGATTCCTCGCCTTCAGCGAGATCTTCGGTTTCTTCCTCGGTCTCTTCCACTTCAGGCATAGGCCGAACTTCGTTGATAGCTTCCGCCATCTTGCCTGCCATCAGTTTGATAGCTCGGATAGCGTCGTCGTTGCCGGGGATAACGTAATCGACTTCGTCGGGGTCGCAGTTTGTGTCAACGATAGCGACAACCGGAATATCAAGCTTACGAGCTTCCAGCAGCGCGATCCGTTCTTTTTTGAGGTCGACGATAAAAATCGCTCCTGGCATCCCAGGCATCTCTTTGATTCCGCCCAGATACCCCTCCAGTTTATCGCGCTGTTCGCGCAGCTTGGCCGCCTCTTTTTTAGTGAGCTGCTCAAAAACTCCGTCTTCTTCCATCTTCTCAAGCTCTCGGAGTCTGCCGATGCGGGTCTGGATGGTGCTGAAATTGGTAAGCATTCCGCCCAGCCATCGTTGATTCACATAATACATCCCGCAAGCCTTCGCAGCGCTTTCGACTGCCTCCTGGGCCTGTTTTTTCGTCCCAACGAAAAGGATGTTTTCTCCGGCTGATGCGACTTCCTGGATGAACTCCCGAGCATCCTCGAAGAGTTTGAGCGTCTGATGGAGATCGATGATGTAGATCCCGTTGCGGCTTCCATAGATGTATCGCTTCATCTTTGGATTCCAGCGGTGAGTGCGGTGTCCGAAATGAACTCCGGCTTCAAGGAGTTCTTTCATAGTAATTGCAGGCAAATTAGTACCCTCCTCAGGTTGTAACTTCCCGTCTCATCCACCCGGGTCGCCATTCCGCCCAATTCTTCGGATAATATTCGAATAGCAGGACGAAACACCTCAGAGCCGGTCAGAGCACGGTGTGTGATGCCAAACCTCAAAATCATACCACATTGTAAAGCCCCTCGTCAAGGTCGTGAGCAAATCTCCCGCCATTCCCTCCTCCTGTGGGAGAAGGTTAGGCTCGGAATTATCTCTCCTGCTGCGAGGTTTAGTATACGCGTCCCCTCTCCTGGGGGAGAGGTTTAGCACACGTATTCCCTCTCCTGGGGGAGAGGGTCAGGGTGAGGGCGAAAACTTTCTTCAAGCACAATCTTTCATACTTCATCACCTCGCCCGGTTTGCCGGGCCTACCCCTCACCCCCGCCAGTTCGGTTTAGCATAATGACCCCCTCACCCCAGCCCTCTCCCTCAAGGGAGAGGGGGTAGATTGTGCCTGCGCCAAGGCGTAGAGTTGGCACACGTATTCCCTCTCCTGGGGGAGAGGGTTAGGG
>JAAYKG010000083.1 GCA_012522555.1 Armatimonadota bacterium
AATCAACACCTCTACAGGATAACGTTTAGGCCAGTATTATTCTACATACGCCCGGCTGTATCGACAAGCCCTGAACGGTTAGAATACCATGCGCCACGAATTTTAGTTGGGGTGTTTGAATGTGTGTGGGCAGGGGTAGGAATGAAGATAACAAATGAATAGTTGATTTCGCTTTGTCCGGGTCGATCTACGAGCCTTTCTTGTGGCCTCGCTCTAGAAATAGAGGGGCTGCTGGAGGGTTGGGCATAGGCGAACGGTACGGCGTTGCGGCCTGTTGTCGAGGCGCCATGATATCGTCTTGGCTACACCGTTTTGATTGGCGTGGTGAGTGCTTCAGCGGGAACTGGAGCCAGGTTGCGTAGGCCTGCGGTGGAGTACGACGGCCCGGACACAATTTAAGGCCCACCGTATGATGGGCCTTAAATCTATTTGGTCGGGGCGGAGAGATTTGAACTCTCGACCTCCAGTTCCCAAAACTGGCGCGCTAACCAAGCTGCGCTACGCCCCGATAGAGACATTATATCACACCGCGTAGAATGATAACAGACCCGAACGCCCTCAAGGTAACTCATTCTGGAGTGTGTTTCACGCGCGTAAATACGCGAAAACCCCGCCAAAGCACAGCGAGGTCAATTTAACATAAGGAAAGTTTTATTTCGATTGTTGGTCGGGGAGACAGGATTCGAACCTGCGACCCCCTGAACCCCATTCAGGTGCGCTACCAAACTGCGCTACTCCCCGACCTGTCGCACGCGACACAGGAAGTATACCGCAAAGCCCGCATCCTCGTCAATGCCTGGATAATTTGAAAGTTTGATGGGTTTGCAGCTTGACAGTAGACTGTCGTCTATTATAAACTTAAAACATCTTGGGCAGGAGGGGCTTAAGTGGGCAAGGATCTTACAGCAAGACAGCGACAAGTGTTGGAGGTTATTCGCGAGTTTATCCACGACAAAGGCTACCCGCCTTCTATTCGCGAGTTGGGCAGGATTTTAGATATCTCCAGCCTGCGCGGGGTCACAATCCATCTCGACGCCCTGGCTAAAAAAGGTTGGATCGAACGAGAGAAAACTTCCAGGAGCATTCGGCTGCTTACAGCAAATGACAACGCCGATGCCCACATATCCGTGCCATTGCTTGGGTCTATTGCTGCCGGACTTCCGCTGCTTGCCGTCGAAAATATCGAATCATACGTGCCTGTCCCTGCGGAGATGGCGTCTAGTGCGCGCGAACTGTTCGCCCTGAAGGTGAGAGGTGACAGTATGATTGGCGACGGCATCCTCGATGGCGATACGATAATAGTTCACAGCCAGCCTTCGGCGGAAAACGGCGAAATTGTAGCTGTTCTGATCGCTGACGAAGCGACCGTCAAGAGGCTCGACAGCTCAAGACGGCCCGCACGGCTGCTCGCATCAAACCCTGCATACCAGCCTATTGAGCTAGCCCAGGAGGATGTGCGAATACTCGGGAAGGTGTTGGGACTGATCCGCAGCTACGCAGCAGGCTAATTTACTTCGCTGATTGTATGGCTTCGTCAAGGCTGTCGTGCAGTGCGAAGACCGAACTAAGCCGAGTGATTTTGAGTATGCGATCGATGGCAGGACTGACATTTACCATGTTGATGGTGCCGCCTTCAGGCCGCAGTCGTCGGGTCGCCGACAACAAAGCCCCAAAGCCGCTGCTATCCATATAGGTAATTCTACTCATATCAACAATGAGATGCTTTTGGCCGGTCGCTAGAATTGTATTAATCGCTTCTTTGAACTGGGGAGCGGTATAGACATCGATTTCCCCTGCTGCGTCAAGTATTTCAAGCCCATCAACGTTTTTAAGCTCAATCTCTAATCTGATACCTTCCACCGTTACCTCCAGGTCTGAAGTTCAAGCAGTATATAGCCAAAAGATGCGAGTTGTCAATCTCGCTTGGCAGCTAAATTCCATTATCTCAGAAACAACATTTCCGCGTAAGTGGGCAGAGGCCAAAGTTTGGCATCCATTATTTTTTCCAATTCATCGGCGACTTCGCGCACTGCTCGCATCGCGGGAACAACAGAATCACGATAGTCTTCAGCTTGCCTATCGATAGCTCCCGCGTTTGATGTGTCACACACCGCCTGCTGCAAGTTGATTATATTTACTTGCAGACTATCAATCAACGAACACAGGTCGGCCAGCAGTTTACTTTGCGATTTGGCGGTTGTTCCAGCGGACTTTATGGCCGCGACGGCACTTGCTACTCTGCCGGAGAAATCGATGGCCGAAGGCATAATCTGCCGTTTCGCTATTTGAAGGGTGGTGAGCGCCTCTACGTTAATTTCTTTGCAATATCGCTCAAGCAAAATCTCGTAGCGCGCGTGCAATTCCTGTCTGGATAGCACGCCGTGCTTTTCGAAGAGCGCTTCGACATCGCTGCTCAGCATAGGTCGCAGCCCATCAACCGCGTTTCGAATATCCGGCAAACCGCGCCTTTTGGCCTCCAGCGCCCACTCCGGAGCGTAGTTGTCCCCGTTGAATATGATTCGATCATGTTGGGTGGATATTCTTTGCAAGATCGCCTGAGCGGCGGCATGAACGTCATCGGCTACCACAAGCTCATCAGCTATCTCACCAAGTATATCGGCCACAATAGTATTCAGGACAAAGGTCGGCCCGGCGGTGGATTGGGAAGAGCCAACCATACGGAATTCAAATTTATCCCCGGTAAATGCGAATGGAGAGGTGCGATTGCGATCGGTGCAGTCTTTAGGAATAGGCGGCATGGTGTTGATCCCCAGCACCAATTCGCCGCCTTGCCGAGATGCTTTCGCTCCGCCGTTGCCAAGTCCTTCGAATATCTCAGTCAACTGATCTCCCAGAAATATCGACACAATGGCAGGAGGCGCTTCGTTGGCCCCCAGACGATGATCGTTGCCTGCCGTGGCGACGCTCGCACCGAGCAGCCCGGCGTATTTGTCTACGGCCCTTATTACCGCACACAGCATAATCAGAAACTGCTCGTTGTCGTGAGGGGTAGTCCCCGGGTCCAACAGATTGACGCCATCATCCGTGAGCATACTCCAGTTGTTATGTTTGCCGGAACCACTGACCCCCGCAAACGGTTTCTCGTGCAAAAGACATACGAAACCGTGGCGCAGAGCCACTTTCTGCAAGGTTTCCATGCATATCTGATTATGGTCGGTAGCCACATTGGCGGTGCCGAACACTGGTGCCAACTCGTATTGTGCGGGAGCCACTTCGTTATGCTGGGTCCTGGCCGAAACGCCGAGTTTCCATAGCTCGATGTTCAGCTCGTGCATGAAGGTAGCCACCCGTTCGTGCAGCGCTCCATAGTAGTGGTCTTCCATCTCCTGGCCCTTAGGAGGTGGTGCGCCAAACAACGTGCGGCCCGCAAGAACCAGATCGAGGCGCCTCTTCACGAACTCAGCATCCACCAAAAAATATTCTTGCTCCGGCCCGAGTGTCCCAACCACGCGCCTGGATGTATTGTTGCCCAGAGCACGCAGCACCCTCAGACACTGATGGCTCAACGCGTCCATCGACCTTAGCAGAGGTGTTTTTTTATCGAGAGCTTCGCTTGTATATGAACAGAACGCGCTTGGAATGTATAAAGTGATGTTGTCGCCGTTTTCTTTGACAAAAACCGGTGATGTACAATCCCACTCGGTGTAACCTCGAGCTTCAAATGTAGCTCGTAAGCCACCACACGGAAACGAGGAAGCGTCCGGTTCTCCCTGGATCAGCTCTTTGCCGCTGAATTCCATAATTGTGCGTCCGTCCGAGGTGGGAGAGATGAATGAATCGTGCTTTTCCGCGGTGACCCCGGTCATCGGCTGAAACCAATGGCAGAAGTGAGTAGCGCCCTTTTCGATCGCCCAATCCTTCATCGCATTCGCAACAACCCCAGCAATGGAAGCATCAAGCGGACGCCCCTGATGTATGGTGGGCTTGAGCGCCTTATAAACGTCTTCGGGCAATCGCTCGCGCATAACCGCCTCACTAAAGACGTTGGAGCCAAATATGGTTGTGACCGATTCCCTGGCTTCGCTGCACATACCGGCAAACCTCCTGGGTCAGCATATTGATCATTATCGGCGAATAACAATCCCAGCTCATATATATTCTATTTTAGCAGACATCGGGCTATTAGAGGTAAGTTGTTTATTTTTGGCGAATCGGATGGTGAGAGGAACTATCCTTACTCAATTTTACAATATCGAGGGTTCAGATGAAGCGTTCAGAGATCATACTAGCGCAAAAGCAAGCCAGCGAGGCGCTGGCCACTGCCGGGATAATCATCACAAATGAGGAACGCGAGAAGCTTGAAGTGGCGGATTTTGGCCTGGGCAAGCTCGCGAGCGAAGGACTGCAAATCATAATTTATACAAATAACGAGCGATATTGCGCCAAAGAGTTGGTGTTGTTCGCCAATCAGACCTGTCCGGAGCATAGACATCCTCCCGTAGAAGGAAGACCCGGCAAACAGGAGACCTTTAGATGCCGGGCCGGAGAAGTGTATTTATACGTAACAGGAGAGCCAACTCCCCATATAAAGGCGAATGTTCCGAGCGAGCATTACAGCGTCTTTCACGAAATCGTTTTGAAGCCGGGAGATCAGTATACCCTGGCCCCGGAGACTCTACATTGGTTTCAAGCCGGCGATGAAGGCGCGATCGTCTCGGAGTTTTCGTCCCCAAGCGTTGATGAGGCCGACATATTCACCGATCCGAATGTAAAGCGCATTCCGGTTATAGAGGATTAGACGCTGCTACTTGCGGGTGAGGAACCTGCGAGTGAGGTTACGAATGAAGACGCCGAACGCTTTGGCAGGTCGCTCGAACGGTAATGGGGTGTCCAATGCATCAAGTTGATCTTTGGTGAGCAAATGTGGCGACAATCTCATTTTGATTCTCAGCACTGCATTGTTGTCAGCAAGAACAAATTGTTTGTATAGCGCACGTGTAAGTGGGTTTATGCCTCGGCCCAGATAAACACAAGCGGCAAAATCCACGACGTACGGCTTGCCATCGTCTCCGAGAATAACGTTGCCCCTGCTGCGCAGGTCGCAGTGAGCCACGCCGCGTTCGTGCATTTTGTCTACGACCATACGAAGCGAATCATAAAACTGATCCGTAAGCGCCTCGTCGATGTGGTTATCGAGGCTGGTTGCGGGGATATGCTCGATTGCGACGGCATAACGGTCGATTTTGCCGACTAGTTGTGGTATTCCTTGTACGTCAATCAACTTGCGAAGTGCGCCATATTCCCTGCGAATGAGAATTGGCCCGACGATCAATTTGAAAAGCGTGTCGCTATTTTTGAAGTCCTTGACGACGATTTTGCCATCGGGGGTGTCGACAACCCGCAAGTCCGGCCTGGTGCCGCCTGCTTTTCTCAGGAAGTCGACGGTGTGGTGTTCAATAAAATTGCGTGATAGATTAGTCATATAGATCAACCGAGGCAATTGGCCTGTGCTGGCTCACCCATTTTATCACTTTCGCCGATGAATCTAAATACTGTTTACAAGGCCGGCGGGCTGGAGTAGAATGTGCACAGGTTCGCATAGAGGCCAAAGGAGTAGAAAATGAAACGCCGGTATAAGGTGGAAGTGACCGCCGATATAAACGGGTGGGTGTCTGTGAAGATACCCGCCGTTCCTGAAGCGCATGCCGAAGCGCACACACGCGAACAAGCCCTGGAGTTTGCAGCCAACGTGGTTCGGTCTCATCTCAAATCTCTGGCAGCCTCCGGGGCGGAGATACCGGCCTCGGATATTGATGCAATTATCATCGACGTATAGACCCTGGAGGAAAGCAAAATGAGTGATCCGGCAGTAAATGTTGAGAAAGTGCGAACGACTCCTCTCCCGAATGTAAGTGACATCAGCGGGAGGATGTTCGGCGAGCAAGAGCTCGTCAATTTGACTGAGGTTATTCAGACGGGCAAGCTTTTCAGGTTCGGAGGAAAGTTCGTTCAGCAGTTTGAGGAAGATTTTGCGGCGATGATGGGGATGAAGCACGCGGTTGCGATAACATCCGGAACCGCCGCCATCCACACTGCGTTGGGGGCGCTCAACTGCGATGTGGCGCAGGAGATGATAACCACCCCTATCACCGATATGGGCACAGTCGCTCCTATCTTGCTTCAGAACTGCATTCCTATTTTTGCTGATCTGGAGCTTGACTATTTCGATTTGCTGCCCGAGAGCATCGAGAGCCGAATCACCGAAAAGACTCAGGCTATTATCGTGGTCCACTTGTTCGGCCAGCCGGCTAATATGGATGCGATTCTCGCGCTGGGCAAGAAGTACAAAATCCCCGTTATTGAGGATTGCTGCCAGGCCTATCTGGCGAAGTATAAGGGCAACCTCGTCGGCACGATGGGGGCGATCGGGTGCTTCAGCTTGCAGCAATCCAAGCACATGTCCAGTGGAGATGGTGGGATTATCGTCACAAACGACGACGAACTGGCTCGTCGCGCGAGGCTGTTCGCAGACAAAGGCTGGCCGCGAGGCGGCGATGTGCGGCAGTATGGCTTTTTGGGCCTCAACTACAGGATGAACGAGTTGACTGGCGCTGTGGCGGTCGCACAGGTCGGCAAAGTCGAAGGTATAGTTAACAATCGACGGCGAAACGCGGAGGCGATAACCGAGAGACTGTCATCTATTCCCGGTATAATCACCCCTAAGGTGCGAGAAGGCTGCGAGCATTCATGGTGGTTGTATCCGTTTATGATCGACGATGATGCGTTTTCTCTGACTCCAAAAGAATTCGCCGCAGCAGTGAGTGCGCAGGGAGTCGGTGTCGGGCACGGTTATATCGGCCAGCCGATCTATATGTGTCAGATCCTGCAAGAAAAAGCGACCTATGGCAAAAGCCAGTGTCCATTCTCCTGCCCGCACTACGGCAAGGAACTCAACTATATGCCTGAGGATTGCCCGAACACTTTGGAGATTCTCAGAAGGCTGCTCATCCTGCCGTGCAACGAGCTTTTCACGGAAAAGGACATTGACGATATCGTCACCGCCGTAACCAAAGTGGCAAAAGCCCACGCAAAATGAGCTATTGGGGCGCGATTATAACGTCGCGCCCATCCTATCAATGCACCTCTGCCTGCTCTACTCTTTCTGTACGTAGACAATTCATAAATGTGATTGTTTGATTAGTGCTACAGCACAGGTATCAGTGTATAAAGATACGTTGTGCGGTGATGGCTGATGGAAGAACGTATACTCAATATACCGGTCGTGTGGCCGGACTACTATGAGGACTGTGGACACTGTATCGAGAGCCTGCGGGAAATGCTTGAGGGTCTGGATGGTGTACGAACAGTCTCGATTAACGCCGATCGACGTGAGCTTGGCATTTCCTATGACCCAAACTTTCTTACTTTTGAAGAGATCAAGGATCGAGGGCGCGCCCTTGGGGTCAGCATCGACGAACACTACAGTCACCGCACGGTCAGGATATCCGGCCTGGACTGCCCGGACTGCGCCCAAAAGCTTGAAACCGCGATCAAACGCATTCGAGGTGTCGGTTGGGCCACCTTGAATTATGCTACCTCTACGCTGATTGTTGAGTTTGAGCCGCAAGTCACATCTCTTGACGCAATAACCGGAAGAGTGAAGGACTTCGGATATGATATCGAAGGCCCTCGCGCCGAGTATCCCGCAAAGAGCGCAATTTTACGCAACGCCCGACTTGCGGCAACTGTAATATCGGGTGTTTTGCTTGCGGCAGGAGGAATGGTATGGCTGCTGGCCGGGGCCAGCGCGGCAGTTTCGACGCTGTTTATTCTGGCGGCTGTGATTGGTGGGATCTTTCCCGCTCGCACAGCGGCGCTGAGCCTGCGTGGTCTGGTCCTGGATACAAATCTTTTAGTCACAGTGGCCGCCCTGGGAGCCATTGCACTGCACGAATACGCGGAGGCGGGCGCGGTGATGTTTCTGTTTTCACTCGGCGGGACCCTCGAGGCGTATACCGTAGATAAGACTCGCAAATCGATTATGTCCTTAATCGACGCTTCCCCGCCGACTGCCACGGTCAAAAGGAATGGCGCTTATCTGTCCGCGGCGGTGCAAGACATCGAGGTCGGCGAAATTGTGCTTATTAAGCCCGGTGATAAAGTGCCGGTCGACGGCACCATAGTGGAAGGAGAATCGACCATAGATCAATCGCCGATCACGGGAGAGTCCGTCCCTGTCAGCAAATCCACAGGCGATGTTGTCTATGCGGGCACAATCAACGGGAGAGGTTCCATCGAGGTTCGCACCACCAGCCCCGCGGAAGATAACACGCTGGCCCGGATGGTTCATATGGTCGAGCAGGCTCAATCGCAGAAAGCTCCCACGCAGCAGTTCAGCGAAAAATTCGGCCGATATTATACCCCGATAGTTATTGGATTGGCTGTCTTAGTCGCTATCGCGGGGCCGCTTTGGATTGGTGGAGGTTATAAGGACTGGTTTGGCCGGGCGCTGACTCTGTTGGTTGTAAGCTGCCCGTGTGCTCTGGTGATATCAACACCGGTTGCAATTGTGGCTGCAATCGGCAATGCGGCAAAATCCGGGGTGCTGATCCGAGGAGGGGCGCACCTGGAGATGCTGGGGGATGTTTCCGTGATAGCTTTCGATAAGACGGGCACTCTCACCAAGGGGCAGCTCTCAATATGCGGAGTGATCCCGTTCAACTCGCATAACCCGAGTGACGTGCTGGGGATCGCTGCGGCTATCGAAAGCCGGTCAGAGCATCCTCTTGCCGACGCGATTGTGTCAAATGCTCAACAGGCCAATTTACCCAGGCGAGCAGTTCAGTTTTTTGAGGCGTTCCCCGGCAAAGGCGCTAGAGCCGTAGTCGAAGGGGAGGTGTTTTATATTGGCAGCACCCGGTTTATGCAGGAACTCGGCATAGATGTACCTGCGACAACAGCGATGGCGGAGTTGCAGATGCGTGGGTGCAGCGTGGTGTATTTGTCTGATGGGGAAAAACTGTGGGGAGCTATCGGGGCAGCGCATACATTAAAGCCGGGCAGCCTTGATGCTATTGCAAAACTAAAAGATGTTGGTGTTCGAAAGACCGTGATGCTTACCGGTGATACCGTTCAAAGCGGCCGGGCTATCGCCGCGCAGTTGGGAATTGATGAGCAACATGCGGAGCTGCTGCCTGAGGACAAGCTGAGGAAGATTAAAGAGCTGTCCACAGGCCGACAGAAAGTGGCGATGGTTGGGGACGGTATAAACGACTCCCCAGCGCTGGCGGCTGCTGATGTGGGAGTTGCTATGGGTGGAGCCGGAAGCCCGGCGGCGATCGAGGCTGCGGATGTGGCGCTGATGGCCGATGATATTGCACTGCTCCCTTATGCGATATCGCTGAGTAAAAAAGCAAAGCGAATAATCAAACAAAATGTCGCATTGTCGCTTCTGGTAGTGGTGTTGCTGGTTTTCGGCGCGCTGTCTAAGTATATCAGCCTTGCAGTCGGCGTCGTCGGCCACGAAGGCAGCGCCCTGATTGTTATAGCCAATAGCATGCGCCTGTTAAAACGCAGCCCCACTCCGTCCGCAGCAGGGGTAGATTGAAAAAGTACTGCTCTGGGTATTCTTTCACCATATAACTTCCCCGCGCAAAATCTCATCAAGGAGGTATCTATAATGAATGCCCAGGTAAGCACAAGGACTAATGCCCAACTGGCGGCATACTTCGATGATATCGTTTTCCCGTGTTCGCGAATGGAGATCTTGCGGTGCGCTGAGGATAATGAAGCTCCGGATGTGCTGCTCGATGCAATCGAAGATCTCCCTGAACAGCTCTATAACAGCATGACGGAAGTTCTCATCAGCCTAGTTTATCGAGCTTCGTGACGTTTTGATCCACGTGGGCGAGGCTCCTACGGAGGATATGCCGGGGCTTGGCTGAGTTTGGCGAGATCTACATGGAACTCCCGCAATAAAATACGCCTGCTTGGAGTTATGGAATATTGACAGACAGCCGGCCAAACAAGACATTCGGGATAGTATTTGCTTTGGATGCGGAAATGCGTGGGCTGCACACAGTTCTTTCCCATTCACACAAATTGCACACTGCGGCACCCAACCAGGCCGCCTGGCGAGTCGGTGGAGTAAGGGTGTTGGCGGAAGTTGGTGGAATTGGAAGGCGACTTTGCAGCGCAGCCACGCACCGATTGATCGATGAGGGGGCAAGCTGGATAGCTTGTGCCGGATTTGCGGCTGCGCTTGATGGCAAAGCTCGCGTATGTGATGTAGTTTTAGCCGACAAGGTGCGACTTCCGAACCACATATCTCCAAACATAGAATGCAACAAGGCTTTGATGGCCTCGATGCCGCCGAGCGGTTCTCTGGGATTCGGCATCTGGAGGTCTGATATGGTTACATACGACCGAATGATCCTGGCAGCCTACGAGAAGAGCAGCATATTTCGCGACACTGGTGCGGCAGCGCTGGATATGGAGGCCTACGCAGCCGCAGAGGTGTGTCTGGTTCGGAGAGTGCCGTTTGTTGTGATAAAAGGGATCAGCGACACGATTGAGCATGACCTGCCCGAAGAAGTCCAGTCGCTAGCCGAAGAGCCTCGTTGGGTGCAGCGGTTCAATCTGATTTGCCGCCGTCCCGGCCTATGGCCGCATTTGCTGCGGCTGCGGAAGCATACTATGCAGGCGGCGGATAATTTGGGTGAGGCGCTCGGGACGATGTTGTTGAGATTGTTCGGATGATTTATGCGGCTAAATAGTATCGCCCCGGATCGCAATCCGGGGCGTTCCCAGTGCTACGGCGTTACTCGCCTTTGGCGTGAGCGGCCCATCTGATGCGGGCCTTTTCGGAGAGTGCTGAGCATAGCGCTCTCCGTAAAAATTGATCTCTGTTATCGCCGCTCTTTCTCTCACCCCGACACTGGTAATTTTTCCAGCTACATTCTCATACCTTGCAGATTTCGTGCCAAACTTAATAACATTATCTAAATTTACGGTACGATTTTCTAAGGGCTGAGACCTCAGCACTGAGCCGCTGATCAAGCGGCTATCTCTATGCCTGGGGCAAGAAGTTTTGGCAAGCGCTGCGTCAAGGAGATCAACGCTCCACGTGCGAGACCATATTTTGGATCTATTTCCAGCGCTTTTTTATATTCAAACCACGCCTCCCGAGGCACTCCAGCCGCTTCATAGGCCTGGCCAAGATTGTAGTGTATGCGTGGTGAATCCGGCCTTATATCGGAGGCGCGTTTGAATGCGCCTATTGCGGCATTGTGGCGGCCTTGCTGTGCATAGGCGGCGCCAAGGTAGACGAATGCGTCATAGCTGTCAGGATACCTCCGCGAAGCATCCTCCAGCAAATTCGCAGCCTGGTCGAAATCACCCTGTTTGAACGCGTTTATACCGCGCTCCAAATCTTTAGCTTCGTTTGACATCACTATCGCAGCAGAGCCTACCTCGTTGAGCTTCTCCTTGGAGTTGTTCCTTATAATGAGGATTCTCCATAGACATAAGACGCTCCTGCACAATGTTTTTTTCTTATCTTTGCATATTTTATTTTGAAATAGGCTTGCGTAAGGTATAATGGAAGTGGCTTCTGCTGTCCGAGGGGTATGTAAGGTCGATTATTCCACGGGCCGGACTGAAAGAATCGGAAGATAAGGAAACAGAACCCTTTGGGTGCATAGGTTGCCCCCGTTCGATGGTCCATAAACGTCAACAGAAGTGAAAGTTAAAGTATGGCAAGGGGGTAAGCTAGATGTCCCAGGATAAGGACCTGACCTGTAAGGAATGCGGACAGACATTCACGTTCACCGCTGGTGAGCAAGAGTTCTTCCAGTCCCGTGGTTTCAGTGAGCCAATCCGCTGCAAGACCTGCCGTGACAGGCGCAAAGCGGAGAAGGCAGAGCAAGGTTTTGGCGGTGGCGGCGGTTTCGGCGGCGGTGGTCGTCGAGGCTGGTAAAATCTATTGAACCATCAGGGCGAGGTTAAAAAACCTCGCCTTTTTTATTTTTATGCACAACCAACACATTGCTCACCGGCATGAGCGGCCGGATTCGACACTTCCCATTTGAGTAAAACCCACACAGTGAGCCGCCATCGAGGTTGATGGCGTCTACTGCGCCCAATTGTGACATAGCTTCAGCAAGGGTCTGCAGGGTAATCGGGTCCCTTACCGCCAGGATAATCAATTTGCCGTCGCCAGTCGCCCCAGCGGCACAACGAGCCGCCTTTAACGTAGCGGCGCCCTGTTTGAAACCGTCGGCGCGAACATCTATTGCAATTTTGCCCGCCCTAAGCAACCTCGGCCCACACGCGATCCCTTCCCGGCAGCCGCTCCAGTCAATACGCGCAGATCCTATCCTCTCCCGAAATACGATCCTGCCGCTGTGGGTGACTCCAACGCCCTGCCGCTGACCGCCGCGATTTGCGAGCTTACCGTCTATCACGATGTCCCCCAGCGGCTTATAATGGGGGTCGAAAAAAGTGCCTGTAATCGCGGCGAAAGGTTTAACGCGAGCCATTACATCCTCAAAATGCTCCGATTTGTCAGTATTTGCCAAAACCGGTCTCAGGCTGTAGTTACCGGAACGCAGATCGATTATGATAGAATAGTGGTTGAGGCCGTTGAGAATTTGCGGCGGTTTTTTTGTGAGGTAGTTAGCCGCCGCGCCCGCAAGACAAGCTGCGCCTATAAACAGCGCGACGTAAACACCCAGCCTCGATTTTCTGGTTGTATGGCCCAATGCCGCCTCCCGAGGATAACATACAGAGTCTACCACCAGCCGAACACTGCGTAAAGGGAGTTGAAGGAAATTCTTGGCGAAGCGAACAATTGATATTGGTGTAGTGAGTGTACGGAGGATAAGATGCTCTCTCGAATAAAGTTTTTGTGCCTGCTTGTGTTGGCAGCGGTAATAATGGTGGGATGCGCACAGCAATCAGCAGAATTAGGAACTGCGAAAAATCCTATAAAGATGGCTATGGTGCCGTCTCTGGACACTAATAAACTCATTCTGAGCGGCAACAAGTTGGCTGAGCTGCTGGAAAAAGAAACAGGGCTGAAGTATGACATCAGCGTTCCCGCCAGCTACACTGCTGTGATAAC
>JAAYKG010000084.1 GCA_012522555.1 Armatimonadota bacterium
TCCAGGATGTCCAGGCACCGGACGATCGCTACGCCGGCATCTATCATCGTCGCGAACTGGCGGCTGAAGATGACCATCGAGTTCAGTTTTACTTTCTTTGAGGATGCGCCTTTAGTGGCGGCCTTAGCCCTTGTTTTATCCTCCAATATTTGTAAAACGTGGTATTTTTGCTCGTGCAGTTTGGCCAAAACCAACTGCTCGTTTTCCGCCTCTATTCTCCCTTTGACGGTTTTGCCGCCAACATCGACCGCTGAATAAACAAAACTGGACATTGGTCAATTAGCCTCCCTGGAGAAATCGCTTGTAATTTTCTCTGTCAATTGCTCGCGCCATCGCTTCTTCGTTTGAGATTCGACCGAAGCGATAGAGATCGGCGAGCACTTTATCCATTGTCTGCATACCGAATTGGGCGCCGGTCTCGAGCACGCCGTAAATCTGATAGGTCTTGCCTTCGCGGATCAGGTTTCTGATGGCGGATGTGGCGATCATTATTTCAATTGCCGCTACCCGACCTCCACCCAGTTGTGGGCACAGTTGCTGCGCAATGACGGCTTCCAGGCTGTTTGAGAGTTGGACCTTGATCTGATCCTGCTGATGCGGCGGAAAGACGTCGATCACACGGTCGATGGTCTGAGGCGCGTTGCGGGTGTGCAGCGTGCCAAAAACGAGGTGGCCTGTTTCGGCGAGGGTCAATGCGGCGGCAATCGTTTCAAGGTCGCGCATTTCGCCGATGAGTATCACATCTGGGTCCTCGCGCAGCACAGCGCGCAGCGCATTTTCAAAAGAATCAGTATCCGTGTTCAGCTCGCGCTGGTTTATCATCGCGCGTTTGTGCCGATGCAGATACTCGATAGGGTCTTCCATGGTCATAATATGCACCGGCAACTCATTGTTAATCGCGTCGATCATACTCGCGATCGTGGTGGATTTTCCGCTGCCTGTTGGGCCGGTGACAAGGATCAGTCCACTATGCTTGCGAGTAAGCTCGCGGATTATCGACGGAAGACCAAGCTGTTCAAAACTGGGGATCTGATCGGGGATCGCGCGAAGGGCGGCTCCCACGCTGCCGCGCTGGCGATAGACATTGACTCGAAATCTGCCAACCTCTTTGACTCCGTATGAGAAGTCCAGCTCGCGGGTTTTCTCGAACCACTGCACCTGGTCGCTGCTCAGGATATCGTAGATAAGCCGCTGGGTGTCGTTTGGCTGCAGGTGTTGATAGTTGAGATGCTGCAGTGAGCCGTCGACCCGAACCACCGGGGGTAAGCCTACGGTTAGATGGAGGTCCGAAGAGCCTTTTTCGCAGGCGGCCCGCAGCAGATCATCGAGATGGATCTCGCTGATCGCTTTAGCATCGTTTTGCGGGGTATATTCCTGGTTCAATTCTTCCAGCGTATTGCCTTGCACGTCTAACCTCCGGTCTATTAACCTGCGTAAATCACCCTCAAGCATTCTTCAAGAGTCGTCTGGCCGAGGAGTATTTTCGCGACTGCATCATCTTTTAGAGTCTTCATGCCGGAATCTATCGCGGCTTCTCGGAGAAGGTGGGCCGAAGACTTCTGCAACACCAGATCGCGCACTCGGTCGTTGACCAGCATCAGTTCGTAGACTCCAAGCCTGCCCTTATAGCCACTTTGGTGGCAGAAATCGCACCCTCTTCCCCTGTAAAACGTCACCTTCGTGTCCCCGTCAAGCTCGATTCCCAGCCTGCCGACCGCGTCGCGCGGCGGAGTGTATTGCTCCTTGCACTTCGGGCAGATGACCCTGACCAAACGCTGCGCAAGCACCCCTATCACGCTCGATGCAATCAAAAACGGCTCTATTCCCATCTCCACCAATCGAGTCATCGCCCCAGGCGCATCGTTGGTGTGCAGCGTTGAGAGCACCA
>JAAYKG010000085.1 GCA_012522555.1 Armatimonadota bacterium
CGCCATCGTCTATGACCGTCGGCTCTTCAGGCGCGGTTGCGTCGTATCGGAACTCAAACGCGGTTAGCCACTCGTCTGCGAGGCTGCCGGCGTTATCCTTGGTTCTAAGACGCAGATAGTAAGTGCCACTCTGAACAGCCGAAGCCGTATAGGCAGCAGAGGTGACCAAAGTAGTCGATTCGCCCACCGAATCGTCTCCAAAGTAGACCAGATAACCTGCAATTCCCGCGTCAGCGGTCGCGCCGCTCCAGGTGAACGACGGTGCGGCGACGTTGGATTGCCAGGTTTCCTTCTGAACCCCGTGGGTCTCCACAACCGATGTCGGGTTGGTCGGAGGCTCGCTGGTGTAGGTATAAGGCCCGAGCTTGAGGGTTCCATTGGCGACGTTCTCGCCGTTGTAGCCCTTAACGTGCAGGTAGTAGCTGCCGGAGTCGGCGGCCTTGAGGATCAGATCACCGGAATCCCAAACCGCCTCGGAACCGGTGAATGTGTAGGTTGCGGTCTTTGTCCAAGCGTAGAGATATTTCGCCAGCGTCCCGCTCTTGAATCCACCAACCGCAGTAAACGTGAACGTGTCCTGCGTCGATAGGCCCGTGGACTTATTGCAGGTCAAGTTGGATGTACTCGGAGGAACCGACAGAGTCCACTTGGTTGCAGCCGCAGTCGGCGAGCTGTCCAGCGAGCCGTTGAACGCCTTGGCAGTTCGAGTGTAGGCCGTGTTCGGAACAAGGCCGGTCTCTTCGAGCGCCACTGCGCTGCCGGAGCCGTTTGCAACCGGCACGGATGCTACTGTAGCTTGAGCCGCATTTACGACCTTGAATCCAATCTCATTATTGGACTTGTCTGTGATGTTCCAGCGAATCGCGGTTGTAGACAGAGCTGTCGGGGTCCCCATCGTTGGAGCGACCGGAGCCGCAGCATACATCGCGCAGTCGTCGAACCACCCTGGATTGTTGACTCGATAGTGGTAACCATAAGCCACCATATTCAAGCCGAAGTTCTGAGTATCAAGTGTCCTCTCAACTTTACCCACGCTGACGCCGTCGATGAAATACTCCACCTCGTTGCCCGCGCCGGTATACGGCTTGAAGTCGAGGGTGAAATTATGCCAGCCAGGGGTACGTTCTTTACATGCTGCCAGTGGCCAATACCAACCAGTGCAGCCGGAACCGCAGACTTTATAATAACCTCCGGTGTAGGATTTGAGCTCTCCCGGAGCAGCATTGTATGCCCCAAGGAAGTATATGGCTTTAACTCCCCCCGCATTGTCAAGGCATCTTACTTGCAGTCCTTGGCGGCTGGAAAGCGTCTTGACATCGGTGGACGTCACAAACGATACGTTGTCCACGTAGTAGGTATAAGTCGATGTGGCATTCAGATACATATACTGCCCGATCCAGATCTTGGCGGTCCCCGCCGGGATCGTTCCGGTCAAAGTATACGCATGCCACGCATTATCCGTAGTGATCGCCTTCGTGTTCTCCGTGCCGATGGTTCCGCCGGAGCTGTTGAGGAATCGAACGAATACATACGGAGCAGTCCCCCAAGTGCCCGCGGCCGGACACTTCTCGCTTATGGTCAGCCAATAAGTCTCGCCTACGGAGAAACCGCTGGTGAACTCTTTATATGACCCGCCAGTCCATCCGGCGTCGGTGATAGCAAGGCATTTTCCCGTTTGCCCGCCTGTGGCTGTTTCAAGGGTTCCGTAGGCGGAAGGATAACTCACCCAGCCCTCGATGTTGTCCTCGAAGTCGCCGATATAGCCAAGGCCCGTGCCGTCGAAGAACCAGCTCTCGAATTTGGCTGTGCCGAACGGTATATCGAACTTGTGGCCGATCAGGCATCCCTGATTACCGTTGGCTGAATCGACGGTTTTAAGCGCATTGACCCCAGAAAACTGCGAATGGTCGTGGTTATCGGCTACCAGGCTGGGAGGATAAGGCCCAGGCATCGCGCCTTCTACCAGCGCTTCCCAGTAATTCGTATTCGCGAATCCGTCCTGGAAGATAGGAACCGCCGCTATCTGCGTGGTCGCCGACGCAGTATTGGATGCGCCGGATATATTGCCGGCATTGTCGTACGCCTTCACGGTGTAGCTGTAGGCTGTGTTTGCCGTAAGGCCGTTATCCGAGTAGGAAGTGGTCGCTACTCTGCCGACTTCGACCCCGCCGCGATAAACTATATACCCCGCAAGGCCGGCACCGCCCGAGTCCGTCGAAGCGCTCCACGCCAGGTTGATCTGGCTGGGGGAGGTCGCGTTCGCAGTCAGGTTGGCCGGAACTGTCGGCGCGGTCGTGTCTGTGGATACTAACGTGAAGTTCTTCGTAGCCGTCGCTCCCGCCGTGACAGTGACGGCGGCGGTCTGGGTTGCAAACGCCGCTTTGGAAACAGTCAGTGTTTTGGAGCCAGGCTCGAGACCACTGAACGTGTATACACCGGATGCGTTGGTGGTTGTGCTTGGGCCGCCGGTCATTGCAACAGTCACGCCGGAGAGCGGATCATTATTATATGAGTTCCGAATCGTTCCGGTGATGTTGCCGGTCGCGGCCTTGACAGTAATAGTCCAAGTGACTTCGCTGCCGAACCACGTCGAGTTGCTCTGCACCAGTTTATACTTTTCGGTGTAGGTTCCCGGGGTGGTCGGGGCTTTGAGAATAAATGTAAATCGTCCGGTCTGGCCGTTGGTGACCGACGTTTGGTCGACATCAGAAGGCCTTTTGTTGTTGACCCAGTTAGGTTCGTTGAAGAACGGGCTGACGCGATCATTGGGGCTTGAAGTCCCAAGACAAGTCGCGGTGTGAGTCCATGTCCCGCTGCCTGTGTTCTTATACTCGACCCATGCGATAGCGGTTTCACCTGTGTTCATCGTGGATGGGTACGATTGATTGACATAAGTAGCGGCCCAGGTCGGAGGAGGCGGCGCCCCGCCATTGACCTGTTGGATAAAATATGTCCAGTTCCAACCCGCGCCTGGATCCCAGTGCCCAGGTCCACACCAACAGTTGTTGATGTCGATGTGCCCTAAAATGGAGTGTTTGCACGGGGAGTGTTCTTTCGGAATACCCCATCTGTTGCAGATGTCGCGGGTCAAATTGGCAGAAGCGTTATAAAGCGATGTCGGGTGGCTTGCCGAACCGGCATAGCCTTCATGCTCGATGCCGACAGAATAGCTGTTTGCACACCCAACGTGCCACGCCTTATGCCATTCATCAACGCACTGCCAGATTCCGCCGGCTTCCGACACAACGTAGTGTGAAGAGGTAGACGCGGCGCAATTTCTAAACCAGCTCAATGTGCCCGCCGCAGAGCCTTCAATGGTATGAATTGCTACAACGCTTTTGCTGCTTGATACTGCCTGATAGTTACAAGAAGCTGCCGGATACCAAGTGGCTCCGGAATAGCCGGTAACGTTGGCTTTCATCCCCGGCGGCTCCAGCGATGCGAGATCGATTGAGCCGATGTTCTGTGCGCTTGCGCTGAACAGTTCGCCGGATGAGTTGATCGTGCTAATGCCCGCCTGAAGCTTTTGATAGATTTCCATCGCAAACATGCGGCTGAATACCGGTACCGGGTTCTGTGCGTCCACCTTATCTAAGGCCGCATATTTGATTATGACATCCAGCCATGCATCAAGCCCGGCGCTGCGATCGACTTGAAGCGCCTTTGCATAGGCGTCCAAAACCGCAGCCGCGCCCATAATGTTGAGTTCAGCGCTGGTTTTCAAATCAGCTTCAGAGGCTCCGGTAAGCGCAGCCGCCTCGGCCAGGGAGTTGCCCCCTCCCCAATCGTTCTTGCGAAGTGCCATAATTCCGTAGCCGCCTTCGATAGTCGCGGCGTCGCCGCGGTTTTCAAACGCGCTTCCGAAATGGCCAAGAGCCAAAAGCAATGGCAGAGGCACTTGATATTTGGCAGATGCCGCCTCAAAAACAGGGCCAAGATCGTAGTCCCATGGCTGTACATTAGAAGAGGCCACCGGTCGCGAGCCTTCCTCCAAACCGCCTTGGGCAAGAGCCAGGCCTGTTAACATTGGCACAATAATCAGCGCCAAAACAAAGATACGTTTTGCGAGCATGCATTGTCCTCCTGGGGTAAGCGTGGAGGCACACACTTTTGTGTGGTCAAAGAGTATGCGTCTTCCTTATGCAATTTATATTCGCTTTAGGCAATTGTCAAG
>JAAYKG010000086.1 GCA_012522555.1 Armatimonadota bacterium
CTTTCACTGTTTGTTTGTCGGGCATAACGCGTTCGTTGTCGACTTTCACCGTCACAGCGCCCAGCAGCGGCGCGGCGGCGTCATGCAAGCTCCGGGCTTTTTCAGTATCCCCTGCGATAACGGAGTTTACCATCTTCGAGATCGTGCCGGGAATTATATTGGACATAACCGATATGGTGCCGTTGGCGCGGATATCCGGAGCAGTCATCATTGCATAGGTGAGGTCGTCATCCCCACTTATAATGCAGAAATCATCTCCCAAAAGCTTGCGGGTTTTTGCCATACGGTCCAAGTCCCCAGTGGCCTCTTTTACCGCGCTCACGTTGGGATATTTATGTGCCAGAATCGCGAGATCCTCCACCGCAAGTGAAGTGCCGGACCTGCCGGGGATTATATATGGAACGACTGTCATCTGGGGGAAACCTGACGCGATCACACCGTAGTATTCGTCGCGAAGCTCCTGACTCGACGGGCCATTGTAGTAACAATCGACAAGCAGGACGCCCTGCGCGCCGTTTTTCGCGGCCCGCTGCGTGTTTTCCAGCGTTTCAGCAGTCGAGTTGCTCCCCGTGCCCGCCAGCGCTCCGCAGCGTCCTCTACATTGGGCCAGAGTGAAATTGATCACTTCGTTGTGCTCGGTCCACTCCAATGTGGGGGATTCCCCCGTGGTCCCGGTCGGCACAACTCCAGTGATACCCTGCTCGATCTGGAACTCTATGTTGCGCTCCAATCCCGCCATATCAAGGGTCAAGTCGTGCGAAAACGGACTCACCAATGCGGTCCATGTCCCAGTAATCCTCAAGTGACAATCCTCCATTTAGACAGCGCGGTACTTTATGCTCAAAGCCGCTATATTCTAATCCACACAATCTCATTTTGCAATGCGGAACGCTCCAGGTAATCAAGCGAAAACTATCGACACGCAGCATTTTACACATTTCTATCCTATGCGTTGATTCAAAAAGGCTACCCCTCACCCCGGTCTCTCTTTCAAGAAAGATGAAGTCGTTTGACGAACGCCTGCATAGCGGTTGTTGCTCGGTCGGCTTTCAGTTGCTTGCGTATTTTCTTTGGGTGTTTTCCCGCGATCTCGGGCAGGATGCCGAAGTTGGAGTTCATCGGCTGGAAATCTTCGACCGGGCAGTTGGCGATATAGTCTAAAAGGGCCCCTATCATCGTTTCCTTCGGAGGGGTTATAAGCTCCTCTCCGAGAGCTTTTCCAGCAGCGTTTATCCCCGCCACGATCCCTGATGCAGCGGATTCCATATACCCCTCAACACCAATCAATTGACCCGCGAAAAAAAGCCCCTGGTTTTCGTCGATATCGGATTTCAAAGATAGCGATGATGACAGCAGGTTTGGGGAGTCTATGTAGGTGTTGCGATGCAGGGCGCCGTATCTCACAAATTCAGCTCGTTTCAGGCCGGGGATCATTCTGAAGACCCTGTCCTGCTCGGATGGCCGGAGCTGGGTTTGAAAGCCGACAAGCCCCCACACGCTGCCCTCGACGATTTCATGCCTGAGTTGAAAGACCACCCAAGGGCGGCGGCAGGTGTGGGGATCGGTCAATCCGACAGGCTTCATTGTTCCGTAGGCCGGGCTGTTCCTGCCGCGCTTGGCGATCTCCTCGATAGGCAAACATCCCTCGAAATATCTCGTATCACGTTCTTCTTCGAGATGCAGCTTGGCTATTTTTGCGCTCAAAAGGGCATCTATGAATTCGTCATATTGTTCCTGCGTCATGGGGCAGTTGATATAGGCCGCCTCGCCTTTATCATAACGGGACTGACGGAACACCTTCGATTGGTCGATGGATTCAAAGTCGACCGAGGGCGCTATAGCGTCAAAAAAATGCAAATGACGCGCGCCCGACAGCTTTGCGATACTCTTGCACAAAGCATCGGAGGTGAGAGGGCCGGTGGCTATCACGCATGGGCGATCGGCGGGTATCTCAGAGATCTCCTCCCGAATGACTTCAATCAACGGGTTTGAGGTGATCTGCCGGGTGATATGGTCCGCAAACCCCTCTCGATCGACGCACAAGGCGTCCCCTCCGGGCACTTCCACCATCGCTGCGCACTGCAAAACAATCGAGCCTAAAGCGCGCATCTCGTGTTTAAGCAGCCCATGCGCGGTGGATGGCGAATCGGATTTGAACGAACTGGAGCAGACCAACTCCGCAAGTTTGCCGGATCGATGCGCAGGGGTCATAACCCCAGGGCGCATCTCATAAAGCCGTACCCCCAGCCCCCGCCTGGCTATCTGAAAAGCGGCCTCACAACCCGCAAGGCCGCCGCCGATTACTGTTATTGTATCTGCCATATCCTCAGAGATCGACTACTCTTCGGGCTGCTCTTCTTTCTTTGGCTCCTCAGCCTCGGATTCCTGGGCTTTACCTCGAGTGGATTGGTAGTCGCACTCCGAATTGGTGCACCGATAGCCGGTCAGTTTGCCCCTGAAGCGACGTTCGCCCAGCAGCCCATTGCATTGTGGGCAGCGCTTGCTTGTAGGCTTGTCCCAACTCACGAAGCCACAGTCCGGGTAACGATTGCAGCCATAGAACACCTTGCCCTTGCGAGACTTCTTCTCGACCAAATCACCCTCGCCGCAAGTCGGACATTTGACGTCGAGCGGTTTGGTGAGAGGCATGGCAGTCTTGCACTCCGGATAACCCGCACAACCGAGAAATTCGCCGAATCGGCCCTCTCGAACCAGCATTTTCTTTCCGCAGTTCGGGCAGACCACATCGCTTTCTTTAGGCTCGATCTTGACCCGTTCCATGTTTTCCTGGGCAGCCTCCAGGTCTTTCTCGAACGGCCCATAGAAATCCGAGAGCAACTCAACCCAGTCGAGTTTGCCCTCCCCGACGGTGTCCAGCTTATCCTCGACTCCCGCAGTGAACTCCACGCTGAGGATATCCGGGAAGTGTTTGACAAGCTGATCCGTCACAATGAATCCGAGTTCAGTTGGCCGAAACTTCTTCTCCAGCAACTCCACATATTTGCGATCCTGAATGGTGGATATAATCGCCGCATACGTGCTCGGCCTGCCAATGCCCTTCTCCTCCAGCGCACGAACAAGCGTGGCCTCGGTAAAGCGTGGCGGCGGCTCGGTGAAATGCTGATCCGGGGTGATTCCACGCAGATCCAACACCTGATCCACGCTAAGTTCAGGCAGCGGTGGCTGTTCCTCATCGGCGACTACCGCCGAATCGTCCTTGCCCTCTGTGTATACCTTCATGAACCCCTGAAACTTTACTGTGGAGCCGGTTGCGCGAAAGATCATATCCTTTGCGGCGATATCGACAGACACAACATCAAATATCGCCGTCGACATCTGGCTGGCGAGAAATCTCTGCCAAATCAAGCGATACAGGCGAAACTGATCGCTGCTCAAGGAAGCCTTCACTTTATCCGGGTTACGATAGACAGAGGTTGGGCGAACAGCCTCGTGAGCGTCCTGGGAGCCTTTACGCTTGATCTGCCTCGGCTTATCCGGCATATATTCCGCGCCATACTGCTCTTGAATGTAGCTCCTCGCCTCATCCTGAGCTTCCTTGGAAACACGGGTGGAGTCGGTTCGCATATAAGTTATAAGACCGACGTGCCCTTCGGCGGCGAGTTCGATGCCCTCGTAGAGCTGCTGCGCTATCGTCATCGTCCTGCGCGCTGAAAAACCGAGTTTGCGGGAAGCCTCCTGCTGCAGAGTGCTGGTGATGAACGGAGCAGCAGGATTGCGTCGTTTTTGGCTCTTTTTTACATTCTTTACAACATATCGTGCACCTTCGAGCGCTTTCAGCAGGTCATCAGCTTCCTGCTGGTTGTGAATTTCCAGCTTCTCACCGTCGCGCGAGACCAACTTGGCGCTGAAGAGGTGCTCTTTATCGGTCGGAGTCAGCAAAGCGGTAATCGACCAGTATTCGACCGGCACGAAGGCGAGGATATCCCGCTCTCGATCGCAGATGAGCCGCACAGCGACGGATTGAACGCGACCGGCGCTGAGGTTTCTTTTTATCTTTCTCCACAGCAGCGGGCTGAGTTTATATCCAACCAGGCGATCGAGCACTCTGCGGGCCTGTTGGGCGTTCACAAGCCCGTTGTTTATCTCATTTGCATCTTCCAAAGCCTCTTTTACTGCGGAGGCTGTAATCTCGTTGAACCGGATTCGTTTTGCATTATCCAGCCCGAGAGTTTCCTTGAGATGCCAGGCGATCGCTTCTCCCTCGCGATCAGGGTCGGAAGCGAGATAGACCGTATCGGCTTTCTTCGCCGCTGCTTTTAATTTCTTGATGACTTCTCTTCGTTCCGGGATGGGGATATATTGCGGCTCAAATGAGTTCTCCACATCTACCCCGAGTTTGCTTTTCGGCAAGTCCCGCACGTGGCCCATACTGGCCTCAATATCGTAACCCGAACCCAAAAAATTGCGCAGTGTTCGAGTCTTTGCCGGTGATTCAACTATGATAAGCGATTTCGCCATTGCTTAATTCCTGCTCTTATTGTAATGCTGCATCGAGAACGCATTTCGTTTGTGTTCCCGGCGAGTTCGATCTCTCAAACCCGTGTACACGCCTGTACCAATCCAGTTGCGATGTGGTTCTGGCAGGGGATGCAGCACGGTGAGTGATAATAACATATAGATAAACCACTGTCAAACAACACTCAATCGCCCCGGATGTCTATGGCCGCCAGATGCAGCGATAGTTGAAGCGCCTGTTCGGTGCGCTGTCACCGTGGGTGCATAGTGATATTGGATCAACGAGATCCTCAGGATTGTCAATCCAGTGGAAATCGAAGGTAAAGCCATAATCGCGAAGCCCCAAAAGCGACCTTGGCACCGCAACTTCCAACGCCTTGCCTTTATACCTGTAGTCAAGAGAGGCAACGGATTTCCAACTCTTGGACTTGGAGTTATAAAGCATCAACTCAGTTGTTTTGTCGTCGGTAATATTCTTATTGATCAGGAAATCATAGCCATACCAGCCGGTTTTGGAATTGTTGTCCGCGTCGATCAACAGCAGCATCCAGTTACTGTCGGTGTGTGGGGTCAGATTATCGTTGGTCTCGGCATAAAAATAGACCATTTTTTTATCGACCGCGACCTTACATGTGACGATATCGTTGCGACCCGAATCGTTTTTGTAGTGCAGCCCGCCGTAGCCTGGGTAGTCCCGATGGAAAACATCTCCTATGGTGTCGCGATATTCCACAGTGACGCCTTTCCAATCGTCGAAGCTGCCGTCGATTTTTATGTTGGTGTTTCCGCGCAATTCCGGGATCGGCCGAGCGCCTTTGTAGCGGCGGACGTTTTGGGCCATTTGCATATAATAGTTGTCCGTATATCCGCCTTTCATCGGAGAAATGGTGCGATTGAACTCAGAGTTATATTGATCGACGAAGAAAAACGAGTTCTTGCGACCGAGGAACGGAACCGATTTGCCGCCGCCGGGCTGATATTTTCCGGCGGTCCATTCGTTCCAGTCATTTAGATATAGAAAGTCCGGGTCAGCCTGGATGGCCTCGTCGAATCGCTCTTGAAAATAGATTCCGTAACCCTCCGGATTTTCAACGGTCTTGTCCAGCCAGGGCACATAGGTCGGCTCCGGCAGATCCCGATCGTTGAGTCCAGGCTCGCCGGATTTCAGACTCCAGGATTTGCCGACGATGCTGACGGGATGTTGGGCGGGTGTAACTGCAGCTTGCTCCCTTTTGCCGTTATGGAGAGACAGCCGCTGCTCCGGGGTCATCGACTTGATCCTCTGGTCGTCTATCTGATAGCCGAAGCTCCAGTTGTCTTCGGTGCCGATAAAACGACTCCCAGCCCAGTCGTAGTAACCCCACCACATCGTGCGCAGCGTGAAAAAGTCCTTGACCTCTTTCGAGTATTCGCCGGGGTTCTCGTGTCGGCCATTTGCATCGAAAGACGGATTGGAGTTGTATAGCAGCAGCGGTTTACCGTCCCATTTGAACCACAAATCTTTATATTTGCCAGGCTTGTAGATCTTATCATATAGATCCTGCACGACTGTTACTACGGGGCCATTGAACGCCCAGAAGCAAAATTGCGGAACCTTGTTGCCCTCGGCTTTCATCTTTTGCATAGTCGGAAAGACCACATCCCATTCTGACCAGTAACGAACCGCATTTGTGACGTCCATTATCAGGACATCGACGCCGGCATCGGTGAGCATGGACATATCCTTGCGGATTACATATTCATCCTTGCTGAGGAAATAGCCCATCTCCGGCTCTCCCCAATGGTTCGACCCTTCTACCCACAGTGGGTGTCTGGCCCGAACCCGAGCGTAGGGATCTTTTTCGAGGATTTTGGTGACATCGCCACCGTATGGCGACCTCAGATTGTGATGCGAATCTGCGTGCCAGGTGATATAGAACATCCCCACCACCCGCTGCTTATCGGTCTTTGCAGGTCCGACGACATCAGCCGATGGCATTGTCCTCCCCAAAGCGTCTGTCCCCACCCATGTGTCGGAGTAAAGATCACGCGGAGTGCAATATGCAGCCCCGGATATAAAAGCGAAAACCGCAAACAGGCAAATCAATCGACTCATTTGGAACTCCAATTATATTCATTCCCAGCACAGCTATGATACCATATGTTCGATGAGCGAAGCAGCCTGCCAATTTACGCTATTTGTGCTAGAATTCATTGCCGACAGCACATAGGAGGATAGATATGATACTCACGGCACACAGAGGGGAATCGTATGTCGCCCCCGAGAACACGCTTTCCGCACTCCAATTGGCGTGGGACTGGGGTGCAATCTCCGTCGAGCTAGACGTCCATATGTCTCGCGACGGAAGAATCATGGTCTGTCACGACGGCCACACCGAGCGAACGGCTGGGGTTGATATGGTGATAAAGGAGACAGATTCTGCTGACCTGAGGAAACTAGACGTGGGAAAGTGGAAAGATGAGCGTTACACCGGCGAGAAGATGCCGTTTTTAGAGGAAGCCCTGGAGCAGATACCGCAAGGCCAAGCAAAGCTGCTGTTGGAGATAAAATGTGGGGTGGAAGCGCTGCCTGCGATTCGCGACATTCTGGAGGCAAGCGGCAAGAAATCGCAGGTTATCCCTATCAGCTTCGGCTTAGATGTGGTCACGGAATCAAAAAAAATGATGCCGGATATGGAGACATTGCTGATCCGCTCTTGCGCCAGAAACCCGGAAACAA
>JAAYKG010000087.1 GCA_012522555.1 Armatimonadota bacterium
CATCTGGGTAGCATAATCAGCAACTGCGGCTCGTTTGCGTGCTGCTATGTCGGGAGACAAGGGCAGGGAATACCATTTGGTATTGGTTTGTACGAGGCCGTGGGGTGGGGCGAGCGGCTCGCGTGGACGGTCTCCTTTTGGAACAGGCCAATCCCCTCTGTGGACAATGTAGGTATGCATTTTGATCTCGGGTTCGCGGTCTTTGCTGTGTATTTGTTCCAGCGCCGCGGACACGAAGCAATAGGTTGCGTAGTGGTCAGGATGATTATCACACGGATGCGGCAGATATATATCTGTCGGCTTAAAGGTATTGATAGTCTTTACGATGTCCGAAAGAAGGCTCTCCCCGCAATAGGGCGCATTGGCGGTTAGGGAGTTGCGATAGGGAGATCTATTGACTCTTGTAGCGCGAGATGTATAGAGATCATCTGCAAGCCAATGATCGTTCCACAAGCGATCGATACCGCGGTCGGGGTAGCCCAGAAAAGTCACATTATTTGCGTTGACACCTAGAATCCCCAGCGCTCTCAGGGTTTCCTTTTGCCGTTTATATGCGAACTCGATACAGCGCTTGGGGGTGACTTTGATCGTGCCATAAGCTCTGCCGACGGCTATACGGAAGCCATCCCCGTTCGTGACAAGCACCACCTTGACATCCGCGCCATTCGCTGTCGCCGTTGCCAACATCCCGCCACAGGCGAGGGTCTCATCATCCGAATGCGGCGCAAAGACTAGTATTCGATCTCCGCGTGTATGTGGTGGAGCCTGGGGAAGTGGAACGTGCGATTGCCACTCGTTTGCGAGATGAATCTTATACTGTATCGCAAGCGCAACAATGACCGCGATCGCTGGAACAATCCAAATGAGCTGTTTGATCGCTCGAAATGTCCGGTGAAATAGATGTGTATGCACGAGTGTTGAAGGTCTGGCGGAGTGGCTGGGATTCGAACCCAGGAGCGAGTTGCCCCGCTACAGCATTTCCAGTGCTGCTCCTTCGACCAACTCGGACACCACTCCGCGAGAAAAATAATAACACATCCACCGCACAGTGGTCAATGGGAAATTGGCCGAGGATGTGTGAAGGCGATTCATCGAGCGGAGGCCCGCGAAATTGTGTGAGTTGTTGAAATATGAGAGATTGCGCGGAAAGGTAAGCAACAAACAGCGCAGCAGTGAAAGATCGCAGCATTGACATCAACTTTCCACACTGTGTTAATTGTATGCATTGGACCTGTTTATTGGGCATATTGATCTAGCAGGCAATTATAACCTGTGCTACAATGGCAGCAGCATCTTACGCGGAGATGGGAGGAGATGTAGCATGTCAGAACTTGCGTTGTTTGGCGGGCCAAAAGCGGTAACAAAAGACCCTGCCGATATATTCACTTGGCCGATTATAACCGATGAAGACGAGCAGGCGGTGCTCGATGTGCTGCGACGAGGCGGCATGTCTGGATCGGATGTAACCATGCAGTTCGAGAAGGAATACGCCGAGTGGCAAGGCTCCAAATATGCTCTCGGAATGTGCAACGGCACTGCGGCGCTGCACAGTGCAATGTTCGGCTGCAAAGTCGGCGTTGGCGACGAGATCATATGCCCAAGCGTGACTTATTGGGCATCCGCATTGCCGGCGTTTTCCTTGGGCGCAACTGTTGTCTTTTGCGAATCCGACCCCGTCAGCCTATGTATCGACCCAAACGATATCGAACACAGGATCACCGAACGCACCAAAGCGATAGTTGTGGTTCATTATCTTGGCCATCCCTGCGATATGGACCCTATTATGGAGATAGCTCGCAAGCATAACATCAAGGTAATCGAGGATGTGTCGCATGCGCAGGGTGCGTTGTATAAAGGCCGGCTGGTGGGCGCGATAGGCGATGTGGGTGCGATGAGCTGTATGTCGGGCAAGTCTCTGGCAATCGGGGAGGCTGGTATCCTTGTTACCAACGATCAGGAAATTTACGAACGCGCAGCAGTTTTCGGGCTTTATGAGCGATTTAATGATTCAATTGAGACGCCGGATCTGCGACCGTTCAAGGGGCTGCCGATGGGGGGATATAAATATCGCATGCATCAGCTCAGTTCCGCGGTTGGTCGAGTGCAGCTCAAATATTATGATGAGCGGGTAGAAGAGATACAAAAAGGCATGAATTATTTCTGGGATTTGCTGGAGGGCGTTCCTGGAGTAAAGTCTCACAGACCGGCGAATGATTCAAATTCGACTATGGGCGGATGGTATGCCGCACATGGGCGGTATGCCCCTGAGGAGCTTGATGGGCTTTCGGTGACTCGATTTTGCCAGGCTGTGAGCGCGGAGGCCTGCGGTATTAGCCCAGGCTGTAATTCGGCCTTACATCTTCATCCGCTGCTCAACCACGCCGATATATACGGCCACGGCAAACCGACTAGAATCGCCAACTCCAATCGAGATGTCCGGCAGCCTGAAGGCAGTTTGCCCGTATCAGAGGGGATTGGCAAGCTCGTCTACAGCATCCCCTGGTTCAAACACTGTAGGCCGGATGTAATCGAGGAATATGCAAACGCTTTCAAGAAGGTGTCTGCGAACTATCTGGAACTGTTGGCTGAGGATCAAGGCAATCCTCCACGACTCGGCGGATGGCATTTCTTCCAGCATACCTGGCCGGCAACGAAATAGCAAAGGAGAGCATTGTGAGGCTTATTGCATGTATGTTAATGATCTCAATCGGGCTGATTGGTAACCCTGCCGCGGCCCAAAACAAGGAGATGAAAATGGTCGATCCTTCGGAATTTGTGATTATGCCCTGGGGGACAACCAGCGGCGACCAATCTGTTTTCGACACTATTCGGGATTGCGGATTCAACACAGCAGGTTTTGTCCGAGTCGACGACCTGGACAAAGTTGAAAAAGCTGGCCTGAAGTGCCTCGTTTCCGACCCGACGACTCATGCCGGCGACAAAGAAGCGCTGTTGGATCAGGCGGAAATTGATAAGCGGGTGCAGGCGCTGGTAAAAAGAGTGGCCGGGCATAAGGCCGCATTTGGTTATTATCTGCGAGACGAACCGACCGCAAGGGTATTTCCTGGTCTTGGTAGATGGGCTGCGGCAGTCTACAAGGCCGATCCCAACGCGCTTGCCTATATTAACCTGTTTCCTATGGGTGTATCTATCGAGGCGCTGGGGGTATATTCCTACGACCACTACTTGGATGAATTCGTGCAGCAGATCAAGCCGAAATTTATCAGCTATGATCGTTATTCCCTTATGGATGATGGATCGTTGGCCGGAGGGTATTTCTTGAACCTCGAGCGGGTGCGGGCGGCTTCGCACAGGCACAATCTGCCGTTTTGGAATATCGTTCTGTCCAACTCGCATTTCCGCTATGCAGAGCCAACCCCAGCCGGGTTCCGGTTCCAACTGTTTACGACCCTGGCCTATGGCGCTCGCGGGATAAGTTATTTTACTTATTTCACACCCAAAACCGGCAACTATCGCCTTGGGCCGATCGATCAGTTCGGAAACAAAACGCAGACGTTGTATATGCTGCGGGACGTCAATTTGCAGTTGCAAAATATCCTGCCGGTATACATCACCCTAAAGAACGTGAACGTCTTCCATCATCCGAATGTTCCTGATGGAAGCCAGGGAATTGCTACCAGCAAGTTCACTGAATCGGTGGAAGGCGGCGGTGACTTCGTTGTTGGAGAGTTCGAAGGTCCTGATGGCCAGCAGTTTGCTATGGTGGTAAACAGAGACCTGCATAAATCCACCCCGTTCCAAGTCAAATTCAAAGAGGATGGAGAAATCCAGAGAGTGAGCGCCTACACGGGGCAAATCAACCCGTGGCAGGGAGAAGATCGCTGGTTGGCGGCAGGCCAAGGCATGCTGTTGTGTCTGAAGAAATAATCAGATTCTAAATAGAGCCTCCGGAGAGGATCCGGAGGCTTTGTTTTTATTTGCCAAACGATTTTATGTCGGGCGCTAATTCATCTGCGAACTTATCTAAAGCTTCCCACGTGAAAAAGACCAAACCATCCGCCCCACACTCGTGCGCTATCGTCATTTGCCTGCGTACTTCTTCGGCGCTGTTCAGAGTGCCGTGGCTGGTGTGAACGCCAATTGTGATATAAAACGGAAAGCCTTTTGGGATATTGGCACGGTTCTGGAGAGCCACGTCGCGAAATACCTGATCATCATAGCGATAACCGGACGGATTTATCCAGTCCAGCCACCCGGATTTGATCCACGTCTTCCAGTCCTGACACACTTCCGAATTGCCAGTATAGGTGCTGTATCCCCAGACATAGCTCGCAACCGGCAACCCGGGTTTGGTTTTGTTTACGGTGGCCCTGATCTCGCGCATGAATGTGTTAATCTCATTATATCGCCACTGTTTCCAAGCCGGCCAAATGTCATGGTTGCGAGCATTACTCGGCTGAGCTTTGGAGACCACTCCTCCCTCGGTGTCCAATACCTCTTCGGATGATTTTACGACTGATTCCAAATCGACGCCGTGTTTTTTAAGAATAGCAGCTCGGCCTGTGTCTGTGTAGCCGATTCGGTTAGGACAGCGAAGATAATCCAGGCTGAGGCCGTCCACGTCATAGTTGCCCACCAATTCGGCGATCAGTGAACATTGATATTGCCTGGCGGCAGCATTACCCGGGTCAATGTAGCCCTTTCGTTTGCCTTCCGTATACCACGCCCAGCTCGGATTGCACTCGAGCAATTCACTGAGTTTGCCCTCTCCGCCTTCCGTGCATAGGCAGAACATAGGATAGACCTTGAGGCCCTCCGCATGTGCATATTTGATAATTTTCTCGATATATGCTGGATCGGCGATTTGTGATTTAGGCGCCACCCTGCTGTCCCAGTTGACAGCCCCACTGGTGAGCTTGGTGCTTGGAATTATGAATTCAATACCAGATGCCTTGATGCGCTTCATAGCTGCTCTCAGTTTTGCCGGCGACTGGACTTCTTTATTTAGTTTGACATACGCTCCGATCTTGCCCGGGTTTATCCCGGAAAAAGACGGCACTGACGTGCAAAGAAGAACTATTGTGGCGAGAAGCAGGCGTATCATTTAATTTCTCCTCAACTAGTACGTGCGCTGGTCGATCCGCCACGGCGGAGTCAGCTCCTGTCGGACTCTAACCAGCAGTGCGTCGTCAACAGCGATTCCCTCTTTACGAGCGATCAGTTTGGCTTGCCACGCAAACCACAGATCCGTAAGGGTGACCTCTCCTTCGCGGATCGAGGCGAAATCGTGCGAGAGTATCTCTTCGAGCTTGCTCAGATCGTCGAAATGTAAAGCAATCCTTGCCGCCACAATCAGCATTCGCTCATGATTGCGCATATCTTCGGGCAATTCTTCGATAAGACTCTTCAGCTCGTCCCATCGCTCGTGTTTCTCGAGTAGATGAGCATACTCCAAAGCCAGCGCCGTGACCCTCGGGCCAACAGACCACGCCTTTGCCATATAATCACACGCCGTATCGGCATCATTGGAAGGCAGCGCCGACAGATTGCGATACGCCCAGCTCGTGGGGGTATGCTCGATGGACTTCAGCCACGATTCACGCGCGCCGTCTACATCAAAGGCCTCCCTTTTCATTATGCCCAGGTGAAGATGCCCCAGCCAATGGTCACTTTTGCCTAGCTCAATCGATTCTTCCAGCAATTTGCGCCATTCGGATTGCACCATAAAATGTCCCGGCCCTTCCTCAGGGCTGCACTCAGGCAAATAGCCGTTACGCAGCAGAGATAGCCAAGGCTGCTGCTGGGGGGTGATGAAGTTTTCCCCAAAAGGCATTTCGGGGAACTGAACGCACGGATTGCGGATGGATTCGAGACTCCCCCAACCGTCCCCCTCGAGCAATACATTGAGAGGCGCTTTGTTGCCGATCTCTGCAAACTTCGCATCCAGATCATTCAGTTCGGCCGCCGGAAGAATCGTGTTAAGCGCTTCGTCGACTGAAGTTCTCGCCGCAATCCAATCCGGAGAATGAGCCGCTGCCGGGTCGATGCTCATTAACCCGTAAGCCTCGGTCCACGTCCACTGCGTGTCGGCAGGCATCGGAATCGTCTCCAATTGCGTACGCGCAAGGCCACCCTGGATTTCTATGTAGGCCCTATCTCCGCCGAGCAGGTATTCCTGCCATCGCTGTCCTCCACGGCCGGTTCCCCACACAAACATCTTACGACCCAAGAGCCGCTGTGTGGATGTGTGAATCAATCCTCTGCCACTCTCGTCAAGAGCGGCAGCCCAGGGTCGCTGTGAGTCGTCTATTCTGAAAAAATACTCTCTAGAAGATTGCACGTTAGTCGGATATGAAACATCAATCCCTTCAACTATCGGCAGATCGACCATGGCAAACCCGTCTGGTGCATTGGTAACGGCTCGGTCGGTCGGGGCAAGCACCCTGCGATCGGGAGTCTGTGGCACAGCTATGTTGCTCCACCAATACATCGGCAACACGGATTTATGTGGGTTGATTATCTTCACCCGAACATATAAAAACTCAGAATCAGGCGGCAGATGGAAGTCCAGTTGATAAGGGAACTGCTTCGTGCGCTCCCACGCGTAGAACCGCAAAGACGATTCGCCGTACGCACCGACGATTCTGGCGGCAAACATGGGTGCGCAAGTCAGATAATGGTGGCCCAATTGGGCAGTATTCCATTCCACACCACCAGCAATCCACGCGTTACGCAAGGCCACATTTGCCGGCTGAAAATGCGTGACCGGCTCAAGCAGCTCCAAGCCTGTGCGTTTGTGTATCAGCGACGCCAATCGACCGCCCAACTCCGGGATAAACGATGCTCTAAGGTGCTCATTTTCCAGAATGATTGAGACGTAGTCTCGGGGCTTTAACTCCCGGTTATACGAATCCTGCATTCGATGAGGCAGCACACGAAACGCCGATTGCCAGCCCATATGCTTGCGATCTTCTTCCGAGATGCTGTCGTCCAATTTATACTTCGCGTCGGGGTTAGAAGCGCGGAAATAAGGCAGAGGATTCTCCGGCCCCAACTCGGCAGCCGGCATCGTCAACTTCTCAACTGAAAGAGTTGTCATAGTTCACCCATACAAGAAATCATCCGTATCAAAAAACCGGCCGGGAGAATCTCCCGGCCGTCGATCAACACCATACGAATTTTACTGGCCCCCGGGCATACCCATCATCGGGGGCGGAGGATTCTTGATCTGATCCACCATATATTTATATTGCGGTAGAAGAATCACGATGTCCGCTTTCTTCTTTTGAGCCTCGAATTTCTTTTGGAATTCCGGGGTAGAAGTCTTTTGGAGGGCGGCCATCGCCTTTACTTCGTCTTTGACCTGGTCGAACTTCAAGTCCAGCTTTGGCTGCTCACCAATCACCTTAACGATTCCGGAGTATTCTCCCATCGAATTCAAAGTGAATTGGAAAGGCTTGCTAACCTGGCCATCTTTAAGCTTTTTAGCGGCATCATAGAGGCCTTCCGGCCCTTCTCCCTTAGAAACGAAAGTCTTGACAGGCCCGCCCATTGTAAACTGCGCATCCGAGTATTTAACAGCGGCAGCCTCAAAATCCATTCCCTTTTCGAGGGCCTTTTTAGCTTTATCGATCTCCGCTTTGCTGGTTGAGATTATCAAAATTACGCGTTGTCTCGGACCACGGACGTAGCGTGTCTTCATAAACGGTTCGTTATACATTTCTTTGAGTTCAGATTCGGTGAACTTGTTGAATTTCTCACCAAGGTTGATGGCCGCCTGGAATTGTTTGTATCTATTTCGCAGCGCTTGTTCTCCGCCCAAATTGACGACCTGATCGTCGTAATTGCCGTCTCGCTTCAGGATATCCATTTGTTTGTCGATCTGAGCATCGGTCACCGGCACCTTTTCTTTGGCGGCCCAGTTGAGCATCACCTGATAGTCGATCAAAGAAGGCAGAGCCTGTCGACCGAACGATGTGTCGAGGAACTCGTAATAAAGCTCCCCTGAAACAGGCTTGCCGTCTACAGTAGCTACAGTCGCCGGGGGGCCGCCCTTGCCGCCGCAGCCCGCTAACGCAATCGTTAGCACAGCTATCAGCAAGAACACAATTGTTCTTTTCATAGTGTATTATTGCTCCTTTGCCATATCTGGTCAGTTCAAAGCGAGTATTCGCCGCCTGCCAGTAATATTCCTGCCTAAAGTATAGTATGCCAGGTTATCTGATTTAGTTGCCGAGATTTTTCACGGGGTGTTTTTTCCTGAACATTATAAACGCTTTGCAGCCTTTTGTGGGATTGACAGCGTGACTGACCAAAGATAAAATTAGCCTACAGGAGGCCGCAATGAAATCTCGCTATATTTCCGATCTTCGAGAAGGCGACACAGTCGTCGATGTGTTTCTTATCGCAACCAGGCAATGTGCAAATACTCGCACTGGGGACCCGTATCTCAGATTTACACTCGCCGACAAGACCGGTAACATCACAGCCATCAAATGGAATGCCTCGCAGAGCGAGATTGATTTGGCCTCCGCTGCGGACTATGTCGAAGCACGCGGAAGAGTAAGCGACTACCAGGGGCAGCTGCAGATCAAACTGGATGCCATTAACAAGCCATCCGGCAAGGTCGAGCCTGGCGATTTTCTGGCAGTTACTACACGCGACATCGATCAGATGTTTGCCGAACTTCAGGATTTACTCAGCAATGTGACGAACCCGCAATTAAAACTGCTGCTCAAAGCGTTTTTTGAGGACAAGCGTACCTGCGATATGTTCAAAGAAGCGCCGGCGGCTGTAAGGGTTCATCACGCATACATCGGTGGGCTGTTGGAACACACGCTTAACGTGGTCAAGTCGAGTGATGCTCTGGCACAATTGTATCCTGAGGTGGACCGCGACATACTCCTGACTGCAGCGGCCCTGCACGATATCGGCAAAATTCAGGAGTATGAGTGGTCGACTGCGTTTCGGTTTACTGAAGCCGGTCATTTTATAGGGCATGTTGTCGGTGGGGCTATGATGGTCAAGGCTGCGGCTGATCGGATTGAAGGTTTCGATAGCCTGCTGAGTCTTGCCGTGCAGCACGCAATACTTTCACACCACGGCCACAAAGAATTCGGCTCGCCAAAACAGCCAAAGAGCATCGAGGCGATGATAGTCCATGTGGCTGATGAGCTTGATGCGGACATTGCAATGTATCGCAACGCGCTCGAGGACTCGGCCGCGGAAAACGACTGGAGCCTGTTTACAAAAAAACACTTCTTTTTGGATCGGCCTCTATTCAAAGGAATCCCCAACAATAACGGCCCCGCCAAAGCCGATTTCGAGTCCGATCTGTTTGCAGCGGAGACAGACTCCGATCCATTCGCTTGAGATTGCTTATTCCGATGGCCTGAACCCTCTCAGCCGCAGCGCGTTGGTGACGACGCTGACAGAACTTGCAGCCATCGCCGCTGCCGCTATCATAGGGTTGAGCAAAATGCCAAACAGCGGGTACAGGACTCCGGCTGCTATCGGAATGCCCAGCGAGTTGTAGACAAACGCGAAAAACAGATTTTGCTTTATGTTGGCGAGAGTTGCGCGCGACAGTTCAATTGCGGCAACCACCCCACTCAACTCGCCGCCTATTAATGTAATATCCGCCGATTCAATCGCAATATCAGCACCGGTCCCAATCGCGATCCCCAAATCAGCCTCCACTAAGGCAGGAGCGTCATTGATACCGTCTCCTACCATTGCGACTACTTTTCCCTGCTTACGCAGCTCAGCGACTCGAGCGGCTTTGTCTCCTGGTAGAACCTGGGCCATAGCCGTTTCGATCCCAACCTCGGCTGCCACGGCCGCTGCTGTGCGTCGATTGTCACCGGTGATCATTATAACTTCGATCTCCCGACTTTTGAGTCGTTCAATCGCTTCTTTGGATCCCGGCTTAATAGTGTCAGCCACTGCCAGCAGCCCGATTGCACGGCCATCCGCCGAGACGGCTATTACAGTTTTGCCTTCTCGTTCCAGTCTCTCTATGGTGGAATCTAAATCGGTAAAATCGACTCCGTTCTCTTGCTGCAGCCTGGCAGTGCCGACTATTACGGTGATACCTCCAATGTTTGCGCGAACCCCTCCTCCCGGGAATGCCAAAAAGTCCAACGGGTCTTGCAAGTCCAGCTTCCTGTCCTGGGCTGCACGAATAATAGCCTGCGCTATGGGGTGTTCGCTACCACGCTCCGTCGAAGCCGCCAATCGCAGCGGATCGTGCTGTTCGTGGTTTTCAATGATATCAACCAAGGACGGTTCACCTAAGGTAACAGTGCCTGTCTTATCCAGGACTACAGTGTCGACTCTACCCGCAGTCTCCAATGCGCCCGCGCTTCGTATGAGTATCCCATTTTCAGCCCCTTTACCGGTCCCTACTGTGATGGAAGTAGGGGTAGCCAGGCCCAAGGCGCACGGGCACGCGATGATAAGCACCGCTACAGCGCTCAGCACCGCCTGAGTCGGCGAGCCAACAATAAACCATACAACAAAAGTCGCAACCGCTATGCTGACTACCACCGGCACGAAATAACCCGCAACCAGATCAGCCAGCCTCTGAATGGGAGCCTTGGATGCCTGCGCCTGTCGCACCATTTTGACGATCTGAGCAAGCATCGTATCACTGCCGACCTTGGTAGCCTCGAAGAGGAAAGTGCCTGTACGATTGATAGTGGCACCAATCACCTGATCTCCGGCTGCTTTCTCCACGGGCACACTCTCGCCGGTTATCATCGATTCGTCAATAGCCGATGACCCATCGACGACGGTGCCGTCCACTGCCACTTTTTCTCCTGGTCGCACACGCACCCGATCCCCAACTACGACTTGTTCAATCGGAATGTCGACTTCTTCTCCGCTTCGGACCACTCGTGCAGTCCTGGCTTGCAGATCGAGCAGTTTTCTGATGGCATCGGAGGTATGACTGCGCGCGCGAGCTTCAAGCAGCCGGCCTACAAGAATCAAAGTGACGATCACCGCAGCCGTTTCAAAATACACATCCGGCTTGCCTAGAGCCGCGGCGACTGTACTATAGATGAATGCTGTCAGCGTGCCAACCGCAATCAAAACATTCATATCGCTGGCACGATTCTTCACCGCACCCCAGGCGCTTCTCAGTATCCTCCAGCCGCCCCAGAATAACACAATAGCAGTCAGCACAAGTTCGATCCAGATAAGAGGCGACGGCGGAACGGCGTGAATACCCATCGCGATTACGACTATGGGTATGGTGAGAATAACCGACACAATCAATCGACTTCGAACGTAACCCACCTCGTCCTCTGTTTCCTCTGTAGAGGTTTCTGGGGTGTGCTCGGTTACCGGAGTTGCGCTGTAGCCCAGGTTTTCCACCTGCTCGATTAATTGATCAACGTTTACGAGGCCGGGATCGTATGAGATTGTCGTGCGCCCCGTATCGAAGTTTGAACTGATCTCAGCAACCCCGTCGGTTCGTTTCCATTTGCGTTCGATAGCCAACAAACAGCTTGGACAGTGCAAACCTCCCAACAACAACTCAGCTTTGTTCAGAGCCGCGTGGTGATGTTCATGTCCGCTCTGAGGTTGTTTGCGAGAGCCACCCAGAAAAAATATCAAGATAAATAATATAAGCGCAGCTCCGGCGGCTGCAACCGAATAATCAATAACACTCATAAAAACACCTCTGCCATTAGTCTACCCAAGATCTCGATATTCATTCATGCGATTGTAAATCGGCTGATTAAGATATATTTTGCTAAAATCGGAAGCAGATTGGGCGTCGTCACCCGTCTATTAAACTATAGTTGATTATGTGTTGGAAGGATAGATATGAAGCGATTTAGTCTACTTGCTGCTATTGCGCTGTTATGTGCGTTTATTGCAAACTCCGCAATGGCAATCACCGCCGGTGAGATTTTGACGAAAACGAAAGCTGCTGAGGCTGGGTTAAAAGATATGAAAACGGAGATGGTGATCACCTCAGCAGACAAGGGTAATGTAGCGGATATGGGAGATGGGTATTCCGATATCCTCAAGCTCCAAAAGGCCGTCATCTCCTATAAAGGCCCGGATAAATTTAGAATGGATGGTTTCGCGCAGGGTATCAAGGCTTCGTTTATTCAAAATGGTTACAAGAAGCTCGTGCTCGCTTCGATGGTGCGAAAGACCGAAGACCTGAAAAACAAGCCGGGCAAGAGATTCGATTCATTGGATTTCGGTTTTTTGTCCAGTCGACTCTGGATGGATAATACCGTTACGGTTGTATCAACCGACAAACAGGGGATCGTGCTGCTGAAGCTAGTGCCGAAAGCTCCAGATGTAGGTAAACGTCACGATAAAGTGTGGTTGAACCCCAAAAATCTGCAAGTAATCAAACGCGAGAAATATCGAGGCAGTGGAGAGATGCGCGTGCGCTACACCTACACCGACTTCCAGAATCTTACAGCAAAGCTGCCGATCGCCACCACATCCACGATGTATAACAATTCCGGAGAGAAACTGGGGACAGTCACCTACAAGAACCTGCAGCGCAACGTAGGGCTAGTCGATTCGCTGTTTTCACTCACTCAAAGATAGATCGAGCGTGAGATAGAGCTTGCGGAATCAACTCGGGATCTGTTGTTCCGCAGGCTCCAATCCTGCCAAGGCTTCTTGCACGTCCCTGGCGACAGGAAAAAATCTGTCCAGCCTCAGGAGTTTGAGCGCCCGCTCCACCGATGGCGGCACTCCAACGAGCACCAGCGTTTTACCGTCGGACTCCAGTTGCTGCAGTTGTCGCACAAGCCACCGATATCCAGGGCTTTCCACGTAGCCGACACGACTGAGGTCGAGTATCAGGTTCTTCGCGCTGATGAGGGGAGAATTCACCAGCTTAGCCAACGCTTCGGTCCTTTCTTCGTCGCAAGCTCCTTCTGGCCTTACTATCGCCGAGCCTTCAAATAGCGTGTAGCCAAATCGATGGCTGGATATTTTTGCTTCCCGCATAATACGTCTCTCCGTAGCCGCTCGCCTGGGATCGGGGTGTCGTTAGATCATCTATATCTAGAGACGATGATCCCGTCGCGGACGTTCCAATTATGTATACCGTGTATTGGCTGATTTCAATTCAACTATTAGCATTTCTCGGGGTATATTGTCAGCAGGGCAAAGTTGCGCATTGCCTTTGAGCGGGGTATCATCATGTAACTACGCATCTAAGGAGGCAATTACTTGGCAGGTTTTGACTATCCGTTGTTATTAGAGCCGATCTCAGTGCCCAAGGTTTGGGGGGGAGGCAGAATATCGAAAATCCCTGGTCGCCGTGTCGTGGATTCGGTTGATCCTATCGGAGAATCGTGGGACGTCAGCACGTGGCCGACTGCGCCGGACAATAAAGAATTGTGCACAGTGACGCAGATCGCCAACGGCCCCCTCGCAGGCGCTTTGCTAAATACAATTGTGAATGTGCCGGTGGTCGTCAAGGTGATAGATTCCGCGGATAAGCTCTCCGTGCAAAACCACCCTGTGCTTCCGGATGTCCACAAAGATGAGATGTGGTATGTCCTCGAGGCCGACCCCGACGCTTATATATATCTTGGATTGGCCCAAGGGGTCGAAAAGCAGCAGTTTTGCGACCTGATATCCTCGCAGAATCCGCCGGAGAACGAAGTGCTGGGAGCTCTTGGCCGCATAGACTCGATCAAACCGGGGGCGCATTATAATGTGCCGACCGGAATGGTGCATGCAATTGGTCCGGGGCTGCTGACCTACGAGATCAGCGAGCAAACGCAGGTTACATATCGGCTTTATGATTATAATCGTGAACGCAGCCGAGGTAAGTTGGACCTTCAGGAGGGCTGCACCGCCATTATGACCCCGCGACCTGACCTGCCCAACCTTGACCCGGGGCTGGACCTTGAATGTGAGAAATCTGAGCTGATAACCGAATTTCCGAGTTTTTGTGTGGTAAAAGCCACGGGAGATCGGATTACAGTCAAATCCGCCAGCCATATGCATCTGATCACCGCAACAAAAGGAAATTGTAAGATCAGCGGCCCGAGCGAGGATTGGAGCATCGAACTGGGCTATTCATTTACTTGTCTGGCGCCGGCTGGGGACAGACGCTACACTATCGACACTTGCGGTTCGGGGGAGGCGCTAATCGCTCCGTTAAAACAAATGCCGAACAAGTAGGCTGGTTTTCTGGGGAGATGTGACGGGTAACGAATTATGTAGCATATCGTATTCATACATGATTCAACCTGCTTTGGAGGGCCTTTCACATGAGAACCGCGATTATCGTTCTGACGATATTGACTGCAATTTCGACTGCCGCCCTAACGCAACCCGATATAAAAATTGGCGACCGAGCACCCAATTTTGATCTTAAAGACCAATTCGGCAAGACTTGGAAACTGCCGGAGCTTGCCGATAAAGTGACCGTGCTGGTGGTGGCGACGTCCGACTCCGGCCGTTTGATGGGGCCATGGGTGGATTCTTTGAAATCTCGTTACTCCGACAGGATCACGATTCTGGGCCTGCTCGATCTAAAGTCAATCCCGAGCATCGGCCGCGGAATCGCGCGGTCTCGAATAAAAAAGGAGACCAAAGACCCCATGATGCTGGACTTCTCTGGAGGGACTGCGCGAAGTTACGGAGTGTCCTCCAAGACGCCGACTGTTGTTGTTATAGATAAAACAGGCGTTATACGAGCCATCGCCAGGCACGTATTCGATAAGGCCACATTCAACGAAGTGAACGCCGCGATAGATGAGGCGTTGAAATAGATGCCGGGCCGGTTACAGGCTGATTAGCGCTTACAACCGGCCTGACTATTTACTGATTGTAAAGCGGGGACATCTCGCGCATACGCACAACTATGCCGGGCAGCGTGTCGATAACTTTTTCTATTTGCTCTAGGGTGTTATCGTTGCCGAGCGTCATTCTGAGTGAGCCATGCGCCTGCTCGTGCTTCAGTCCGAGCGCCATCAGCACGTGAGAAGGATCGAGCGATCCGGATGTGCAAGCAG
>JAAYKG010000088.1 GCA_012522555.1 Armatimonadota bacterium
CCTCTGTTGATGAGAGGTCGCTAACCATAAGAGACTGGCTTCCAGAACGTATTAAAATACTGGATCACGTGGTCCCATCGAAAATGCCAGATTTGTATAGTCAGGTGGCAAATTCGGGAGGATGCCTTTTGTCTACCTCATACTCTGAAGGCTTTCCAATGTGTATTCTCGAAGCTATGGCTTGTGGATGTCCTGCGGTTGCAGCGTCTGTAGGCGGTATCCCTGAAATGATTGATTCCGGTAGTAATGGTTTGCTTTTTGACCGCCGAGTCGGAGTCGATATGGTTGTTGACTTAATCTGCTCCATCACAACTAATCGAGATTACCAACGAACGTTATCAGAAAACGGCATTCGCCGAATAAGAGAGAGACATACTGCCGAAGTTATGATTGATGGTTATCTCGCTTTATATGACGAGGTTTTAAATGCGAAAAAACGTACCGCAAGGCGATATAATCGTCTTTACAGAAGGCTTGTGTCGAAATTCTTAGGTTGTCGAAATGCAGTCTTGAAATGGGCGAGATGTGGAAAAACGACATGCCGCTTGTAAGCATTATTATACCAACTTATAACCGATCAAAGTTGCTGCGGCAAGCGGTAGCCAGTGTATTAGCTCAGACTTATCAAAAATTCGAACTGATAATAGTTGACGATGGCTCGACAGATGACACGAAATCCGTAATCGAAGCTATTGCTGATGATAGAATCCGCTACATCTGGCAAGAGAACCAACAACGCTGCGCCGCGCGAAATACGGGTATTGCTGCTGCACAAGGAGAATATCTGGCGTTTTTAGATTCCGATGATCTATGGCTGCCACGAAAGCTTGAGCTTCAACTCAGCGCTATAGATCGGCATCCGGATATTTCGGCTTCTCACGGTAGATGTGTGCGAATGAATCAAGACTTCGAGTTCATTTACCCTCATGAGTTATACTCATGCAGCGGACCTGAATGGGTTGGCGACGTCAGGGAATCTCTATTGTTGCGAAACTCGTTTGTTTCACAAGGTGTAGTAGCGCACCGCAGACTGTTTGAGACTGTGGGTGGATTCGACGTGTCTCTTCCGCATAGTGAAGACTGGGATATGTGGATTCGATTAAGCGCGATCACACACTTTTCTATAATAAGTGAACCAGTAGGTATTTACCGTATTCACTCAGGCAATAGAACCAACAACCCTGTCAGCACTCTCAAGGGTGCCCTCATAATCATAGAGAAGCATAGTCAGTATATGACTCCTGTAATGAAGAAAATAGCCGAGTTATATTCCTATTCAAATCACGCTGCAAGAGCAGCTTTCTTGCAATTGCCTGAGGCGTCGATTTGGCTGACTGAGGCCTGTAACAGAGCTATATCTCTTGGCGAGCGCGACATCATTCGACACTCGTTTGTCGGTCACGCTATTGTAGGGCAGAACTCGTTGAGAGACTATCAAGCACGGGCTCACGAATTGAGAGAATGGGTGGGAATAGCTAATCGACAGGGAGGTTGCGAGCAGGAGAAAGCCTGGCTGTCCGCATTTTGGGGTGCGGCAGCTCAAGCGTGCCGAGGGCGAGGGGACAATATCTTAGCAGTTAGGGCGGCTCTGAAAGCGCTGGCCAGTGGCGCGCTACTTGATCGAGGTGTCATAAGTACGTGTTTACATTGTATGCTGGCACTTAGTACTCAACTGTTAACTCAAAAGCACACTACTAGACAAGAGCAAGAAATAAGAACTTTTCTTTCTTCATTGCTTAGTCAATGCTAGAGAATGGATGCGAGTGATCCTTGAAAATCGGAATTATATCAACTCTTGAAAATGGCATATGGGGTGGGTGTGACCCGCTCTGGCTCTGCGCGGCTGAGGATGCGCTGGCAGATGGGCATTCTGTTGGGATTTGCTTGTCAAGGGGCAATGCCACCATCGCGCGCACCGAGCATCTGTTATCGTCGGATACCAGCTTATTTTGGCGTAAGCAAAAACGAAATATACACTGGCGATTGAGAAGATGGCTAATCAACCGACTTAAAGAATCGAGCGTAGCTTTTCTTCGTCTGCTAGGAGAAAGATTGCGGAGTCGATCGTCCGAGCTAAGACAACTTTTTGAATGGAAACCGGATGTTATCATAGTCAATCTAAGTGTAATTTATGACTGTTACACACTGCCGAATCTTGCTGAAGAGCTGTTTAAATACAAAATACCATATGTCACTATCACCCATTCTGCAAATGATTTCCAACTTCCGGATAGCCAAATGCGCAGGGTCACGCGTGATGTCGAGCAAAATGCAAAGGCGGCCCTGTTTGTCTCTAATGGCACATTACGAATGGTAGAACGACATTTGGCTTGTGGCCTACCTAATGCTTCCATTATCCGTAATCCTGTAAACATAGAAGAGACGACTGCTCTGCCAATGCCATTATCCGATGCTGCTGAATTCGCATTTGTTGGGCGGCTGGAAAATGACAAGGGGCTAGATTTGCTTTTTGAAGCTCTTGCACTGGAGCCGTGGAAGCGGAGACAATGGCGATTGACTTTACATGGGGAAGGATACGACAAGGCCTACCTTGAGGACCTTTCGGAATATTATAACATTAAGGACAAGGTCGTATTCTCTGGATACTCGCACGATATCAGATATGTATGGCAGAACGCTCACTTGCTTGTATTGCCTTCTAGGACCGAAAGTGCGCCTCTTGCACTGGTAGAGGCTATGTTATGTGGCCGGCCGGCAGTGGTGACTGATGTCGGAGGTGTCATTGAGTGGGCGAAAGAGCCTGATACCGCGTTTGTTGCTGAGGCCGCAACTACATACTCCATTGCGGCAGCAATGGAACGTGCATGGCACGCAAGAGGGGAATGGGAGGCTATGGGTCTTAGAGCGCATGAATATGCTATTTCCAGAGTTGATCGTTCGCCCGGTCGCACATTGGTTAATTTGGCAATTGAATTATCTGGTGTGGCTGGATGCCAAACGATACTTTGAAAATAGCTGTCTGGTATAATTTTCAAAGTGGGGGAGCGAAACGGGCGTTGTATCATCAGGTTCGTGGTTTGGTGGAGCACGGACACCACGTGGAGTCGTGGTGTACTCCATCATGCCAGGATGGATACTTGCCCTTGGACGACATTGTCGCAAAAGAACATGTGATCCCGGTTCGCGACTGGAGCAGTTGGCTTGGAAAATTAGAATGGCGAATTGAGGCCGGCAAGCGAAAGCGTGCTATAGATGATCACTGCAGGATTTGTGCTCAGCAAATAGATGAATGCGGCTTCGAGGTCGTATTAGTAAATTCTTGTATGTATCAAGTGGTTAGTTCGATAGGCCGGCATCTGAAAACTCCATCTGTGCTCTATCTTCCCGAGCCGCGGCGCTGGCTTTATGAAGCGCACCTGACTGCGGGCAAGGCTGCACGGATGCAGGGCATTGCTTTTTTCAAGGCGATAACAGCTATTCTTACGCAGGCAGAACGCAGCGAAGAAATCGAGCTAGCAAAACAATATGATCTTATCCTCGTAAACTCATTATATAGCCGGGAATCCATACTGAGAGCCTATGGATTGGAGTCAAAAGTATGCTATCTTGGAATCGATGCCGCGCTGTTTCATAGTGAGGAGGCTGAGAGAGGTGACTACGTATTAGGGCTTGGTGAAATTGACGAACGTAAGGGTTTGGATCGTGCAATTCGCGCAATAGCCACGATTGATGAGGACAGACGACCCAGATTGGTTTGGGTGGGCA
>JAAYKG010000089.1 GCA_012522555.1 Armatimonadota bacterium
ATACGGCCTGGATGCTAATGCGAATTGGATAGATTCTCCGACTGCGGTGATCAATGTGCCGGTGGAGGACATATTTTGGTCTGTGCCGGATATGCGCCCGAACAAAGGAATTATGTTCGTAGGGAGCATCGGAGAACGAAAGAACCTGCTTGCTTTGATAAAAGCGATGCCGATAGTTCTGCAAAAACATCCGGATTCTGTGTTGCATGTTTGCGGAGGGATCGCCAACACAGGCTATAAACAAAAGCTGGATCAAATCAGTTCAAAAGACGATACCTCACACGCAATAAAATATCTTGGTATTGTTGATAGGCATAGATTGGTGCAGTTGTTAGAAAAAAGCGCTGCGCTGGTACTGCCGTCCTATCAAGAAACCTCGCCCGGGGTTATCTGCCAGGCTATGGCCGCAGGGCGCGTGCCTGTGGCCGCTCCTGTTGGAGGAGTGCCTGAGATGATCGAGGACGGCGAGACCGGTTTTTTGGTCGATTCCGAAGATTTTGAAAAGCTTGCGCAAAGACTTATAGAATTGTTTGATGACCCAGACAGGGCGGCGAAAATGGGCGCAGCCGCAAGAGCTGTCGCCCTTACGAGATATAAAGCCGACGATGTGGCCGATCAAATCTTGAAATTTTGCTCATCTATACTAGGGAGGCAGTGAATTGGACAATCAGCAGCCAAAACCGGAGTTTCCTGGTGTGATAATCGGGGCGAATCCCACGATTGATGATGGGGTTAAGCTTGGCTATCGCACCGGCCGCAAGATCGCAGATCATACCCTCAGGATTGGCGATGACGCATGCATCAGGTTCGGCAGTGTGATCTACGGCGGCACCATCATCGGCAACAAGTTTGCCACCGGCCATAACGTCACCATCCGAGAGGAAAATGTAATTGGCGATGGGTTCAACGTCTGGAATTGCACGACCATAGACTACGGCTGCAAGATCGGCAGCGGCGTCAAGATTCATTGCAACTGCTATGTCGCGCAGTTTACGGTGATCGAGGATAACGCTTTTATGGCGCCGGGGGTGACCATTGCCAACGACATCCACCCCGGCTGCGAGCATTCCGCGGATTGTATGAAAGGCCCTCATATCGAAACCGGTGTGCAAATCGGCGTCAACGTTACCCTGCTGCCGTTTATCAGAATCGGCGCGCACTCGGTGATCGGCTCAGGAGCTGTGGTGACCAAAGATATCCCCGCAGGCTCCGTAGTGGTTGGCAACCCTGGGCGGGTTATATGCAGTATTCACGACCTGAAATGTCAGACGGGACTGACGGATCAGCCGTATGCCCACGTGCTGTTGCACGGTTCTGTTGATCTCGAACAAAACGGGAGGTAGAAGAAGTGGTTCCGCTTATTGATCTAAAGATTCAGCACCGATCTATCGCAGCCGAAGTCGAGGCGGCGATCAAAAACGTTTGCGACAATACCGCGTTCATCCTCAGCGACGAAATGAAAGCGTTCGAATCCGAGTTCGCTGCATACTGCGGTGCGAAACACGGCATAGGAGTCGCCAACGGCACCGATGCCCTGTTTCTCGCGCTGAAAGCGGTGGGTGTGGGCGATGGGGATGAAGTGATTGTTCCCGCAAACACTTTTATTGCGACTGCTGCCGCGGTCAGCCACGCTGGCGCCACACCTGTATTTGTGGATGTCGAGGCGGATACCTACTGCATCGACCCCAAGAAGATTAAATCCGCCATCACGCCGAAAACGAAAGCCATCCTGCCGGTGCATCTATATGGGCATCCGGCGGATATGGATGCTATAATGGACATAGCGCGGGCAAATGGGCTGAGAGTCGTGGAAGACTGCGCCCAGGCTCACGGCACATTATTTAAAGGAAAACAGGTTGGCTCGATCGGAGACGCGGCGGGGTTTAGTTTCTATCCGTCCAAAACCCTGGGAGCCTACGGCAATGCCGGAATTGTCCTGACCAACAGCGACGAAATATGTGAGAACCTCAAGTTGCTGCGCGATAATGGGCGCACAACCTGGTATGAGCACTCGCTCATCGGCTACAACTCCCGGTTGGATGGTATCCAGGCGGCGGTTTTGCGAATTAAGCTGAAGCATCTGGACGAATGGGTCGAGGCGCGGAGATCGCATGCGAAGCAGTATGTGCAGTTGCTGGGTGACGTTCCGGGATTGACGCTTCCGGTTGAAAGAGCGGACGCGACTCATTCGTATTACGTATACGTAGTGCGAGCCGACAACAGAGACGAAGTAATGGCGCAGCTTAAGGAGAAGGGCTGTGGATGCGGAGTTCACTACCCTGTGCCGTTGCATTTGCAGCCGGCATATGCGTTTCTTGGCGGAAAAGAGGGAGATCACCCGATATCTGAGGCTTACGCCAAACAGATCATATCGATCCCGATGTTCCCGGAGTTGACCGCTGAGCAAGTTGCCGAAGCGGCCGATATAATTAAAGAAGTAATAGGATAGAGTGCAGACTCGATCCTGCAAGATGAGGTAAGTAGTAATGCCGACAGCCCAGGACACTGCCACAGAAGACAGAGTGGGCGAAGTGCAACAAGTGCGCCCGATTAGAATATACGCGTCGAAGCGGTTGCTGGATATAGTTGCCGCTTCGATTGCACTGTTAATCGCCGCACCTCTTGCTGCTGTGGTTAGCGTGTTGATTAAGCTATCTAGTCCGGGGCCGGTGCTGTTCAGGCAGATGCGTGTCGGCAGGGGCGGCAAACAGTTTATGTTCTATAAGTTTCGGAGTATGCGCATCAATAACGACGACTCCGAGCACAGAGAATATATCAAGTTGTTCATCGAGGGCAACGAAGATGAGATCAAAAAGCGTTATCCCGGCAAGAAGATATACAAGCTGGCTGGTGACGACAGGATCACATTTATCGGAAAGTTTTTGCGGCGCACAAGCCTTGACGAGCTTCCCCAACTGCTCAATGTTTTGAAAGGCGAGATGAGCATGGTGGGGCCGAGACCGCATCTGCCTTACGAAGTAGAACTATACAAAGATTGGCATCGCCGCCGACTCAAGGGCATTCCTGGTATAACCGGGTGGTGGCAGATCCATGGCAGAAGCCATGTGCCGTTCGAGAAAGCCGTTGAGATGGATATTTGGTATCTCGAGCATCAATCCCTGCTGTTGGATATCCGAATTATGTGCAGGACGATAACGAAAGCGATTGTCGGACGTGGAGCCTGCTGAGCAATTAGTTTGGGAGCGCCCTGATGCCCATATCGTACGAGACAAATATAAAAATAGCGGCTTTGCTCAAACCGTGCGGCAACCATAAATGGCACGACGATGCCGTCGCTCGAGCGATCGAAGAAATTGCCGAAATCGAGAAGCCTGTAATTCTTGATGCGGGGTGTGGCGCAGTTTCGTGGATTCTACATCGTATTCGCGAGAAAAGGCCGGATATACACGTTCTTGGTTTCGATGTAGATGAGCAGTGTCTGCAAAACAAGGATATCGACGAGGTGAAAGTGGCCTCGATCTACGATATACCCTTCGAGTCCGAGTCTATAGATCTGGCGATGAGTGGGTATGTGCTCGAGCATTTGGACGATCCGGACGCTGCGCTGCAGGAGATATGGCGTGTTCTCAAGCCGGGGGCTGCGTTTATTGCCTGGGCGCCGAATAAGCTGAATCCGGCGATGGTGGTCTCGTCGATGACCAGTCATAAGTTTCATGTGTTTGTGCGGCGATTGGTCGCAGGCGATGAAAATGCAGATAACGCGCCGACGTATTATAAATTGAGCACGGTGGCGGCTATTAAGGCTGCGGCGAAAAGGCACGGTTTTAAGTTAGAATATATCGATACGTATAGCTCGGCTTATGAGTATTTCCGCATGACGAAAATCACATATTTTCTCGCTTGCTTGGCAAACAAAATTATGCCGCTCTGGCCGTTTCGACACTTTCGATTGACGATTTTGTTTGTGTTACGAAAGCCTGAAGCTGAATAAATCAAAAATGGGGGACTGATATGAGCATCAAAATGGGCGTGGTTGGGGCCGGATATTGGGGACCCAACATCATCAGAAACTTCAATCAGATTCCGAGTTGCGATAT
>JAAYKG010000090.1 GCA_012522555.1 Armatimonadota bacterium
GACGTTCGCACTGACGTACCATTCACCCCAAAGGAATTGACTGTGCAGTTCCCCTCCGGAACTGTGGTTAGGGACAACCTGCGCGATGCTACGTACACGGTGCCCTAGCGCCGGCTTTCTGATCCAGGGGAATGGGCGAGAAAGGCGCGCGGGTGTTGTATGTGTGGGATAACTATGACGTATCGCGTGGCGGCAACTAGGCGTGCGCGGACACACTTGCCCGTCTGGGGAGATGAAAGACGAATGCAATGGAGGTATTATGATGAACAATGGACTGGCAATTGCTGTCGTGGTCTGCCTGCTTTTGGCAGCATCCGCAGGCACGTCGGAGGCATCAGCAGCGCTAGCCAGAGACGAAATGGCTGCAGTGCATGGTGGCTGCCTGAAGGTATGTGCGGAACTGAGGGGCCGTGCCGTGACATCGCCTGTACGTCTACCCCTTGCAGTTTCAAGAGTGGTCCGGCGAGTGAAGACAGGTGCCAAGCAGACAAGAGCGATCCGGCAAAAGAATGCAACTTGACAGTAGAGGATCCCGCAGGTTGTGGGTCCAGGTATGAGAATGGAATTTGCATTAAAGGGAAGTGTAATAACGCTTTGGATAATCTGGAGTTGAACCAGCCCAAGTACAAGCGTGACGAATATACAGATGGCTGCTAGACGGCACGGAAAGAGGATAACCATGGAAAGAAGTATGCGGCCAAAGATGACTGTGTCCGCGATCTTGTGTGCGTTTGCTGTGCTTCTACTCATTGGGGGTACAGCGTATGCTCAGATCACTCCTACCATTGAGTATCTGACTGCGGCATTGCGCCACCAGGACCAGCTTGTCGGCGATTCACTACAACTGACATACCAGGTCAGCCGACATAAGAGCGATAGTGTGCCTGTTCCTATTCGGGAGATCCGCTACGTGAGGACGGCGAGTCTAATACGAATGGAGGACACAGCAAAGGGATCGGGCTTGGTGGAGATATCTTCCTATAACAGGACTACCAACGAGGCGAGGTCACTCGGGAAGCGGTTATCGGATGGCAGCATTGTGGGAGCGACTACGACGATAGAAGACGTCTCATCGCGGCTGACTTGTCTCAATATGATGGAGACGGCGGTGCTGTACGTGTTGATGCGCCCGCTATACGAGGCCGTCACAGAAGGTACCGTGGCCTGTCAGGAGTCGGTTGACCAACATGTCTGCTGGAGGGTGGATATTTCTGCCAAGAAACTGGGATACACGGATGATGCGACCATTTCAGTTTGGCTTGACCCCAGCATTGGATATTGCCCAAGACGGCTGAATCGTCCCATGAATGGCTCACTGGATGTGCTGTCTGCTTTCAGTATCGATTTCAAGAACTACAAGGATATCGGTAACGGCGTCTGGTTTCCCAGCGAGCAAGTCTTCAGTCACGGGGGAGAAGATATCAAGACTAGCCTGACACTTGAGAGCGCGGATATCGGGAAGGCCCCAGGCGAGTTACTAGTCACGTTTCCTTCTGGTACTCGCGTATGGAACGAGAACGTAAAAGAGTATACGACTGTTCCCTAGATACCGGCGCATTGAACAGGCGCCATCCTCGCAGCACATGGTTCTCGTGCCGAGGACCCGGAGGTTTCATCCCTCGGGCTGTAAGACGCGTACCGAAGAAAGGAATCAGAGTATGAATGCCCGGCGATCATACGCTCCAGTTCTGGTTGGGGTCGTGCTTGCGCTCTTTTTCGCTCCACCGGCGCTTGCTGCGCCGAATCTTTTGTGCGGTCCGAACTGTATGATGAGCGTTTGCCAAAAGTTGGGCATCGCGTTGGACCTCGAAGAGATGAAGACTCTCTGTGGCTACGATGAAAATGGGGGTGTCACCCTGCTCGGCCTGCAAACTGCCGCAAGAGCCGTGGGCATTCAAGCGGTTGGGATGAAGATCGGCCTCGACCAGTTGGCAGGGTTCAAAGGCCCTGCCATCGCCCACCTCTGGGGCA
>JAAYKG010000091.1 GCA_012522555.1 Armatimonadota bacterium
ATGCGGCAGATTTCTTTTCCAGGCCCGGGCTATTATACGCTGCGCAATCAAAGTGGCCAGGTAACATTGGGAAGTATCGTTTTATATGGCAGGCCCGTTAGCAACGGGTTATTCCAAAGCCAGGTTTTAAGCAACGGGCAGATATTTCCGCTTGAGTTTACCTCAACCGGAACATATACTTTTTTCAGCCCCGATCTGGTTAATCCTGATCGCAGCTTCATCACAGGCACGATAGTCGTGCAGCCGTGATCAGGGCTAAATAATCTTTTCTCGGATTACGGCACTGGCATAATCCATCAGCATCACCACCCCAGCGATCATCCAGATCGATGTAGCGGCCTGCCGCCATTGGAGCAGGTTCATGTATTGGATCAGTTGGTGGCCGATGCCGCCTCCGCCTACAAGTCCGATCACAGTCGCCATTCTCACGTTTATATCCCAGCGATACAACGTAAAAGCGATGAACTGCGGCACAACCTGCGGGATAACACCAAATACGACCACCTGGAACTCATTCGCCCCAGTCGATCGCACGGCTTCGATCGGTCCGTGCTCGATGCTTTCAATCGCTTCGGAGTATAGCTTGCCGACGGCGCCAATGCCGTGAATCGCCAAAGCAATTACTCCGGCAAACGGGCCGATACCCACTGCGGCCACGGCGATAACGGCAAATATTAGCACCTCCACTGATCGCAGAACCGTAAGCACAGCGCGTGTGACGTTGTAGAGCATCTTCAACAGCACCGAGTTGGACATCAGGTTTCTCGCCCCAAAAAAACTTAATGGAATGGCGAAAAGCACAGAGATTGCTGTGCCAAGCAGAGCAAGATAAATCGTTTCCAGCATCTTTGGAGCCGCGTCGCGCAGTGTATCGGTGATTACAAAACCTTTACCCGGCACCCTCACCCTTGCCTGCACGAAATAGTCGCCGGGTATATCTCTTTCGTTTATAAACGATGTGGAAAAAGATCCGTTAGCGTCGATTCGTATTTTTTCAATCTCGATTTCAGCGCCACCCAGCAACACAAGCGTGCCCGCTGCATTGGGTGTGAATCCGCTGCCGACCACTAAAATGCGTATTCCTTTTGCAGCGATTTTGGGGCTGAGAGCGATCTTGGCCGCGCCTTCCTGTACAACATCAGGCCGAGCTTCGACTTCTGGGCCGGGAACAATGTATACAGCGGTTGCGGTCTCCGTTGTTGATTTTGCGGCCAGAAAATCAGGTTTCGTCATCCCTCCGATGATCTGGCCGATCACCCCGCGCTGCTCCGGTTGGAGCCGGGGGATGCTGATATCAGTGACTTTTGCTGCGGCAACCATGTTGAGCGCCAAAATTATCAAGATAGGCCCGAAAGCTGATCCCAGTTTGCCGCGGGAAATCCGGACAGCGTCATAAATGTTCCACGCCCAGACCAGCCCGACCCAGGCCGCCAGCCATTGCAGTCCTACGCCGTAAAAGATCGCGGCTTGAACCGGCAGTCCAAACAAGAGCGTCAATCCCCGCCTTGTTGCTCCGCAATACATCTGGCCAAGCCCCGGCAAGATTGCCGACAGGATGCCCGCAATCCACGCTCTCTTTGCCGAGGCCGTCTTCGAAGTCATGCTATCTCCACCTGCACGGCATCTTCACCATAGATTTCACGAAATTTCTGCTCGTCAATCTCTTCAGGGCTTCCGTCAAAGACCAATTCTCCGGCTTTCAAGCCCACGACACGATCCGCATATCGCCGTGCCAGGCTCAGAAAGTGCAAGTTACACAACACCGTCATGCCGTCGCGTTTGTTCATCTCCTCAAGGTGCTTGAGCACGGAATGGGCAGTAGCCGGATCAAGAGACGCTACAGGCTCATCGGCGAGGATCAGATCGGGTTTTTGCATTAAAGCCCGTGCGATGCCGACGCGCTGCTGTTGTCCGCCTGATAACGTATCGGCCCGTTGGCTCTCTTTGTCGGACAGGCCAACGCGCGCCAGGCAGGCGCGAGCATCATCATAATCCTGGAGTGCAAAGTTGTGCAGCATGCTCGACCATGAATGCGTATATCCCAGCCGGCCACTGAGCACATTCGTCAGCACACTCGATCGGCTGACCAGATTGAAATGCTGGAAGATCATGCCGATTCGTCTGCGAACGAGCCGCAAATCTGCCGTTGCGGTGACTTCGATATTGTCCAGAAAAATACGGCCTGAGGTGGGTTCGATCAGTCGATTGATCGACCTGAGCAGTGTGCTTTTTCCTGAACCCGACAAACCTATCACAGCGACAAACTGGCCCGTCGGGATTGTCAGGTTGACGTTGTTGAGCGCCCGGGTGCCGTTTTGGTATACTTTGGTGAGTTCTTCAATACGCAGCATCGCCTTTAATACTTCTTGTCCAACTGCTCTATTTCGATTTTTTCGGATCTCGTGACTTC
>JAAYKG010000092.1 GCA_012522555.1 Armatimonadota bacterium
CGATCGATGCGCGCACACTCGGCGCGATCTGAACGATCACATGCATCTCTGGGTCGGCTATAGCTTTCATCACGTCTTTCGTGAAATCTCTTTCCAGGAAAGCCGCCACAGGGCAGACGTTGATACATTGACCACAAGCAATGCACACACTGTCAGCGAATGGCCCGTTGTAGGCCGGGCCGACAAAGGTTTTGAAACCACGGTTGATATAACCAAGCGCCGAGACACCCTGCACTTCGGCGCATACGCGAACGCATCTGCCGCACAGTATGCACTTGTCGGGATCCCGAATCACCGAAACAAAGCTGAAATCTTTCTCGTTGTGCTTCTTTTCGCCCTCGAAGGGCCGTTCGCGAGCGCCGGAGATATACGCCAGATATTGCAGTTCGCAGTTGCCATCCCGCTCACACGTTTGACAAACCATAGGATGGTTGGCTAACAGCAATTCGATTATCGTGCTGCGGATCTCGCGAATCTCAGGGGAGTTCGTATGCACTACCATCCCCTCGAAAACCGGATAGCTGCACGACGGCACAGGGTTACGCAGCCCCTCTACCTCAACAAGGCACACCCTGCAAGAGCCTTCAAGATGCAAGCGCGGGTGATAGCAGATATGAGGGATGTTGATGGCGAGTTTTGCCGCCGCCTGCATTATGGTCGTGCCCTCGGGCACGGTCAGTGGCAGCCCATCAATTGTAAGCGTGATTTTCTTTTTCGGCGCCTTTTGTTCTGCGAGCGCGGAATGGTGATCCGTAGTCTTTGTCATATACCTCAACCTTATTGGTTATCTATCAGTCGATTTTTACCAAACCATCTTTCCAAGTGACATAATTTCTCTTCACTTGAAGCTCATCCGCCCACTGGCGAGTCTCGATAGTTGTCCAAGGGCCGGTGTTATACCCCTTGCCCTGATCATTTTCCCACAACCACTTGGGTGTAGTCCAGAGGCAATATTTCGGATTGACGGCCCGATAGACATTATCTCTTACTCCGGATTGACCGTGATGCGCCATCTGACAGTAATCCGACTTCAATTTGTCGGCATACGGGCCTGCCAGAAGTTTGTTACCCGCCTCCGGCCCGGAATCGCCCAGGAAAATGACGGATTTTACCGCATCTGAAACGCGCATTACTACACTGGAGTTGTTGATGTAGTTCCTGTGAATTTCGGGATTTTTGACAGCGAGGATATCAAACCGAACGCCGTCGAATATTAACCTGGCGCCCGCCACCAGTTCGATTATACTTCGGTTGGTCCGCTTCATCAAGTCGTTGATTTCGACCTGCGTTTGCTCTCGGCTTGGCTCGTATTTATCAACCTCACCTGGATCCAGGCTTGACGCGTAGATGCGATCGACCGTCACCCCTTGAGGGTCTTTCATTATCGCTATAGGGGCGCTCACATGATCCGAGTGCGGGTGGGTGAAAAACCACGCGTCCACGTGTCCACCTAACTCGAGCAAAAACTTTCGCATATAGTCCGCATCGCCGACCGTGCCGCCGTCAATGGCTATGACTTTGCCGCCTGGCGTGCGTATCACATAGGACATCATCTGGCTGTGGGTCTGCTCAGGAAGCTGCCAAAGGGTAAAAGATTTCGGTTTCTCTGCAGCCGCTACAGCAGAAATCGAAACGGCCAATAAAAAACAAAACATAGCAGTTAGAACTCTCATTGGTCTCTCTTCGCGGATTAGTCGGGCGTTACCCGATTTATGATTCGATGTCGGGGGGTTTTTTCCTTCTCTTGAAACTATCATCAACTATGAGCATTCCGGATAAAAGTTACCCTAAAGCGCAAAAAAGTTGATGCCATAATTACGTTGTAGACTTCCAATGCGACTGCCGGCGCCTGAGTCTCTTTCTGCATACATCCACCTCTCTTTCGGGCACCGCGGCGGTCGCCCAACTTAAAAGTGGAAAAGTAAATATCGGTAACGAGGCTGGCCTTTTTGCGGCCTCGTTTTTTTATGGGATTCAGGAGCCCGAAACTCAAAAACAAAGGCGATCAAACCCCAAAGCGCATAACGCCCCGTCGCTGAATCGCCTGTTCATAAAATCCGGGTCAATAGTTAGGCCGTCTGCCGCCCCGCGCACCCCAGTTCGCAATAAGCGATATCAAAAACAGGATAACAAACACCCAAAACAGAACCCGGGCTATTCCGATCCCGACCGCCACAATAGCCCCAAAGCCGAATATGGCAGCGACGATTGCCAATATCAAAAACATATAAGCCCAGAAGAGAAACATCACCATATCTCCTTTCGGCCTGCTTTCCTAAGACAATATTACCCGAAACAGCCTTCAGCCGAACCTGAGCGCTTATGCCTCGTAGATCGCTGTTTTTTGGCTCATCCCACGGGTTTTGAAACGACTTGACGGCCTTTCAGATCGGATGCGAATGTGTTAGAATTCTACCGAGATATTGCCGGGGCGAGAGTCGCGGTTTGATGAATATGCCGGCGAATGATCATTGACTTTGGGAGCAGCGTTGTGCTAATCTTCACTAGGCTGATGCGCACAAATGAATGAGCCAAAAAACCCATGGGTTCAGACCGGCGAGATACTCAGCATCGGACTGCTTATCCTGATATCGACGTTCGTCGGGATGGGGATCGGCTATTGGCTGGATAAGAAGTTGGGCACAGGCCCGTGGCTTATCTTTATCTTTACTTTACTCGGACTCGCTGCCGGTTTGTATGAAACGATATGTATTTTAATCAGGGCAACTCGTGATTAGCGGAATCGACGAAGGCTTCATTCGGCGGGTTTATATCACCAGCAGCTATGTGTTCGCTTTTGGCTTGTTGGCAAGTTGGTCGATAGCCGGAATGTATGCGGCAGTTGGCTGGGTGGTTGGTTCGCTGATTTCTGTGGGCTTGCTGCGAGCTATCGAATGGTTCATTCGCGGCACGGTAAGGCCGGATAATACTAGGGCCGGCGCATCGATTACGGTGGCGGCGCTGGTGCATTGGCCTGTGCTGATAGGCGTATTAGGTGCAGGAATCTGGCTTGGCCGGGACAATTTTCCGTACATTATCGCATTTTGTACCGGATTAGTCTTGACTCAAGCGGTAATAGTGCTTAAGGTAGTAGGGATGCTTGTCAACGGGCACCTCAATAAATAGCGGAGAATCTGGTGGAAGAACCGAAAACCTGGCTGCATTTTTTGGTGGCCAAGAATATATTGCCGAAGTGGATGCCGGAGATGGTGCCGGTGACCTGGCTGATCATCCTGATTCTTTGCGGCACTGCGATATTTATGCGCGGCAGGCTGAAGCTGCGCAACCCCGGCAGATTCCAGTTATTTATGGAGTTCAGCGTGGATGCGCTGCAGGGATTTGTGCGCAATCTGGTTGGCGAACGAGAGGCGCGGTCGGTTACTCCGGTCATCGGTACGTTTTTTATTTTTATCCTCGCGTTGAACTTGTTTGGGCTGATTCCTGGGTTTTTGGCCCCGACGGCGAACACAAATACCACGGTAGCGCTGGCTCTGTTCGCGTTTGTGTATGTGCAGTATGTTTCTATCACGCGGGTGGGATTGTGGAACTATTTTAAGCATTTTCTCGGCGAGCCGCTGTGGCTGTCGCCGCTTATGCTGCCGCTGCATGTGATTGGCGAGCTTGCTCGCCCACTATCGCTGTCTGTGCGTCTTTTTGGAAATATCTTCGGCGAGGACCTGGTCATCCTGGTCATCATAATGATCGGCGCATCGGTGATGAAAAACCTGTTCTGGGTCCCTATTCAGTTCCCGATGATGCTGTTTGGAATATTTACGGGTTTCGTTCAGGCTCTGGTTTTCTCGATGCTCGTGGGGATCTACATTTCTGTTGGCATATCGGGGCATGACGAGAGTCATTAGTTGTTTCAATTTCAGGAGGTTGAAGTTTCAATGGGAGTATTGATCGCACTGATTATCGCTGCAGGTTTCGCGGTTCCGATCGCGGTGATAGGTGGTGGATTGGCTCAGGGCAAGGCGGCTGCGGCTGCTCTTGAGGCAATCGCTCGCCAGCCGGAAGCTGCAAGCAAAATCCAGACCGCTATGATTATCGGTCTCGCGCTTATCGAATCGCTGGTCATTTATGCGTTCGTAATCGCTCTTATCTTCCTGTTCATGGGCGTCCCAAGCGCTGAGAACTTGATGAAAATCGTCGGCAAATAAATACAAGAACTAATAGTCGGAGTATTCGATAGTGGATATTTTCCCACAATGGCAAGCGGTGTTGACCCAGGGAATGGGTTTCACTGTGGTTGTGCTTATTTTATGGAAGTTCCTATGGGGGCCGATCCTGGGCATTCTCGATGCACGCGGCGAGCAGGTTGAAAACACTTTCTCGGCGGCCGAAAAAGCTCGGCAGGCTGCTGCTGACTTGAAATCGGACTACGAAAAGCGACTCGCCGACATCGAAGCCGAGATGAGGGATAAGATAACGCAGGCCACAAAAGACGGCATGAGAATGCGTGAGGAGATTATAGCCGAATCGCGCAGTCAGGCTGAACGAGTGCTTGAGCGCGCACAGGAAGAGATCGGCCGCGAGAAGGATAAGGCTGTTATCCAGATCAAATCGCACGTCGCCGATCTGGCAATCGGAGCCGCTTATAAACTCATCGAAGAACGACTCGATGATGATAAGCACAGGCAGCTTGTTGATAAATTCATTGATGAGCTTGAAGGCGTGGCCAAATGATCGAACGGCGGATTGTAAGAAGATATGCGGCTGCGTTGTTCAACACTGCATCAAAAGCCGGAGTGGTGGATGCGGTGGAAAGCGACCTTGGCCTGATCAGTTATACGGTGGAGTCGTCTTCGGCGTTGCGCGAAGCGCTCTTCTCGCCGGTTGTGCCCCGGGCAAAAAAGCGAATAATCCTGCACGAAATCTTCAAGGGGAAGATTCAGGATGTTACCGCGGCCTATTTGAATCTGCTGATCGATAAGCAGCGTGAAGAAGCCCTTACGGTAACTGAGCCTGAGTATATCGTGCTGGCGAATGAGGCACGCGGCATTGTCCGGGCTGAAGTGACCAGCGCGATTCCCCTAGATAAGGTGCAGGCAAAACGGCTTGTTGCCAAGCTCAGCGAGGTGACCGGCAAGACCATCGAGCTGGTAGAGAAGACGAACCCGAATGTTGTCGGAGGACTGCTGGTGCGCATAGGAGACACCGTGATCGACGGCAGCATCCGTGGGCAGTTGGCGGCACTTAAAGAGAAAATGTTGAAAGGCTAGAAATGATGCGGCGCATTTCCCGGCGATTTCAAAACGGAGTGACTTATGGCGGTTAATATCAGGCCTGACGAGGTAGCGAATGTCCTCGAAAGCCATCTTGAATCGTATCAAAAAGAGCTGACAGAAGTTGGGGTCGGTACGGTGTTGCAAGTCGGCGACGGTATTGCGCGTATATACGGGCTGCGTGACGCTATGGCCAGCGAGCTTGTGGAGTTCCCTAATGGCGTTGTCGGAATGCTGCTCAACCTCGAAGAGGACAATGTCGGCTGCGTTATTATGGGCCCTGATACTGATATCAAAGAAGGCGACCAGGTCAAACGCACTGGGCGTATAATCGACGTACCGGTTGGCGAAGCGCTAATGGGCAGAGTTGTAAATGCCCTTGGCGAACCGATAGACGGCAAAGGCCCAGTCGCGACGACCGAGCGTCGACCGGTGGAGACATCGGCGCCAGGGGTAGTCGATCGTCAGCCGGTTCGAGAGTCGCTTGCGACAGGGATCAAGGCTGTGGACTCGATGATCCCGATTGGCCGCGGCCAAAGAGAGCTTATAATCGGGGACCGCCAAACAGGCAAGACCGCTATCGCCATCGATACCATAATCCATCAAAAGGGCCAGGATGTCCATTGTATCTATGTGTCCATCGGCCAGAAGATGTCCAGCGTGGTGTCTATCGTCGACGTGCTGACCAAAGCTGGGGCTATGGAGTATACAACGGTTATCGTGGCGGCGGCCAGCGACCCGGCTCCTTTGCAGTATATCGCACCTTATACCGGGTGCTCGATGGGCGAGTATTATCGCGATTCCGGCAGACATTCGCTGCTTGTGTATGATGATCTTACAAAGCACGCACAGTCGTATCGACAGGTTTCGCTGCTCTTGAGAAGGCCTCCCGGTCGCGAGGCTTACCCAGGCGATATTTTCTATTTGCACTCACGATTGCTCGAAAGAGCGGCCAAGCTAAGCGATGAACTCGGAGGAGGGTCTTTGACTGCGCTGCCGGTCATCGAGACCCAGGCCGGGGACGTGTCCGCTTATATCCCGACAAACGTGATCTCAATCACCGATGGGCAGATCTATCTCGAGCCTGATCTTTTTTATACGGGAATCAGGCCGGCTATCAGCGTGGGAATATCCGTATCGCGAGTAGGTTCGAGCGCGGTCACCAAGGCGATGAAGAAAGTCGCGGGGCAGCTCAAGCTGGAGCTGGCTCGTTATTGGGATCTGCAGGCGTTCGCTCAGTTTGCCAGCGATCTTGACAAGGCTACACGCGATCAGCTTGCGCGCGGCGAACGAAATGTGGAGATTTTGAAGCAGCCGCAGTATTCTCCACTCACGCTTGAGAAGCAGATTTTCATAATCTATGCTGCGACAAGCGGTTTTCTCGATGATCTGCCGGTCAGCTCTATCGCGAAGTTCGAGCAAGAGCTGTATCCGTTTATGAATGATAAATATCCGGATATCGGTCACACCATCCTCAAAACCGGAGATCTTGACGAGAACACCGAAGAATCGCTGAAAAAGGCTTTGACTGAGTTCAAATCGAGCTTTAAGAAATAGTATGGCATCAACCAAAGACATTCGGCGACGGATACATGTCGTCAAAAATATCGAAAAAATAACCTCTGCCATGAAGATGGTTGCGGCTGCGAAGCTGCGCAAAGCCCAGGAACAAGCGGAGGCGGTGCGGCCGTATGCGGACAAGATGCGCGAGGTTATGAGCAATATATCTGCTAGCTGTGGACAAATAGAGCATCCTTTGCTCGATGTTCGCGAGGAAAACAGTGTTGCTTATATCGTCATCGGCGCCGATAAAGGGCTTGCCGGCAGCTATAACTCTAATGTGATGAACAAGGCGCTGGGCGATATCTATGATCGTGATCCCGAAGTGGTAAAACTGGTGCTGATCGGCGCGAAGGCGATATCGTTCTTCAAGAGACGACCGTATGAAATCGCAGCCGAATTCGAGCCGCCTGGATCCGGGGTCAGTTTTGCTGATATTCGCGAAGTGACCCGACGAGTGCGGTCGATGTTTGAAAGCGGCGAGGTGGACTCGGTTTATCTGGTATACGCACGTTTTGTGAGCGCTATGCGGCAGGATTCGACTGTAGTCAAGCTGCTGCCTTTAAGTGCCCCACCCGCGGACCCAGATGCCACGAGAGCGGATTTTATATTCGAGCCGGAGGCCGATGTAATGTTGGGCACGCTGCTGCCTAGATATGTGGATACACAGATGTATCAAGCGTTTGTTGAAAGTCAGGCAAGCGAGCATGGGGCAAGGATGACCGCAATGTCCGCGGCCACCACCAACGCCGGCGAAGTGATAGACAGCCTGACTTTGCAATATAACAAGGCGCGTCAGGCGGCTATTACGACGGAAATCATGGAGATTGTAAGCGGCGCGGAAGCGCTTCGATAATCGTATATGCAAGCTAGAGCTGGAAGTCCATGGAGTATGTGGTTACGACTTTCAGCTTTCGGAGGTTGATTTGGCTACAGGAACAGTTGAACAGGTGATCGGGCCGGTTGTGGACATTCGGTTCAAATCCGATGAGCTGCCGGAGATTTTAACCGCGGTGGAAATACCGGATGTGCTGGGACAGACGCTGACCGTGGAGGTTGCGCAGATGCCAGGCAATGATATCGTGCGGTGCATAAGTATGCAGTCCACTGACGGATTGGTGCGAGGCGCTGAAGCGATTGCAACGGGCCAACCGATAAACGTCCCTGTGGGCAATGAGACGCTGGGTCGGGTGTTCAATCTGCTTGGCGAGCCGATCGACAAGCGCGGGGCTGTGGAGGCCAAGGAGAGATGGCCGATCCACCGTGCGGCGCCGTCGTTTGAAGAGCGCATTCCTGTTGTGGAGATGTTTGAGACCGGTATGAAGGTCGTCGACCTGATCTGCCCTTACGCAAAAGGCGGTAAGATCGGGTTGTTTGGCGGGGCTGGAGTCGGCAAGACGGTCCTGATTACAGAGCTTATACGCAACGTCGCGACCGAACACGGCGGAGTGTCGGTGTTTGCAGGGGTCGGAGAACGGACTCGAGAAGGAAACGACCTTTGGTTGGAAATGCAGGAAAGCGGGGTCATCTCCAAAACCACTATGGTCTTCGGCCAGATGAACGAGCCGCCCGGCGCGAGGCTGCGAGTAGCTTTGAGTGCGCTGACGATGGCAGAATATTTCAGGGATTCCGCCGGGCAGGACGTGCTGCTGTTCGTTGACAATATATTCCGATTTGTTCAGGGTGGCTCGGAGGTGTCGGCGCTGCTTGGCAGGATGCCCAGCGCGGTTGGATATCAACCCACACTCTCGACTGAGATGGGAGATCTGCAGGAAAGAATCACTTCGACGGTGCGTGGATCGGTCACCTCAATTCAGGCGATTTACGTTCCTGCGGACGACCCAACCGACCCGGCGCCTGCGACCACATTTGCGTTCCTGGACGCGACTACATATCTGGAGCGGCGAATATTTGTGCGAGGCATTTTCCCGGCGGTTGATCCGTTGGCCTCCACTTCGAGGATTCTGGATCCGTTGGTGGTCGGCCAGGAGCATTACGACGTTGCTAGAGAGGTGCAGCAGATTCTGCAGAGATATCGAGAACTGCAGGATATTATCGCAATTTTAGGCGTTGATGAACTGTCAAATGAGGACAGATTAACCGTAGCGAGAGCGCGAAAGATCGAGAACTTCTTGAGTCAGCCAATGTTTGTCGCAGAGGTGTTCACCGGCCTTCCGGGTAAATATGTCCCCAGAGAAGAGACCGTGCGCAGCTTCAAAGAAATACTGGAAGGGCGCTGGGATCATCTGCCGGAGCAGGCTTTCTATATGGTCGGGGCGATTGATGAGGCCGTTGAGAAGGCGAAGAAGATGGGAGTCGAGGTGTAATTGCCGGCTTATTGCGGCATGACCGATAGTTGATATGTCCGAAAAAACATTCAAACTGGAAGTGATAACGCCTGATCGCGTGGCGCTGAGTGACGATGCCGCCGTATCGGTGGTGGCTCCTGGGGCGCAGGGATATCTTGGTGTGCTGGCAAATCATGCTCCTATGATGGCAGCTCTTACCATAGGGAAATTCGACCTGCGCCGAGCGGACGGAACGACTGCCAGGATGGCGATCAGCGGAGGATTTCTGGAAGTCTACGAAAACACGGTCAGCGTGCTAGCGGAATCCGCCGAACTAGCCGAAGATATTGATGTCGAACGCGCGGAACAATCAAAGAAGCGCGCAAAGGAAAGGCTGGCCGCTGCCCAATCGGATATCGATGTGACCCGAGCCGAGGCAGCTTTGCAAAGGGCGCTCAATCGGCTCGAGATCGCACAGCATTAGCACGGTTCAGCCACACAAAGGACGGAGTCGTTGCAAGGAGGGCTGGGCAAACGTCCATGCTCTCCTGTTTTGCACTTCCGTGATGGGTTTTGCTATGAAAAGATGGGTCTTAGCAGCTATGTTAATGCTAGCAGCAGCGCGAGTTTGCGCCTACACAATCCCTTACGAAGCCTGGATGGGCACTTTTGTTGGAGATAAGAAGATCGGTTGGATGTCTATGAACATAGACAAAACCGAGATCGACGGCGCTGCGGGGTATAAAATTAGTTCGGTGGTGAGCAATCGGCTGACGGTGTTGGGTTCTGAGCTGACACAGTTGGTGAACACCGACGTTTATACTGACTCCAAATACCGACCAATCAAGGAAACCTTTTCTATGTCGAGCGGCGGCAAGACGACAAGCGTCACGGCCACGTTTTATAAAGACCGCATAGAATATGAAGTCTCGGCAGGGACTGGAAACTCGAAAAAGTCGATACCCATACCCGCAGGGGCCGATCTTATCGCCGACCCGATGTTTACCACATCCGAGAAATTTCCAGGTATCGGCCAAGAGTGCTCGCTCCGCTACTTTAATCCACTAACCCTCAGCCTTGAAGACCTCACAATTAAGGTGCATAAACGCGAGAGGATCACTATCAACGGCAAAGGCTACGACACACTTGCCTTCGATAACATTACACCGATAGGCAGTATGTCGGTTTGGCGGTCTGATAGTGGCGACCTTGTTCGGATCAAGGGCATGATGGGCATTACTATGGAAAAGATGAGCCGCGAAGAGGCGATAGCTTTGGGCAGCGAAGGGCAGGCCACAGATTTTGCCGTGTTGACATCGGCAAAATCCAATCGACCCATCGAAAACCCTCGACGGATAAAGACCATGAAAGCGGTCCTGCAGGGAATCGATGACCCTAAGATGCAAATCAGCGATCATCGCCAGAAAGTCACCGCACTCAAAGACAAACCCGGCTCTGTCAGTTTTATAGTCGACGCGGTGCGGTTTGATGAATCGAAATCCGGGCGAGTGCCGATCAAAGCGAAGTAGGTGCAGGAATATCTGAACCCTACCGCGTATGTCGATTCCGATGCGGCCACTATCATTGAGCAAGCAAAAGAGATTGTAGGCAATCAGAACAACGCCTACACAGCGTCTTCTGACATTCGGGCGTGGATATTCAGCAATTTGAAAGTCCAAAGTGATATTGGAATAACGCGTTCCGGTTCGGATGTGTTAAAATCTAAGATAGGCGTGTGCCGCGATTATGCGATTTTGTTTGCTTCGCTTGCGCGCAGCGCCGGAATCCCAAGCAAGGTGGTAAGTGGGCTTATTTACACCGATGGCGCGTTTTACTATCACGCATGGGTTGAATGTTACACCGGCCAATGGACTCCATTTGATGCGACGTTGTCCACTGATTTTGTGGACGCCACGCATATAAAACTCGCCGAAGGAGACGCGACCACGATGTTTAGTCTTGCGAAGGTGATCGGGACGCTCGACGTGGAAGTTCTCGAATGCAGTGAGTGATGATTATTTGCCAGTTGACTGGAGCTGGATGTGCTTGCCAAAGACTTTTTAACGGTTGGAATATTCGCGATAATCGGGATTGGGTTCGTTGTGGTGACGCTGCTCGCTTCGATGATCTTCCGACCGCATCGGCCTTCTGACGAAAAGCGCACCACCTACGAATGCGGGGAGGATCCCATCGGCCCGGCGTGGCTTCAGTTTCGCGTTGGTTACTACATTTATGCGTTGATCTTTTTGATTTTTGATGTCGAGGCGGTTTTCGTATTCCCGTGGGCCGCGGGGCTGCTTGGGTTTTCTAAAAGTCATGCGCTGGCGGTTCTAGGGTTTGTGGATATGCTTATATTCGTCAGCGTGCTTTCTTTCGGCCTTATTTGGGCGTGGAAGAAAGGGGTTTTGGAGTGGAAGTAAAGAAGCAGACTGTTGATCGGCCGCTTGATTACATTGAACGCATCCCCGGGGGCGCGATCATTACGACTACTGTTGACAGGGTGTTCGGCTGGGCGAGGGAAAGCTCGCTTTGGTATATGCTTTTTGGGCTTGCTTGCTGTGCGATTGAGATGATGGCGGCGGGTGCGGCTCGGTTCGACTTGGATCGGTTTGGAATGATATTCCGCGCTACCCCGAGACAATCTGATCTGATGATTGTCGCCGGAACCGTCACGAAGAAGATGGCGCCGAGGGTAAAGCGACTATATGAGCAGATGTCCGAACCGCGGTATGTGATCGCGATGGGCAGTTGCGCCAATGCGGGTGGGCCGTTTGCGGATTCTTACGCGGTTGTTAAGGGTGTTGATACGATCATTCCGGTGGATGTTTATGTTCCGGGGTGCCCTCCCCGACCTGAGGCGCTGATAAACGGGATAATGGAACTTAGGAAAAAAATTAAAGAGGAAACGCGGACAGAAAAAAGTGAGCGAGTCAATGCGGGGCGATGAGATAACACTCAAAGACTGTTTTCCGGACGGGCTTTATGCTCCGACCGATATCTTTGGCATAGCTAATTGTAAAATCCCTGCGAATGCTCTTGCCGATGTGTGTCAAAAGCTGCACTTTGACCTGGGTTTCAATTATCTAGCCGACATCACCGCTATCGATTGTCAGGATCGCATTGAGGTGGTATACCAACTTACAAACCTCTCAAGCAATGAGAAAATTGCCCTGCGTGTCGATCTGGATCACGAAACGCCTGTGATTGACTCCGTGGTGTCCATTTGGAAAGGTGCGGATTTGCAGGAGCGCGAGGTTTATGATCTTATGGGAGTGGTTTTTAGTGGTCATCCCAATTTGACACGTATACTACTCCCCTCCGATTGGGAAGGGTATCCGCTGAGAAAAGATTATGTCATCCCAGATTAAAACCGACCTCATCGAGATCAACATGGGGCCTCAGCACCCGAGCACCCACGGGGTTTTGCGCCTAGATGTGACCCTTGACGGCGAGGTTGTGGTCGATTGCAAGCCGGATGTCGGATATCTGCATCGCGGAGTCGAAAAGCTGGCGGAGATGCGCAGTTGGGTGCAATTCATACCGATCACCGATCGCCTGGATTATCTCGCGTCTATGCTCAACAATGCGGCGTACGTCGGGGCTGTTGAGAAACTGGGGCAAATCGAGGTTCCCGAGCGGGCGGAGTATATCCGAGTCATTATGATGGAACTGCAGCGGGTAGCGAGCCATTTGGTGTTTTTCGGCACGATGGCGCTCGATCTGGGGGCGACTACGCCGTTTCTCTATGCGTTTCGGGAAAGAGAAGATGTGCTGGACCTGTTTGAAATGGTATGTGGGGGGAGATTGACCTACAACTATTTCAGACCGGGGGGAGTCTCTCGTGATCTGCCTGCAGGCTTCTATGAAAAGTGCAAGGCTTACATTAAGAAGCAGCGCGAGAAGCTTTCCGAATACGACGATCTGTTTACTAACAATCAGATATTTATCGCTCGCACGCGCGATGTTGGCGTGATTTCGGCTGCTGATGCAATCAATTATTCACTAAGTGGGCCTTCTCTACGCGGCTCGGGGGTGGCGTATGATGTTCGAGCGGCTGACCCTTATTCGATTTATGATAGATTCGATTGGCAAGTTGTGACCCGAGAAATCGGCGATTCGCTATCGCGGTTTTTGGTGCGGGTGGATGAAATAAAGCAGAGTTTGAGCATTGTGGAGCAGGCGTTGGAGGCTGTCCCGGAGGGTGAGTTGAAATGCAGGACACTTCCGCGCATGAAGCTGCCTGAAGGCCAGATTTATTATCACATTGAATCCGCCAGAGGAGACCTGGGAGTTTATATCGTAAGCGATGGCGGGGAGAAACCGTATCGTTTGAAGTGGCGGGCGCCATCGTTTATCAATCTCGGCGCGTTAAACTCGATGGTCAAAGGCTGGAAAGTCGCCGATGTTGTGGCGATTTTGGGTAGCCTTGATGTTGTGTTAGGTGAGGTCGATAGATAGTTTGCTCGGCAGGCAGCCGATTGATTACTGTCAAATATCTGATTGGAAAGGAGGTGAGATGAGATGAAAATTACTTCTAAAAGACTTCGACCGTTGTTCACGTTGACCTGCGTTGTTTTGGGAGGGCTGGCAGGCGAAATGCTGGCTACGCGGTATTTTGGTTTTATTCGCGACTATCTCCACGGGATAAACGCTGATCTTTTCGGAATTATCCCACAAAACCCGACACGGCTTACCGCAACCGATATGCTGTGGTTGAAGGCCGCCTTTATATTTGTCGGTGCGTTAGTTGGTTTTATTTTGGAACGCCTCGCGTTTCATCAGATCGGCAAATCACGCTCTAAGTGGCATCGGATGAGCGCTGGTGAGAAGGTCTTCTATTTTCTGGGGATTCCGCTGGGCTTATTTCTTACTGTTCTAATCCGTAATATTATCTCCACCCCCGATTGGCTGACGCTGGCTATGGCTATTGTGCTGTGCTATTTGTCTGTCGTCGCGCTTGAGAGCCTGAAAGAGCAGGCCAGTTTCTACTTTCCCACTTCACTCGCCCCGGCAAAAAAGGTGGAAGAGGAACACTATCGCCCGAAGCTGCTGGATACAAATGTCATTATTGACGGCCGCATTGCCGATGTGTGCAGGGCTGGATTTGTGGAGGGGCCGATCCTGGTCCCGAAGTTTATCGTGGAAGAGCTGCAACAGATCGCGGATTCCAGCGATTCTCTTAAAAGAGCGCGTGGCAGAAGAGGGCTTGAAATCCTGACGCAGATGCAAAAGGAGATGGATTTGCAGGTCCCGGAGGCTGTCAACGGAGAGGTTGTCGATGAGGAAGTCGATGCGAAACTGGTGCGGTTTGCGAGGCAGCTTAACGGAGCGATAGTCACAAACGACTACAACCTCAACAAAGTAGCGGGGCTGCAGGGCGTGGATGTGATGAACGTGAATGAACTGGCGAACGCCCTCAAACCGGTTGTGCTGCCCGGCGAAGAAATGCGAGTTACGATAATCAAAGAGGGCAAGGAAAAAGAACAAGGCATCGGCTACCTCGACGACGGCACAATGATCGTTATCGAGGGAGGGCGACGGCGGCTCGATGAGACTCTCCCGGTTGTTGTCACGAGCGTGCTTCAGACAGTACAGGGTAAAATGATCTTTGCGAAAATCAAAGATGGGGAACCCGAAGGGGATTATATTGACGAAAGCATCCGCTCTTATAGCGGCAGCAGGGGCAGGAGAAAGACTCGGTAGAGGGATCAACAAGGTCTTTGTCGAGGTCGCGGGCAAGCCGATTCTCGCGCATACCGTGTCCGTGTTTGAATCTTGCGAAGCCGTCGAAGAGATAATAATCATAACAGGTGAATCTGATATCGAGGCGGCCGACGAGCTAGTCGGTCGCTTCGGCTTTGCAAAGGTGCGTCACATTGTGGCAGGAGGCGCACAAAGGCAAGATTCCGTGCTGAACGGGCTTGAGAGAGCCACTTGCGAGATAATCACGATTCACGACGCTGCCCGACCGATGGTGACCGTGGATATGGTCGATCGATCCATAGCTAAGGCTGTGGAGATGGGAGCTTGCATTGCAGCGGTTCCGGTGATCGACACCATCAAATCCGCACAAGACGGGATTGTGGCGGCGACTGTTGATAGAAGCTTTTTGTATTCCGTGCAGACACCGCAGACATTCCGAGCCGATCTGTTGAGGAGCGCCTACGAGCAGGCATACGCCGACGGATTCTATGCGACCGATGATGCGGCGCTTGTTGAGCAACTCGGGGGGAAGGTGGCGATAGTACAAGGCTCGTATGACAACATCAAGGTGACCACCCCATCCGATCTGCACATCGCAGAGGTGAAATTGCGTGCCTCGTCACGGGAGATTGACTCTGAGCGAAATGTTGAGATGCGTACGGGGATCGGTTTTGATGTGCATAAATTTGCCGATGGCCGCGATCTTTGGCTTGGTGGAGTTAAAATAGACTATGAGAAAGGGCTGATGGGACACTCAGATGCAGACGTGATCTTGCATGCTGTATCAGATGCTTTGCTGGGCGCCGCCGGGCTTGGGGATATAGGCCGCCATTTTCCGGATTCAGACTTGGCTTATAAAGGCATCTCCAGCCTTGCTCTTCTCGGGCGGGTCAATAATCTGCTCGCGGTCGATGGCTGGCGGGTCGTCAATGTGGATACGGTAGTTATATGCGAACGGCCTAAGATCGCGCCGTATATCGATCAAATGCGCGAGCTTATTTCTGATGTTTTAGATACTGTTCCCGACCGAATCAGCGTTAAAGGCACAACCACCGAAAGGCTCGGTTTCACAGGGCGTGGGGAAGGAATCGCCTGCCAGGCTGTGGCTGTGATAGCCCGAAGTTGATTTTATAAGTCAGAGAAATTACTGTTATGGACGACCGATATCAAGCTTATATGGGCCTTTGGCCTAAGAGAATCCCGCACTGGGAACATTGGTCGTGTCCGGATGCGGAAAGTTTCATCACGGGCATCGATTATTTTGAGCGCCCCAAGCTGTGCCGCGAGCGAATGAGAGAGCTATACCCCTGCCTCGAACTGCCGCCAATCGCCGATGATACCCCAAAGAAGCGGCCGGATGAAGCTGAGGAGGCTGGTGAAGGCGGACATCTCGTGAGATGGGGGGACGGCCATTCGTGGCAATGGGACTGGGGAGCGCAAATGAAGAGCGCTGAAGATGTATTTGCGTTCTCTCCGCTTGCCCAAGCTGACTTCTCCAATATCCCTGTGGTGGAATCGCGAGATTATCGTGACGAGGAGACTATATATCAGGGGTATCGCGCGTGCTATCCTGCCGAGTGGGGGGACAAAGCGCCCGAAGAATCATCGGTGGCGGTCGGCTTTTATAATACGATGTTTATGTGGCCGCTGTTGACATTCGGTTGGGAGCTGTTTTTGGAGACGTGCCTGGATCAGCGATTCGAGCGGATTATGGATGAGTTCGGCGAGATCAACCGTCGGGTTTTCCGGGCGTTCGCCAGATTACCTGTAAATTTCGTGATCTGCCACGACGATATTGTCACTTCTCGCGGCCCGGTGTGCTCGCCGCGGTGGATGAATCAATATATTTTCCCGCGTTATGAAGAGTTTTGGTCGATTCTGAAGTCCGGCGGCAAAGAGGTCATATTCATGGCGGATGGCTGCATGGATGCCTACGCCGACGACATCTTTGCCTGCGGCGCTCGTGGGATTATATCCGAACCGTATACGGACTGGCGAGCCATTGCCCGCAAGCACGAGAACTGCTTTATAGCAGGCGAAGGGGACAACAGAATCCTTACGCGCAACAACCCAGAGGAAATTCGCGCGATGGTGGAACAGATGGTCGAGACTGCAAAAATGACGGGCGGGTATATGATGTGCATCGGCAATCATATTCCATACGACATTCCGCCAAGCGCAATTAAGCTGTATCTGGATTTGTCGGCGGAGTTGGCTGTGCGGGGCTGACACAAGTCGTGTCATCCCCGCAGATTAAACGCGCCCTACCCCACACCTAACGGCGCAGCGGTCATTGCGTGCGGTAAAGAGAGCGATTTCAGCCTTGTGCGCTCGTCAACCTTCTCTCCGGTGGCTGGGTCTATACAAACAACAGCGCCGTCGACCACGCGCGTTGTCAATTCTCCTTTTGCATGCGGATTGCCTCGCAGATGAGGCGCATCAAGTAAGCCGAGCGATATCGCTTTAGCTATCACCCGTGGGCTGACGTATGGATCTTCATCGCCCTCTCGCAAATCCGCTATCGCCTCTAGAAGAACCTCGGCCTCAGATAGCAGTTCTTGTTTGCGTTGTTCGACTCGGTCGCTACCGATCAAAGCCTGCATGCAGCCGTGGCAGTTTCTCAGCACCCCATTCACTATCTCACAACTCTCGATCACCTCATCGGCAGTCGCAGCGTGGTCGCCTTCACAGAATCCCACCACGTGAATTATATGTGGAGACACCGACAGCGCCAGTGCAGTTGATGCGGCCAGTTGGCCTTTTGCTCGGGACAGATGCGGAGAAAGATGCAGCAGACCTGCCCGAACTTGTCGCAAGGAGAAGAAATCCGGCCCGTGCAGACTCTCTACCATCGCAATCTGGGCCTGTATCTTTGCGATATCCATCTCAGGAGAAATCCCAGCGGGGGTGTTGAACATATACTGCGCCACATAACGGTTCACGCCCATCATTCTGGCGTTATATGCCGCCAACCACGACATCACCACAGAGATCACATCGTGCGAATCCCGCAGCGCCCAATGATGAGGCTCATTGACCTCGACCGGAATGCCGTGAACCGCATGCCACTCCATAGCAGCCTGATTTTCTGCGATGGCCTGCTCCGGTGTGCGATCAGAGCGCCCATCCAGAGCGCTGTACCAACACAAAGGAACCGCCGCCCACGCATTTGAAATCGTATTTGCAGACATCTCCGCCCATTTGAGCAGGTCCTGAGTTCCGCTGTATATCCTGAGAAGAGGAAAGTTGCCGCATCGGCTTGCTTGATAGATGTCAGAGAGGTCGTTTGTCGATCTGATTGGCGCCCCACCCGCTCCGTCGAGCGCAGGAACCATCTCTTGTGGGTTGAAGAAAGATTCCTGAGCATTTTGATCCGGCGCAATCGAGATTACATCCAATACTCCGGACTCCGCCATCCTGCGGACTCCCTCGATCATATCGGGCATGTTTGAAGGGCCAAAGTGATGCCTGAGCAGTGGATATGGGTGTTTCGCGTTCAAGCGAGAAATAAGATCATCTCCATAGGCTTGTTGACCGGATTGGCGGGATTCTCCCCGAAGATACGCCCACACCTCGTCCGGATTTTCAAGTCCGCTGAAGCTCTGTTCGACCCACTCCAGCTTTTCCGCTATCGCGCAATTCGGTGGAGTGCCGCCGAACATAAACCTGCGCGCCGCCAAGCCCCGCGATTCGAGGGTGCGATAGAAATCCCTAAGCAGCGTTTCTCCGACGTTAGGGGTGAGGCGATAGCTGATTCCGACTATATCCGGCTGGTATTTTTCTATGGCGTCAGCAAACTTGTCAATGGAGACCGCCGTCCCTAAAAACACTGTTTTGTAGCCAAGCTGTTCAGCTATGTTGACAAAGCCGGCGACCCCTGCGACGTGTACGCAGTTTCCCAACGCTCCTGCAACTATAGTCCCTGGCATAGCGGATTCTCCTTTCTTGCAGGTTCGCCCTCGAGAATAAACTGCCTGATCTCCTTGAGCGACTTCCCAGCCAAGCCAAGGGTCTGCGTGGTTCTGCCTTCGGCTCGATAGTCCACCCCGTGTAGAACGGATCCTAGATGGATTATGGAATCGATGCTTGGAGTAGCAACCCCAACCATCTCCCCCAGCGATGCGATCGGCACAAGGCTCATGGGTATATCCTCGCTGATGTAGCGATGAAAAACAGTCTTGGGGGCTTTGATTCCATCATAGCCTCGATTGGCTCGCATAGCTTCGTAGAGGGTGCGACCGGCGGCATCGTATGCGATGTAGAGCCATTCCCGCGCTGTCATCGCCCTGAACCCCAGCCCCTCAGCGACCTGAACGCGCTCTTTATCCATCGACTCCAGTATCATCGAGATGGCAGGGGTTATCCCTTCGGTGTAATAATCGAAGTCCCCGTTTGTGCTCTCGATTCTAGCGGAGTTGAGCACTGTAACTGCGGGATGAAAGATAGCGCCGATATTGTCGAGGCTGGTCTTCATCACGTTATCCCCAGGCACAAAGTGCGGGAACGCACATCGCAAGGCTTTCACGACCTCCGGTGTCCGATATGCCGGCAAAGCCGCCACAGGGATGCTGTTTTTGATGCGAAAGACCTTGGTTTGCGCCGGGTTCATCGACCGGCTAGCATACAGGAACGTCTGCGCCTCTGCAACCACTATGTCGGCGCAGCAACCGGCGTCGCGGATGGTCTTCAGGACCTCCAGTGCGCCTCCGGTGCGGCCTGGGTTGAGCACGATTATCTGCCCATCTACGAGATGAGGCGCGATTTGTTCGGCTATAAAACGGTGAGCCGTCGCCGGCACCACTACCATAAGAATTTGTCGTCCTGAGATGGCTTCTCCTGGGTCGGTGGTGACTACACCAAGACTTGCGAACCCGCGGGGAAATGATTCCGCACAATCGGCAAGAATCTCCACACCGCCTGCAGACTGGATGGCTCTCAGCCTTTGTTCACCTCGGTTGTAGAGTGAGGCATCGAATCCCATCAGGGACAGGTGGCCGGCCATCGCTGTGCCTCCATGCCCTGCGCCGAGAACTGCGAATTTGGTTGTGTCTCTGGTCTCCATACACTGCTCCTTCTCACTCAACTCAAATATTCCGGACTGCGACGAAAGGGCGGCGAGGATTGATTACTCAGAGGTATTGCGGGAGTATTTCTTCCTGCCGCGCCTGCGAGGTTAGCTGGCGGGCTAGGGTCGGAAGTGACCCCTCTCGAAAGAGATTAGCCCCAATACGTGCTGGTTCCCCCGCTTCCACTGCTTGTGGAATTCGGCGACTGATTAATTTGATAAGTGCTTTATACGCTCTTTTTACTTTACGAAAGAAAGCCCGCTGTGGTTCCTGCAAAATGCGCTGTGCCCTTATTACTATCGGCAAATAAGCCATATAATCTATTGAATTATGCCCAAAAACCCAGACGAGAACACTATGCTGAGCCAGGTATTTCCACATCCAGGCGGCAAAGAGATGCGCCTATATAATTTCACGGACAGACAATATATTTGACCGATTGCTGCAAACGTGGGATACTATTGCATCAGTTTCCGGCGGAGGGAAATATGGAGAGCGGTAGAAGCCATTTCCGACTATCACGCAACGTTCGCACTGTGTCATCGGAAATATTCATAATCTGGGATGATGATATTCGTGTGGGGCAACTGCATCTGCATTATGCCCACGACACCATCCACGCCGCAGTGCTCCTGGAGATAGATCTGTCTGTTCGGGAGGAAGAAAATCTGCTGGAGGCGATTGACGAGGATGTCGTATCGTCGTATCTGCCCAGCTTTGAGCGAGAGGATTTGCTCGTTACCCTCTTCCGGGCCGAAGAACTCAGCTCTTTCAGCTATTCGTCGCAAGATATCGATACTTTAGGCCCGGAAGACGAAGATTAGATGCGGCTCGGAGTACACGTCGGAACAGCCGGCGGGCTGGTGAAGTCTTTGGAGCGTGCGGAAGCTCTCGGCTGCGAGACGATCCAGCTATTTTCCGGCAATCCGAATGCGTGGAAGAGAAGCTCTGTCAACCACTCTGCCGCCGCTGAATTTGTCGACAAAACGATTCAGCTTGACATCCACCCGATCGTTCTGCACACCCCCTACCTGCTCAATCTAGCATCCCCGGACGATGTGATCTGGTTAAAAAGCGTAGATGCCCTGTCTGATGCGGTTGAACGTGCCCCGATTTTGGGAGCGGAAATCATCGTCACGCACATCGGCAGCCACAGAGGCGCAGGTTATGAACTCGGCGTCGGGCGAATAGCCCAGGCAGTGCGACAGGCTCTCGAAGCTGCGCCTGGGCCTTTGATCGCCCTTGAGATGGGCTCCGGGTCCGGAGACACCATAGGCTGGCGGTTTGAACATATCGCCGATATTATGAACGAGCTGGATGACGTTAACCAACGAGTCGGGCTGTGTATAGACACAGCGCATCTATGGGGCGCGGGCTATGATCTGTCCTCGGCGCAAGGTGTGGATCGGATGTTTGGCTTGCTCAAACAACACGTCGGGTTGGAGCGGCTGAAGATCATACATTTTAATGATACGCAAGTGGAGCTGGGGTCTCGGCGGGATCGACATTACCATATCGGCGAAGGCAAGATCGGCATCGAAGGCTTCAGGGCGATTATCAACTATCCTGGAATTGCGAACCTGCCGGGCATTATTGAGACCCCGGCCGGCCAGACATTGGAAGAGGATCGTCGGAACCTCGGCGCTCTGCGCTCAGTTTCTTGAGCGCGGGATATAATCGCACATAATCAGCGAATCGCGCATCGTATACGTCTGAATGATCGCGATTTGGCTCTATGACATCAGTTGTCTGAACCCATTTGTTTGCGACTGATTTGATATCCTCCCCGGTATCACCGGCTCGAGCCAAAATTGCCGCCCCCAGACATCCGGCTTCGGTGACGGCGACAGTGGTGATGGGCCTGTTGAGAACATCGGCTTTGAGCTGCGTCCACTTTTTACTCTTCGCCCCGCCGCCTACCGCGACTAGTTCGTCGATTTTTATGCCCGAGCGAGACATTATATCCAAATTCAGCCTCATCTCGAAAGCCACCCCTTCCAGCAGCGAACGCAGCACTTCTCCACGAGTGGATGACAGACTCAAGCCGAATATCGCCCCCTTTACGTCAGTCTCAAAATATGGAGTGCCGCTCGGGGTAAAATACGGCAGCGTCATCAGGTTTGTGGGTGTATTTGGGATCGCTTCGAGCAGAAGGTCGTAGGGATCGGAGCCGGTTCGCGCAGCCTCCTGCATCTCCTGATATCCCCACTCATCGCGAAACCATTTCAACAAGTTGCCGCCAGTCAGGCTGAAGGCAATGGTGGTGAACATTCCGGGGATTGTATAGTCATACGTGCAGAGATTGCTATCGAACAGTTTTCGGTCGAATACAGGCTGTGCGAACGCAGCGCATAGACACTCGACAGTGCCTGTGGCATACATCGCCCTACCGGCGTCGGTCACCCCCGACCCAAGTGCGCCGCAGGGTTGGTCATGCCCACCCGCGACAACTATCGTATGCTCGGATAAGCCCAGTTCGCAAGCAATCTGTGTCGGGATCACACCGACCACTTCTCCGGAAGGTTTGGGTGAGGCGAGTTTTGATGGCTCCAACTCCAGCGACGACAATATCTCATCGTCCCACCTGTGCGTTCGGACATCCAACATCATGGTCCGACCAGCCAAAGGATAGCTGATCGACGGCTCGACGCCTAAAGCGTGCTGGATGAGCTCTTCAAAGCAATAAAAGCGTCTTGCCGAGGACCAAATATCCGGTTGATTATCGCGCAGCCACAACAATTTGAAGAGAGTGAACATCGGATGGGCGGTGTGCCCGGTGATGTCGTAGAGTCGCTGCAGGCCGAACTTTTTCCCGAAACTGTGTATTACGCTCGCTGCGCGGGCGTCTGAGGAGACCATTGCGTTGCATAAGATTTCGCCGTTTCGACCAATAGGCGTGAATGCCTCGCCTTGGCTGGATATGGAAAGCGCACGCACTTTGTAGCTGCAGTGCGACGCGGCTTCTTTTATCACAGCCAAACACGATTCTCGAACCAGTTGGGAGTCAATCTCGGCCCAACCTTCGATTTGAGATATGATCGGATATTCCCGATAGGCCGCCGACAGCAACTTGCCGCTTCGATCAAAAATGGCCGCTTTGCAGCCCGTTGTGCCGACATCCAGGCCGAGATAACTCATCACGTATACCAAAGCTCGAGATAATCGAGCACAATCTCCCGCATCCTGTCAAATACTACGCCCTGCCTGTATAGCGTCGTGTAGTAGCCCAAATCGGCTTTGTGGGCGACTTGGGAGTTTGGTCCAAGATATTCTTCTTCAAGCAGGCGGGCGGCGTGCGGCCCCGCAACTTGGCCTGAATGTTTGACCATATCTTCTAACAATGCGGGGCTTGAATCGCGCTCAAGCGCGGTCCAGATATTGACCTTGCACACCCCATCGTCAAACAGCGAGGCAACCTGATCGTTTGACACAGAAGAGCAGCCGTGCAGGACGATCTTTGCGCCTATTTTATCTTTGATCCGGCGAGCTAGATCCCCGCGATAGCTTAGCTGCGCCGCGCTGACCCGATGCTCTGTGCCAAGGTTCGCCACGATTAGATCCACCCCGGTTTCGGATGTATAACGCTGCGCTTCCTCAGGAGTGGTAAGCTCGCAGCTTTCGATCTCATCACATGCCCCCTCCACCACTATTTCGTGGCCGTGGTTGCGCACAAAGTTTTTCGTGGCTTCTATATTGTCATCAAACGGCAGCGAAGATGCATCGAACATAATCGACGAGAATTGACCCATATCCCACTCAAGCAGTTCTCTATCGACGTCGTGCTGGATATGGTCGAGGTGAATCATTACGTCAAGGGACTCAAACGGAGACCCCGGCGCCGTAAGCACATTTATATCCGCCAAAAACAATTTCAGGCCGATATCCCAGCGCCGGGTGTGCGTATAGTTGACCGACTGCGATCTATGCGAGTAAAGATTGGTGAGAGCAAGCGTGATCGGCAGATTATCGCACCCAATCGCATCTGCACGATCCTTCACCGCAGTCAACACCGCCTCGGTGGATGTCAGATTTTCGCTGCAGAACGTCGGGATCACCCAGCCTTTTTCGGCAGCGCAGCTGTATACGGCGAGCACATCCTCGCGCTTGGTCACTACAGGCATATATTCGACTCCATCACACCTACCAGCATTCTTCCTGCGGGACAAATACATCGTGGCCTAGATAGTATTCCAAAGCCTCGCACACCGCGCTGCCGACATTGCCCGAAGTTACACTAGTGTGGTGGCGATGTCCCAGCCGGCCGATGCCCAACAGCACATCCTGCAAACCCTCTATCTCGGCGACCCCGGCACAGCCAAAAAAGTCATCCGGGATAGCGTCCGCAGTGAATTCGCCTTCTCCTACATAAAATTGCAGCGTTCCATCCACAGTCAATAAACTGGAGAAAGTGAACGGGCCTGGCTTGATTCTACCAACGTTGCAGCCAAACGACGAGGTGATATCCGGTGCATTGTCTAATATGAGATGACCAGTCACACAACCCGTCGCCGTCATCATAGACTGCGGAACCGGGCCGCAGTGGAAGAGAATGCACTTGTCCTCTTCGTCGCCGTAGTTATTGTTCCAATCCAGGCAGGCGGAGACATTGCCGGACGCCTGGCTCAGGGCGTGCATAACTATCGCATTGCCGATATCCACCTCACAAGACGCATGCATGCCGCGATCATTCATTTCGCTCATCAGTACACACGGCGAGATGCCAATCTGCTTTTGCATCTCTAGCCAGCATCGTATGGCCACCGCGTCCAGATTATATTCCTCCACCACGCCATCCAACACGACCCCAAGTTTTGTCAGCGCAGCAAACTTATCATCCGGGGTGCTGGTGAAATCCGAATAGTCCCTCAGTCGCTGGGCTTTGTCCTTAAATGCAGCGCTGGATTCCGCGATGCCGCTCATCCGAGCGAAAACCTCTGAGAGGTCGAACGTTTCGACGGTGATATTGTGCTTTTGCAGCGCTACCTCATCGATTCGCACCGTCTTGAATGCGGTTGTACGCGCGCCAATCGCGCCAATGTTAAGCCGCTCCATACCTTTGACCACCCTGCATACTCGGTCAAAATGATCGACCTGATCGGCAAATCCTCGGCTGGCTGGTGAGATGGTATGCGGCGGAAGCGCCGTGAACAGTATGTCGTTTTGAACAAACACATCCATTATCGACATCTTGCCGCAGAACGAGTCTCGCCGCAGCGCCGGCGCCATTTTGTCGAGTTCGTCAGGATAGGCCTGGATCAAAATCGGAACGTTGGCGTCTCGCAGGGCCGCCACCGCTCCGTTTTCGTCTCCGAAGTTGGGCAAAGACAGTATTACACCATCGAATTTGCCCTCGTTTTCTTTGAGAAACTGCGCATAAATCGCCCCTTCAGCGGCAGTCTCGACCGCGCCGTTGCGGGTTGCCGCCGCATCCAGGATGATGTAGTCATGCCCAAGGCGCACAATCACATCGACCATTTCCCGCCTGGCCGACTCCATCAGCGATGCCGGAAAAAATCCTCTATTGCCGAAATAAAGGGCAAATGTGCTTTTTTTGCCGATCATAGTCTTCTCCTCTCGGAACTCGCCATCTCAGAATCAGGGTTCTCCGATACATTGTGATAATCTTAATGCAGGCATCCTTACTCGTCAATAGCGAATTGAACGATCGCTATTGATTGCAAACTTTGTGAGAATCCATACAACAACCTTCGTGCAAATGAGCAAAAACCCTTTATTGGCACTCTCTGTGACGAGCATATTCGCATGCTTGCTATATTTAGGCTATAATGACTTTATGAGGCTCGTGGTTACACTGTTATTGGTAATGTGGGGTGTTGGTTGTTTGGCGGCTGAGCGGCCTGGGTTGGCGGTTTTGTCCTCCGCCACCGGAGCAACAGTCAAAATCACGGATATTGCGGGATACAAACTCGGTTCGGATGTATCCTACCAGATTCGTCACTGGCCTGATGGAGCTTTGTTCGCCTCAGGGACAGTGCAAGGATCAGCAATCAAAACCGACCAATGGGGCCTGCCCGTGCTGTCAGTCGAGAACCTCAGCCCGAAACTCTGGCAGCCGGATGATCCTCAGCTTTATGAAATCGCGGTAGAATCCGAAGGGCACAGCCTCGGCAAGGTTCGCTTCGGCTTCAGGACGTTTGAAGTCAAAGGGGACAAGTTTTATCTCAATGGCCGCCCGACGCTTCTGCGCGGGGTTCCGATCAATCCGCCGGGCCGAGACCTGCCGGATTCGCTCCTGAAGGATCGAGACTTTATTGCCGGCTACATCAAACTCCTCAAATCCAGCAACGTCAATATGATTCGCACGGAGCCGGAAGAATGGTTGGATGTTTGCGATGAGCTTGGAATGATGCTGTTCGCCGGGCATTATGGCGGCGGAGGCAGCGGGCCGATCGCCCCTGATTTTGAGCGGCGCCAACTGTTTTACAGAGATTTGCTCCTACGCCTGGCCAGCCACCCCGCAGTGGTTATTTATGTCCTGTCAAATGAGGTCGATTATAACTCACCAAACAGCACGTGGAAGCAATATCTGACTAAAGTCTATAATGATGCGCGGCTGTTTGATACTACCAGGCCGATTATCGGCAACGCGGGATTCGGGCACGGTGCGCCGGGGGAGATATTCGATGTACATCGATATGCCGGTTGGTACTACGGCAATATAAGCGATTGGCCGGTGGATGCCACCACTTATGTCAAATTCACCGAAAAGACCGGCCAGCCGCTTACCATTACCGAATGCGTGGCAGCATATACCTCGGATGCGGGCGATTATCTGACTATGGGCAAGCAGCTCAGTATGATGACTAAGTGGGTGGGAACCGCCAGCAACCACCGTGCCGCAGCGGCGGAATATCAATCCGAGCTTGTTAAGCATGTTACCGAATCTATGCGTCGATATCGAACGGACAAAAGCCACGTGGCAGGGATTATGCCATTTACGTATTTCCTTGGATGGGCGCATGCGCAATCGGCGGAAGATATCGTCATCAAACCCGCTTTTGAGACCCTGAAAACGGCTTTTCAGCCCATACTTCTCAGCCCGGAGTGCTGGCACAGGAATCTATACGCCGGAGATACGCTGAAACTGCGGCTGTGCCTGTCGAACGATGACGACCAGGGGCGCGATCTCGGCCCCACTCGTGCGGTAGTAGAGATGGTCTCAGCAGATGGAAAGGTGATTTCATCGGATAGCGTCTCGTTTGGCGATACGCCCTATTATTCAAATAATTGGATGAACATGTCGCTGCCGACTCCTGCCGATCTGCCGCGCGGGCTGTTCGATGTCAAATGTAAGCTGTTTGATGCCGACCAATCGCTTGTTTCAGCCAACGAATTTCAGGTTTCGATAGCCCCAAGAAGCTGGTGCCAAGCCAAATCGTCAGCCCAGACCCCTGTCTTGTTCGACCCATCCGGCCGTACGGCTGAGGCGCTGGGCGGCATCGGGGTTAAGTTCAGTCGCACGGAGAGTTTGCAGACGCTTCCGAAAGATGGCTTGCTCATAATCGGGGAATGCGCACTTGAGGCAGGAAAATACCCGGACAAAAAGAGCGTGATCGCGTTTTTGGATCGGGGGGGCAAGATACTGTGCCTCAGACAGGAACGCGAAAAGTGGGAATCGGACTGGCTGCCTGCGAATTTCACAATGAAGCAGAGGCCGCCATATCGCCCGCTGACATATATACAGCCCAGGGACAATGCCGCGCTTTTTGATGGGATGACCGAGCGGGACCTGCGATGGTGGAACGAGTTGGGTCGAGCTGAGGATGGGACCCCGGATATCGGGCCGGTTCTCACCGCTTTTCGGCCTGCTTCAGCGTCGGACCTGCGCAAAACGAGGATATGGGCGTCTTGCGATCCGTTGCTGAGCGCGGCGGCGATAGTCGAGATCATACAGGGGAAAGGCCGTGTGGTCCTCAGCCAGTTTCGCGCAATCGAACGGGTGGACAACGACCCGTGCGCCGCAAAGCTTCTCGGAAACTTGATTTCCTATTCAGCGGGCCAGGGCGGAGAGCTGTTCGATTTGAACAAAACAATACATTGGGACCTGCGAGCATTTCAGTCGGGAGCTTTCGTGTCGTCTCTGCAGGGGCTTTTGCCGCATTCGCAGACGTATAAGCATAGAGGGACAAGCAAAGGCCGGCTGGGGGACGATCATCGAATAGATGGATTCACTCTGGTCGGAAATTATGATTTTTCCAGCAATGGGTGGATTCTGCCCATCCCCGATCCCAAAACCATTGGATGGGGTATATTCTATGGCTCGTTGAGCCGACAAGCAAGCAGGTTCATAGTTAATTTGATCAACTCAGGGGATAAGAACGCCGAACTGGCGTTGAAGCTGGACGGCAAATTGATCGGCTTGCCGATCACAATCCCCGCCGGGGCGGCACAAACCGTGACCTTTCCGATCAATCGAGCGCCAGGCCCGGTAACGGTAGCGTTAAGAGGGGATCAGACAATAGTAATCAAGGAGACCAGATTCGAGTGATTAGCGTTTTTACTGGTGTTGTGCTAAAAATCAGCCGCACGCCGTTATCAATAGGACTGGCTTTGCTCGTTATCCTCTTTTGTGGGCCGGTATTGGCGGCAAAACCACTCCCTGCTGCAACAGACGAGCCGAGCGATGTTGGTGATAAACCGTCCGGATCTATCGCAGCGCCCTACTCCGGCAGAGGCCAGCAGGACATAATAGATCGTTGGAAAGCGCTCAAGCCTAAGGCCAATGGATCGATCTATAACGATCAGCCATCGTGGCAAGAGCCATATACGGCTGGTTCGTTGTCTGCCGACCACCACCAGGATGGTGTAAATTCGGTTAATTTTATGCGCTATCTGGCAGGTTTGCCTGATGACGTCGTGGCGCATGAGCCGTGGATGGAGGAGGCTCAACACGCGGCGGTGCTGCTCAAATCGGCAGGTTCTCTCACCCATCGTCCCCCTCAATTGCCCGGAATAACTGACCCCTTCTATGATCTGGCCTGCAAAGCTTGTTCTTCGAGTAATCTCGCATATGGTTTCAGCCAGACCGGGGATGTCGTGCGGCTGGATACAGCCGCGGATTCTGTGGTGGGGTTTATGAATGAGCGAGGAAATGAGCAGACCGTCGGCCATCGCAGGTGGATACTCAACCCCGCGATGAAAAAGACTGCGTTTGGATGGTGTGAGTCGTATTCGGTGATGAAAGCGTTCGACAGGAGTCGCAGCCTCGCATTTCAATATAATCTAATCGCCTGGCCCCCGCCTGGTGATTTCCCACAACAGCTCTGCCCGCAGCATTTACCGTGGTCGGTTAGCCTCACCCATAATCACTATCGTCCTACAGGCCAGGAAACAGTGACGATGGTGCGTCAGCGAGACAACAAGACCTGGCAGCTCAGCGTCTCCAACAAACCGGCGGATGGATTATTTCTGGTTGATAGCAAAGGTTTTGGGGTGCCGTATTGTATCATATTTCGACCGGATAAGTCGCTGAATTATCTTCCTGCAGATCGTTTCAAGATAACCATAACCGGGCTTGAAATGGATGGTGCGGCAGCGGAAATATCATATACAACCACTCTCTTCGATATGCCGGAGATAGTCGGATCGTAGTCTAAAGGCTGCTCCGCAGAATGTTGCCGTCCTCAGATCACCGTAATATCAACTGTAAGACCCAACAAATTAATGAGGAACAGTAAGTTAGATGTCATCTCTTTAGGAGCCTGGCGATGGTCGAGAATAAGCCATCACAACAGAATAAAACCGTTAGTAGTCAAATCAACCCAAGCGCATTACTTGCTGCCGCGTCGTTTGCAACGGATGTTGTCCCTAATGGGTGCTTGTATCACAGTTGGCGCATAGCCTTAGCAGCCGAGCGCGTAGCATTGGAGTTGTGCCCCGAACAGGCGGGCGCGATTTTCTTCGCAGGCCTGATGCAGGAGGTCGGGACCGTCGGCGCCAGCTATCACATCACTTGCTATAAATCTCTCCACGAGCAAACCGAAGACTATATCATTAAAACTCACCCCAGCCGCGGCGCTGCACTGATGGATTGGCTGCCGGGAATGAGCGAACCGGCAAAGTTGATACGCGACCATCACGAGTGGTGGGATGGACGAGGGTATCAGGACGGCCTCGGAGGCGGAGATATTCCGCTTGGCAGTCAATTGCTGCTGTTAATCGAGACGCTTGATACGGCGGGGTGCTTTGAATCGTGGCCGGCGATGTCCGAAGGATTGCGTCGACTGGCCCCGCTCACCGGCAAAATGTGGAGCAAAGAACTATGGGCAAGCGCTCTCAGCACCCTTGAGGATTCGGCGTTTTTTTCTCGGGTTATTACCCATGATGCTCTGCAGGAGATGATTGCGGAGCGTTTGGCGAAATACCCGATACCTCACGAGCTAGACAATGAAGCTGGTGTCGAGCGTATGCTGCACGTCTTTGCGGCGTTGGTGGACGCCAAAGATCCTTCGACAGCCGGGCATTCTCACAGAACCGCGCAGTATGCAAAATTGCTTGCGCAACATATGGGACTCTCCAAAGACGAGATCACCCTGGTATATCGAGCAGGGCTTGTTCACGATTGCGGCCGGCTCGGTGTGCCGACAATGCTGCTCCGGCGTTCCGGAAGGCTCAGTGCCGAAGAGATGGAATTGGTGCACAAGCACACCCAGATGACGACACGCATAATGAACTGTATGCCGGAGTGTACACAGATGGCGGAAATCGGGCATATCGCGGGAAGTGACCATGAACGATACGATGGAACGGGTTACCC
>JAAYKG010000093.1 GCA_012522555.1 Armatimonadota bacterium
AGACTATATAACCTCCTGAATCCGTCGACCCCCTCAGAGTCTCCGGAGCAGTTTCGTAAACTTAAATGCGGGCTGTCGATTCGCCCATACTCAGCTGCTTACCACCCATTCGCCGACGATGTTATCGTTGACCAGATGCTGCCCAACAATCTGACGAGCCTTATCCGAGTCGACATACCCGTAGGTCACGGTTTGATCGTTTTTGATAACGTCGACGGTCGGCTCCTGCTCGCAGAGTCCCTTGCATCCGGACTGCGTAACAGAGACGTCGGTGATTCCGCGCTTATCCAGCTCATCAAGAATAGCGGCCATCACTTCGCGGGCGCCGGCAGCAATGCCGCAGGTCCCCATCGCGACGACCACCCGGGCAGAGAATTTGCCTTCGCGGATCTTCATTTGCTCGAGCGCCTTCTCTCGAACCTTCTTGAGATCTTCAAGTGTCTTCATTAGTTGTAGTACCCCTTAGTTATGTTGGATTCGAAAATATCGATAAATGCAAAGGCCAAACCCCGTTACGGAATAGCCGCTGCTGTTTGTAAACCCTCTGAAATATATTGCACAATCCATTTTAACACGGCGTTTTCGTTGATAGAAACTCCATCTAGCTGCGATTTTATTTCACGCGTATCAAGCACAAATTCCCGGCCATCGCAAGCCTGTTTATATAATATATCAATGTCCGGGTTGGCCGCGATAAGCGTCATCAGAGTCGTCGCCACGTCCCCCAGCGGGGCACGGTCGATGTGGCTCAATTTGAACTTGGCTTCGATTTTCGTGCCGAGTCCTTTTTCGGTCGTGATCTCGATATCGCCTTCACACTCTCGTGCAGCCTGGGCAAACATCGGAATGCCCATTCCTACTCGGCGGGTAGTTCGAGTCGTTGTGAACGGATCCAAAACTCGCCTTGCATATTCACTACTCATCCCCGACCCGTTATCCTGAATACAAATCGCCAGCGTATCGGCGACCGTATCGGCAATTACGTCAATTTCAATAAGAGAAGCCCCTGCAGCGATCGAGTTCTGCGCCAGGTCGAGAATATGCATAGACAGTTCACGCATTCTCAATTCTCCGACCGCACTCCCCCCGACAAGCCATTTTCAGCTCGGCGACGCTGCGATGTTCAAGATAAAACGCGGTCTGCCGCTCCCCAATAGCAGACAGCCAATGCGCATCCGAGTTGCAGACAACCGCTCGATTTGCTATATCGCAATACGACTCTCGCGCTTGTTCCGGATTCATATTGCCCGATATCTCGACTGCCGCGAAGTCCGGGGAGTCCGGAATCATACCCAGCACTTCACACAAACCCGTCGATCTTCTGTCAATGTGCGATGGGATCATTATCCCGCCTGCGGAGTCGGTAATACGCCACAATTCTTCTATGTCCATCGATGTCGGCAGTGAAAGATACCTTTGACAATAACCCACAAATTCATCATTGCCGTCCACGATTATCTGTTCACGAAAGATTTTCTGGTATTTCTCGTTATTTACATCAGGAAACGGCAGACTGGCATAGACCGATTCCTGCAATTTTTCAGCCTGCTCGATCTCGTCGAAAAGGCACAATAGATGAACTCCTTCCAGCGATTGGGCCTCCATGCCGGGCAGAACCTTAACGCCGCTCCCCCGAGAAGCCTCTATAACCGCCGCCGCATTCTCGCAGGAATTATGATCCGCAATGCCAATAATGTCCAACCCCGCCCCAATAGCCGCTTCAATAATCAGCGAGGGGATCATCTCCACTTCACCACACGGCGACAGCAAAGTATGAATGTGCAAATCAGCTTGGTATCTCTGAACAGCCACGCCCAGTTTCCTTAATCGGCGTCAGCAGCAGCCCCTGATGCCAAGCTCATACATCCTGCCGACGACCTCATACAGCGTCAGATCGGTGGTAAACAATGATATTTTTTCTTCCTTCGCCTTTTCAACAGTGCCGGCGTCCGGCTCAACTCCGCCTGCAATTATCACGCCTGCAAGGTTTAGCATCACAGCGACCCCGATAATATTCGTATGTTTGTGATTCGTGACCCACAACGCCCCATTTTTCGCCCTTGCCAACACATCGCTCAACAAGTCCGATGCATAACCGGAACTCACCTCGACCTGTGCGATCTCATTTATCTGTTTCAAATTCAGCTTTTGAGCTACAATCTCAAGTTTCATCGGTGACCTCTGTCACATCAGGATTGGCGGGTTCCTGTCCCCTGCCGCCCATCGCAGGCGGAACCCTGTCCGATAGTTCAAACATCTCACTGGCAAGCTGCCTGACTCGGTCTCGCAGCTTAAACACACAATCCATCTCCGTAGCCAGCCCACGCACGACGTCTTCGGCCAGAGCCTGGCAATTCGGCGCTCCACAACTCCCGCAATCCAGGCCGGGCAGCGACTCGAGTATTCGCTCCATCTGCTCCATTTTTCGCATAGCAGTCGCCATGTCGTCGGCCAGCCGCAGGGTCGGCCTTGGCTCAAGACGCCTGTCGTGCCAAAACCAATCCTTATCTTTGTTTAGATCTGCAACCAACTGCTCGCGTGCCGCAGCTTCTTCGGCGCTGATCTTATCGTGTGAAAGCAGCCGAATGCGGCGGCGAGTTATATACGGATTTTCTACCGTCAACACCCCGCCGACACAGCCGCCGAGGCACGGCTGAGCTTCGATATAATCTATATCCGAGAGTTTTCCTCGCTCTACGTCCTCCAATATTTGAATGACACTATGGATTCCATCCACAGCTATTTGCCGACCGCCGCCAATCGACTGGTTCTCCCCGCCCGAGCGCGCCCAGCCAACCCCAAGCCCCGTGCCGCGGTGCAGTCCTTTAGCCAGTTCTTCGATCCGCTCCGGCTCTCCAACCAGCTTCTCACGCATCAACGGATATACTTCCGATATGGGAATAGCGCCCGTTATAATCGTGTCTTCATAACCGGCAGGCTCGTTAATCGCACTCACTTTGCCCGGGCAAGGCGTGATGAACCATATCCCAACACGCGTCTTGGCTACATCAAACTCTTTATTAATCTGCTTTTTTGCGATTTTCGCCGCAGTTCGCATAGGCGAGATGATCGGCTATATGTGCTCCACGAGATTAGGGAATCTCACTTGAATCAGCCGCACAACCGCCGGACAGGCTGACGATATCAGCGGTCGATCAATCGACGGATTTTCGATAGCCTCCCGTATCTTCTCGGCGACCAGATCGGCTCCCAAAGCCACGTCTACCACATAATCAAAACCTATCGCTCTTAAAGTGGCAAGCACCTGTTCCGGCTCGGTTCCCTCCCTGAATTGACTATATATCGCCGGCGCAGGCAGCGCCACATTGAAGCCAAAATCCTTCAGTCTTTCTAGCCCGTCTGCAACTACCGTTTTGGCGTGATTCGGGCACATTCTGACGCATTCTCCACAATCGATGCACTTGGCTTCGATGATATGCGCTTTGCCGTCACGGACACGAATAGCCTCAGTCGGGCAGTGCTTGATGCAGTTCACGCATCCCTGGCACTTGTCCTCAAGCAAGTGAACCGAATGAAAAAAACCTGACCGCTGTCTATGCATTTTCGAATATCATCCGGACGATCGTCCCCACGTCCTTAGTCGACTCGATGTGCAGTTCGTTGGAACAGTTTTTCATATTGGGCAGGCCCATCCCTGCGCCAAAACCCATTTCCCTAACGGAATCCGGAGCGGTGGAGAATCCAGGCTCCATCGCCATCTCCACATCCTCGATTCCCGGCCCCACATCCTCAATAGTGATTGTTATATATTTCAGATCGGCATCCAGAGTCACTGTTCCGCGGTGCGCATGGATAACTACGTTCATCTCAGCCTCATAACAGGCCACAGCGACCCGCCGCACGATTTCCGGATCGGCCCCAATCTGTTGCAGAATCCGCTTCACTTTACTCGAAGCGTCACCCGCCTTGCCGAAATCCCCGCCTTGCACCTCAAAACTATAGTGAAGCGAGGTGCCGGCGTCCACATCCCCGACTTCCATTTATCTCACGCTCCCACTGCTTGATTGCGACTCTGGCAGCCCGACAAACCTGCGTTATATAGTATTCCGCAACTTTCATAAAGTGGATACGGCGACAAAATGAGCACAATTTGAAGAGACTCGGCCATTTTTATGGTGCGCTCATCGGGTTTTTTACTGCGGACGAATACCACTGCTTTAAGGTCAAGCATCTCCGCTGTGCGGATGACCTGGGAGTTGGTCAGACCGGTGAGCAGCACCGATCCGGGACGAGTAAACGCCAAAACATCACTCATTAGGTCGCAACCGCATGCGCTGGTAACAATCTGATCGCATAGTTCCGCCCTGCATATAATCTCGCCCGATAGGCGCTCACAGACATCGTTAAGCGTCAGCCCACCCGGCGCGTCAAGAATCTCTGCATTCATAGGTATGTTGCCTGTCTTATGTGCCTGCGCCTGCCTGCCACCGGAAACTTCGTGATATTGTTCACAAGCGGCGCGGTAAATAACTTACTACTCTTAATTGTGCGAATGTGACGACCATAATGATGGATTCTTAAACCGCACTATCTACAATTATTATATGCCGCAAGCCAGGCAGTGTCAACGAATTCGGCTTACTTCTTTGCACTAGTTTGTGCCACGCGGCGCAGAGTTATTGATTGTGCTGTGTATAGCATATAAATACCCGCTATTGAAGGATTGCCATGAAACGGCGCGAAGTGGTATATATTCATGAATATGAGCACTGATGAGTTAGATCCCACAATTTCACAGGCCGAAGATGATCTGCCCGTCGGCATAGCCAGATTGAGGCGGGAGTGGAAGAACGCCGGGCTACCCGAGCATGCCCCCGCGCCACAAGAACCTGAATCGGTTCAGCCGGTGCTGTTTCCTGAGGTGGATGGCGGCGCAGGGATCGGAGACTACACCATCACCTGCGAATCCGCCCACGATAGCCTTATGCTGTCCAAGGAAGCGGTAGACAGGCTCATCGACAGCGGCGAACTCGATTCCATAATGGTGCAGGGACCGGATGGGATCGCGCGAAGGCTGATCAGCGAATCCTCACTGCTTCGATTCCAGGACGACTCCGCTATCGATCCGGCAGCGCTCAAACGCGTAGCCAAAAACATGGCGGATCGGACGCTGGCTGAATCTATTGACCATCTTCGCGAGGAACTGCAAGATCTGCGCAGCAACCAGAGCAAGATTCTACAGCAGATGAAGGACATTGTCCTGCTTGAAATCCGAAATCTGAAAGAGCAGGATCGCGACCTTACCTCATTCGTCTATGAATTGGCCGAAGAAATAAAAGACGCTCTTCCCAAAAAGAAGCGGAAGTAAGTCACCCCATCAATAAAAACGAGGAGAAGCCGAAGCTCCTCCTCGTCTAGAAATCACAGCAACAAAACACATTGCGCTGCGACAGCGTTCAACTACATACCGTAGTCGCCCATTCCCCCACCAGGCATAGGCGGAGCCGCCGGCTTCTCTTCCGGCTTCTCGGCAACGATGCTCTCAGTGGTTAGAATCAGCGAGCCGATGCTGGCTGCGTTCTCCAACGCGGAGCGGGTAACCTTTACAGGGTCGACGATTCCGGCTTCGACCATGTCGCAATACTCGTCAGTCAGAGCGTTGTAGCCGATACCCTTCTCCTGGTTCTTGATGTGCTCGACGACAACGCTGCCTTCTTTGCCGGCGTTCTCGGCGATTTGTCGCAGAGGCTCTTCGAGCGCTCGGCGAACGATGACAGCGCCAACATTCTCGTCAGGGTTGTCGCTGACGTGCTCGAGCTTGTCGATGATATTGATAAGCGTAACACCGCCGCCGGCTACGATACCCTCTTCAACAGCCGCACGAGTCGCGCTGAGGGCGTCCTCGAAGCGGTGCTTCTTTTCCTTAAGCTCTGTCTCTGTTGCTGCGCCGACCTTGATCACCGCAACCCCGCCGGAAAGCTTGGCAAGTCGCTCCTGAAGCTTCTCGCGATCGTAGTTGGAGTCGGTGGTGTCAATCTGAGCGCGAATCTGTGCGATACGGCCCTGAACGGCCTCCGCAGTGCCCTTGCCCTCGATGATCGTGGTCTCTTCCTTGCTGACGACGACCTTTGCGGCCTGGCCGAGCATAGAAGTGTCAACGTTCTCGAGCTTGATTCCGAGGTCCTCGGAGATGAATGTGCCGCCGGTGAGGATAGCGATGTCCTCGAGCATAGCCTTTCGGCGATCGCCGAATCCCGGGGCCTTGACGCCGACAACCTGCAGGGTGCCGCGCAGTTTGTTCACTACCAAAGTAGCCAGCGCGTCGCCGTCGAGGTCCTCAGCGATAATGACGATCGGCCTGCGGGTCTGCGCGATTTTCTCCAGGAGCGGAACAAGGTCTGCCGCCGCTGAGATCTTCTTCTCGAAGATGAGGATGACAGGATTCTCGAAAATCGCTTCCATTCTCTCGCCATCGGTCACGAAGTAAGGGCTGATGTAACCCTTGTCGAACTGCATTCCTTCGACTACTTCGAGGCTGGTAGCAGTACCCTTGGACTCTTCAACAGTAATGACGCCGTCCTTGCCTACCTTGTCGATAGCGTCAGCGATGACCTCGCCGATTTCAGGGGCGTTTCCGGCAATAGAGGCGACCTGAGCGACCTCGTCCTTGCCCATAACGGGTATGGAGAGCTTCTTGATCTCGTCAATGGCCAATTCAACGGCCTTCTCGATACCGCGCTTGACTGCAATCGGATTGCCGCCCGCCGCCACATAGCGCAGACCCTCGCGAACGATACTCTCAGCGAGAACCGTAGCCGTGGTGGTGCCGTCTCCGGCCACATCGTTGGTCTTGGAGGCGACTTCGCGAACGAGCTGTGCGCCCATATTCTCGAATACGTCCTCAAGCTCGATCTCTTTGGCGACGGTGACTCCGTCCTTGGTAATTGTGGGGCTGCCCCACTTTTTGTCCAAAACTACGTTTCTGCCCTTAGGGCCAAGGGTAACTTTGACGGCCGCGGAGACCATCGTCGCCCCTCGCTCAAGTGCGCGACGAGCTTCTTCATCAAATTTTATTATCTTAGCTGCCATACGGAAACCTCCGGTCTAGAGTTGATATTCAAACAAATGGAAAGTGACTACTCAACTATCGCGTAAATTGAGTCCTGGTCGAGGATGACATATTCCTTGCCTCCGACCGTAACCTCGGTGCCGCCGTATTTGGCAAAGATCACCTTGTCGCCATTCTTGACGGCCATTTCAGCACGAGAACCATTGTCTAATACCTTGCCTGGTCCCACTGCAATCACGATGCCTTCCTGCGGCTTCTTCTTCGCAGTGTCTGGAAGGATGATACCGCCCGGGCTTTTGTCCTCGCCCTCCAGCGGCTCCACAACTACCTTGTCAGCCAACGGCTTAATCATTCTTGTGTCCACCTCCTGATTGGTTTTTTCAGTGGATCAGAGATACAATAAACCCGGATCCACGTCTAAGCTCCTCTGTTAGCACTCTACCCTTTAGAGTGCCAGAATATTGTAATTGACAGGAATTTTATTGTCAAGAGAGAAATAAATAATAACCAGGAGGATTGCCATGAACTCAAGGATGTTAATCTGCGTTATAGCAGTATGTTTCTCGCTCGCGTCGGGGGTATTTGCGGCGCCGCCCACCCCGAAAATTACCTCAATAACATTTTCCGCGCCGTCGCCGGTCAAAGCCGGGGATATAATCACCGTAGATATGGTCGGCACCCCAGGCTGTAATGCGGCGTTTGGCGTGAAAGACTTTATCTCGGTGGTCAAGATGAAGGAAATGTCCGCGGGGACATATCGCGGCATTGCCACTGTTCCGAAAGACAAGGTCGCTCGGAACGCCCCGCTGGTGGGATATCTTGGGAAAGATGGTGCACACGCTCCGCCGGTGCAAGCTAGTCGTTTAATCACCGTCGCTGCTGGCCCGCAAGATACAAAGCCCGCGATCGGAACGTCTCCGGCTGTGCTGGGAATAGCCAAATCTCCGCAAATCACCCAACCAGATAAACTGCCTGCGGTCAGACCTGATCCACCTGTAAAACCTGCGCCGTCCACCCAGCCAAAGCCTGCCACTGCGCTTGCAGGAGACAAAATCACTATCACAACTCCAGTAGACGGCTCAATCATTAAACGAGTCATTACCGTGCAGGGGCTGGCCGAAGCGAACAGCGCAGTGCGGGTGGAAGTAACATACTCAAACCGATTGTCGGGTATGCTCAAGCTGGCCGGGCAAGTGCTGTCGCAAAACGTGTCGGCGGATAAACAGGGCAACTTTAAGATCGGGCCAATTGCGCTGGATGGGCCGTTGGCGACCGATGGCCTGACGTTTACGATAAAGGTCTACTATCCCGATCGGGCGAATCACGCTACGTCGCTGATTAGAGTAGTCGGCAACGGACAATAGACATTGTGCCGAGTATGCAGCTTGGGTAATTGATGAGATTTAGGAGCGCCACAACATTTTTGCGCGAGGTCTGGCAGAGTTTCAGCAGTCGGAATGGCTCTTTGCTCGCTGCTGCGGTGAGTTTTTATTCTTTTTTGTCGTTGTTTCCCTTGTTGCTGGTGGCGGTTGGCGTTTTGGGATATGTGCTGCGTTCTCCGGCGCATGCCGAAGAGATGCTGACGCGTTTTCTGGGCAAGGTGGTTATCGGGACAACCGCGATGGATATGGTGGCAAATGTCATCCATGGCAGAGATGCGGCTACCGGGATTGGATTGTTTTTGCTTGTATGGTCCGGAATGGCGGCTGCCCTGATTCTTGAACAGGCGATCAATCTGGTGTGGGATGCGCCCTTGAGACGGGGATACCTGAAGCGGCGTGGCCTGGCTTTGTTAATTTTGGTGTTGGTCGGTGTTTTGATAACGGTATCATTCGGCGTAACGGCCCTGCTGCGGATTATGCGCCAAATCAGCCCGAGCTATTTGTCCTCTTTTTCTATCTTATGGTCGATACTCGGCCACCTGGTCGCTATAATCGCCTCGATAGCACTTTTCACTGTGTTATATAAAATCCTGCCGAATGCAAGGGTATCTTTTAAGGCAGCTTTAGCAGGGGGTTTATTTGGTGGGCTTTTGTGGGAAGCCGCAAAGCAGATATTCACGTTCTATGTTGTGAACTATGCCTCTTATACCAGCGTTTATGGGCCATTGGGAGGCGTGATTTTGCTCATGGTCTGGATCAACTACAGTTCGGTCATCGCCGTACTAGGCGCGGGATTTGCATCGCATTGGGGAGCGAGGCAAGAACAAGGGGCTTAGAAAGCTAAATAGATCATGAATCCCCTTTCAGAGACTTGAGATATTCTTCTTCGGCTTTCGTAAGATCATCCTCGCTCATTCGCTTACTTTCAGCGGCGCTCCCCTCGTCCGAATGTGGAGCCGCACGCGGCTCCGTAGTCTTTGACGAGGCTTTATTCTCACTTGTAGAAGATTTCTCGCGTTTTCCATCGGTTGGCTTGCCGCCTTTGAAAGATTCGAGATCATTCTCAGACGTCAGGATTTTATAGCTGAGCCTCAATTGCTTTTGATCTGCATTGAGCCGCCCGCGGGCTTCGCCGGACAAACCATCCAGCCAGCGTTTTTTCTCCGCTTCCTGCATAGCAAGGTGACGTTCTCGCGCGTCCTCGCTGAGTGACCCCAAATCGACATCCACGCATACTGATCCGTCGTCATAGATCGCGTCCACGGAACCAGTCAATCCTCCGAAATATGCATAGTAGAGGCCGCTCTTTTCGTCCTCTGGTTTAATTTCACGAGCCACCACGCGCACCTTGTCGCCGGTTTTGAATGTTGCCATATTTACCCTCCAGCGTATTTTCCAAAGACATGATAACACTTCCATCCAAGGATTTCACGCGGTCTCGGTATCATAATGAGGGCAAGCGCACTTAAAAAAGCTACCCCCTCACCCCTGCCCTCTCCCTCGAGGGAGAGGGAGTAGCTGGAGTCCCCTCTCCTGGGGGAGAGGGTTAGGGTGCGGACGAAAGTGAAAAAACCGCACTCTCGACGCTGGCTTTCCACACACTGTTTATTTGAGAGTTGGCCCTGATATCACGACTGGCTCAGTCAGACAAGGCAGAAAGGTTAAAGATATGTAGTTTCATGTGTCATAATATGGAATTAGAATAACGTATCAACTCTCAAGGATAGCTGCCGCGAGGATACGTCGGGTGGATATGATTGGGTTTGACCCGCGGGGTGTCAGAGACAAAGTTAAGTTCATACTTACACTAACGCGACTGTGCTGGACTGTGAACGCATTCGTCACAATCGCGGCGGTTTGGCTGCACCATTACGCCATCGCAGCGGTCTCGGCGTTTTCACTTGTAATGTCCATTATCGTAAGCGCGACCATACATAAAATCCACCAGGCAATTACGCCTCCAAAAATCTACGCCAAACCATATTTGGAGGATCGACACGGTTCTGTCTGAACGTTTTATTTCTGAGCGTAGTCCTGTATACTGCGCACGCATTTGTCGTTATCGATCGAAGCCTCAAGGCCGCGTATTGTGGCCCTCGCCCCAGCTAAAGTAGTGATAATCGGAATTCCACACGCAACCACAGCACTCCGAATAGTGACCTCGTGCTTGCGAGGCCTCTTGCCGCTGGGGGTATTGAGGATGAGCGCGATCTCGTCGTTCTTGACAAGATCAACTGCATCAGGCCGCCCCTCACCTATTTTCGACACTACTTTAACCGACACGCCAGCTTTTTTTATGCTTTCGGCGGTGCCGCGAGTTGCAGCTATCGTGAATCCCATATCACTCAGAGCCTTAGCAACTTCGCCAATCTCCGTCTTATCCGGATGAGCGACGCTGATAAATACGGTGCCCGTTTTCGGCAATATTTGTCCGGCGCCAACTTCGGATTTGAGATACGCATGGCCAAAATCCACATCCACAGCCATCACCGAACCGGTCGATTTCATCTCAGGCCCCAAGACAACATCCACACCAGCAAAACGAGCGAACGGAAACACCGTCTCCTTAACCGAAACGTGGCTTGGAATGATCTCCGTGGTGATCCCCTGCTCGTCCAGAGTTCTGCCCATTGCAATTCTGGTCGCGATACCAACCCAGTCGACTCCGGTTGCCTTTGAAACGAATGGGATTGTGAGTGACGCAGCGGGGCTAACTTCCAGCACATAAATCTGCTCATCTCTGATCGCAAAGTGAATGTTAACCAGGCCGCGGATTTTAAGCCCGAGCGCCAGCATCCGAGACTGCCTTGTAACCTCATTGATGATCTGCTCCGACAGATTGTACGGCGGAAGCGAGGAAGCGCTGTCACCGTAATGGATGCCGGCCTGCTCGATCCGCTGCATCACCCCACACACCAGAGACCGCTGACCATCACACACAACATCAACATCGACCCCTACTGCATCTTCTAAAAAGTGCGCCATCAAGACAGGGGTGTCGCACGAGATCTGAGGAGCGGATTGGCAATATTCTATCAAATCATCGGCATCGTATATGATCTCAGTCGGTTTATGACGCCCTATCGAACTCACAAGCAAAGGATAGGCAATTTCAGATGCACAAGCGAGCGCTTGTTGAATATCAGTCACTAAGGCGCGGCTTGTCTGATTCAACTGCAGCTCCTCTATGAGGGAGTTATATGAATCAAAAGATAGAGCGCGATCTACATCAGCAGCACAAGCGCCTAGTATGGATACCCCCGCGGCCTCAATGGCTCTGCCAAGCTCCAGCGCGCTCCGCCCCCCCATTTGCGCTATCACACCTCCCGGCGAGACGTGATCGATGACCTCTAATACATCCTCGGTTGTCAATGGCTCGATAAAAAGCGCGTCGGCAGCATCTCGGCTGGTGGTGATGGACTGAGGGTTGCAGTTGATGATAACACTTTCCAAGCCCGCATCATGTACTGCATAAGATGAATGCGCACAGCAATAGTCAAACGGCGAACCCTGCCCCACTCTATTAGGACCTCCCGCCAGGATCAATATTCTGTTCGCCTGTTCGGCAATCGGTACGCTTGTCGTCTCAGCGTAGGTTGAGTAGAAACTCTGCCCGCCATCTACCGCACGAAACGCCGGCTTGATACCTAATACCTTTCTCCTCTGCCGAACCTGATCCTGCGTGGTCTCAAGAAGAAACGCCAACTGCTCATCTGAGTAGCCCAGTTTTTTGGCTTCGTGAATAGTGGCAGATGAAACGCTAACCAGGGATTGATCGACAAACTTTTGTTCGAACTGAACCAATTCAGCAATTTTGCTTACGAACCACTGGTCGATCTTGCTTCGGCTACATATCTCCGATTCAGACAACCCGACTTCCAGCGCATAACGGGCATAGAACAGGCGACCGGGGTTCGGTTGGGCCAATTTCTGCCTAATCAAATCTATGTCGGAGCGAGCCTGCTGGGAATCACACCCATCGGAGCCGAGGCCCCACCGACCTGTTTCAAGGGATCTTATGCCCTTTTGCAGGGCTTCGTTGAAAGTGCGGCCGAACGAGACCACCTCTCCAACCGATTTCATCGAAGCGCCAAGAGTATCATCTGCCCCGGCGAACTTAGCGAAATCGAAACGGGGTAACCGAACCATACAATGATTCTGGCCAGCTTTGAATGCGCCTGCCTCAGGTATCTCATCGAGAGTCGCGCCGACGGCTAATGCAGGTACAACACGGGATAACGGGAATCCGGTCGCTTTGGCAGCGAGAGCCGGGAATCGAGTGGTGCCTGCCTGCGCACTGATAACGACCACATCCCCGGATTGTGGATCCAAAGCATACCTAATGCACATTTCTCCGACAACATCAAAGATTTCTGCGACCGAAAGCGATAGGCGATGTAGCTCGTCGATCGTCGATTGAGCTAAAGTCTGCACTGGGAAGACTGTGATCGCATCCCCGCTATGAACGTCGACGGGGTCGATATGTTCCATGCCGGCTATGACCAAAGCGCTGCCT
>JAAYKG010000094.1 GCA_012522555.1 Armatimonadota bacterium
CTTTTCCGCCAGCCGAGCGTCGACATCATCCGGTTTCTCAACAGCAGGCGAAGCGCCGGGAACATTCGGGTCAACCGTTACCTTTGCAGCAAATCCAGCCGCTGATAAAGCCAGCAACACAACTATCGCAATGATGGTTCGCATAGCAACACCCTCGAGGTCGATCGGATAGCTGAAAGACGCCCACAACGGCCACAATGTTCCGTAAACATATCGTAAATGGCCGAATGATGACGCCACAACCAAACATCAATAGATACATACCCAACCTCGCCCGTTTTACGTGCGTTGGCACAGAGAGCTTGACTAATAGCTTGTGGCGGATATAAAATGAGACACATATAAATACGGATGGAAAAGCGAGATGCAAACCTCTTTACCTCTTGTATCAGACGAGCCTAGATATCCCCTGGATGAACAAAGGATAGTGCTTTTTCAAGGTGATTGTCTTGACTTTTTGCGGGATTGTCCGGACGAAACCATGCAACTTGTTGTTACCTCGCCACCATATAATATAGGCAAGGAGTACGAGCGCCGTACGGGCCTTGACGATTACGTAGCCCAACAGGCTGAGGTGATTGAGCACTGTGTGCGCGTACTCAAGAACACAGGTAGTTTGTGCTGGCAAGTTGGAAACTATGTGAAAGACGGGTGTGTCGTTCCGCTAGACTCTTTACTGTATCCTGTTTTCGTCTCACAAGGGCTTAAGTTGCGCAATCGTATAATTTGGCATTTTGAGCACGGTCTTCACTGCGCCCGTCGATTCTCTGGGCGCTATGAGGCAATCGTGTGGTACACCAAAAGTGACGATTACGTTTTTAATTTGGACCCGGTAAGAGTTCCACAGAAGTACCCAGGCAAAAAGCATTTCAAAGGCCCTAATGCCGGTCAGTATTCCTGCAATCCGTTGGGTAAAAACCCTGGGGATCTATGGATAATACCTAACGTGAAGAGTAATCACGTGGAAAAGACACAACATCCCTGTCAATTTCCAGTGGAATTGATCGAGAGGTTAGTTCTGTCTTTGACCAATGAGAATGATTGGGTGTTCGACCCATTTTTAGGTTCTGGGACTAGCATTATCGCTGCCATAAAACACAACCGTCGGGGCGCAGGCGCAGAAGTGTTTTCTGACTACGTGACTCTTGCACAAGACAGAATACGCCGTGAAATGGAGGGCACACTAAAGACACGGCCAATGGGTCAGCCTGTGTTTGATCCTGTTTCCACCCATAATCGACTTGCCAAATCGCCGTGGGATACCACGCAGGCATCTTTAATAATTCCAGGAGAAGAATCCAAGTGAAGATCGTAGAGATATACTCCCATCTAAATGGGAAAGAGTATCTGCTCGTTCACAAAAAACTTCTCTACGAGGAGATGCTCAATGTGATAGAAGCAGTTGATGCCGAAGCTTGCAAAACGAAAGAATCCAAAGAACGCAATATGGTTGGCAAAATGCTTTACAGTCCTGTAGCAATGAACTCAGCTTTTTGCGTTCTATTACGACAAGCTGGATGGGAAGAAAGCCGGGTGAGTTATTGGATTACTAAGGATGAAAAGATAATAAGGCGAACGCTGGCGATGCCTCCAGAAGAACAAAAACGGCTTATTGAACAAGCCGGCAGTGAACCTATTTTCAGCTACAACCAAACGGATTTTGTAAAGGACAGGATTGCGCTCGAAGTGCAGTTTGGCAAATACGCGTTTGTGGCTTACGACCTCTTTGTTAAGCATCTGGCCTTCTATGTCGGTGGCCAGATAGATGTTGGTATTGAAATAATGCCGATGAAATCTTTGCAACGTGAGATGAGTAGTGGCGTTCCCTATTTTGAAGGGGAGTTTTATAACGTGATTCGTCAAGGGCGCGGAGTTCCGGCTGTGCCGCTTCTTCTGATAGGCATAGAGCCTTGAGCTGTTTTACGTGCGCCAGGCCTGGGTACAACACTACATCTCTACTTTGCACACGGAGCAGGGGATATGGCTAATAAGAGAAGCAACACAAAGAAACCTAAATCTGCTGGCGCGAAGATGGCCGGCAAAAAGGGCGGAGCATCCGAGCAGCAATTCGATGTAGGATCGCCGGAACCGGTCAGAAAAGCGAAGAAGAAAAAATAAAAAGCGGCGCCAAAAGCGCGTCGGCCGCTCCACTCTAAATAAAGTGCAGCGGCCCGGCGTCTAAACAATAGCCGCACTACGCAGCTAACGATCAACGACAGACTAAACAGCCGCTTCGGCAGCGGCGCTGTCTTCTTTGTGTGTCGTCCTTTTTTTTCTGTAAGGAGCCAGTGTCAGCTCCCGTATCCTGCGAGCTCTATAGTTACGCTCATACCGTGCGAACTGGTGCTCGATTTCTCCCCAATTTGTTCGAGTATATATATCCTCGTGTTCTTCTTCATCGGGTTCGACTTCGACTTCGTCCTCTATCCGGTTGTCGTATTCGATTGTCGTTTCGCAGGAAACGGAAGCGTCAATCAATGCCGTAGTTTCTTCACCCACGTCGATCGCCTCCCTTCCTTTCATCGCAATTATTGACACGTGCTCGCCCAGAGCTGTCCCGGGCGAGCACTATATTATATGGCAACTCCCACAAAAGTCAAACCCTTAGGATGGATTATTTGTGTTGCACCACGAGCTTGTATCAGTTACCATAGGTTGTCAAAGACTGGAGGACGAAATGATCTGGGGGAAGACTGTTATTATGCTCCTTACTGGAACGATGATTATATCTATCGTCGGCGGCGTCAGCGCAGCCAGGCTGCAACCTCTCGGCCAACCCTGCAGGGCGAAAAATATACTCGCAACGGCGGTGGTCAAGGATCGCGCCAGCGGCCGCGATATGTTCGTGCTTTCGGATATGAATGAAACTTCAAACTCTGAGTTGCTATTCGTCGACTTCGAGAATGATACCGGCAAAGCCTACCGCGCACCCGCTGGGTCGGGGTCGTGGGCGCTCAAGGAGGTTCCCGGGGATCGGCTCATTGTGGCCACGTTTTACGATGGCGTCTTTATGGTCTTTGACCTCAACAAGATGGAGTTTGTCAAAGTGAGCGATTTCGTCGGAGAGACGTATATCTGGAACCTCGCTTTGGGTAATGATGGAAGAGTCTATGGTGGAACCTATCCGCGCGGCAAACTCGGGGCGCTCGACCTGAACGATTATTCGATAGAGGATCTCGGATCCCCCGCGCCCCCGAATCTATATCTCAGAAACGTTCACGAATTGCCGGATGGGCGCGTGCTGTGCCATTTTATCACAGAGAAGCCTATGGCTTTGATATTCGACCCGAAAACCAAAAAGTTCGACCCCGCTCCTGCCGCCATATCCAATGGAGTCTTTGGGACGACGTTTGATGGTTATTTCGTCACCGGTAGACAGGTTTTCGACGGCAAAACCCTCGAAGAAGTCAAACCAATCCCGTTTCCTACTCCGCCTGCGGATAAGGGTGTGTGGCAGTTCGCGCAGACGACCACCCCTGATGTAGCCTATATGCAGCAAGGCTCTTCGCTATACAGTTATAAAAAAGGTGACAAAGCCCTCAAACTCGTGCCCGACGTCTACACCTATCGAGCTGGGATCAGGCATATTACGAGCAAGGGCTGGGCGTTGGGGCTGCGGGGGCAGGACTACATCGTTATTAAACCCGGCTCGGACAAAGCCGAACTTCGGCCCATCCCTGTCGAATCCGCGCCTCGCATGAGCATGTTTTTAAGAGTCGCGCCGGATGGCAAACTCTGGGGCGGCCCCACATTCGGCCAGACTTTGTGGTGGATGGATCCTGAAACCAAAAAATACGTCAACACCAGCACTGTGAGCGATGCCGGTGGAGAGGTCTATGACGTCGCTTTTTCGGACAACAAAGTCTACGCGGTGTCTTATGCGCGCGGCGAGACTATAGAATATGACCCATCTCAGCCGTGGGATCAGGTTAATCACAAAAATCCGCGAACGATTTGTGAGCTTGGCACATCACGCGGCTACATCAGACCGGAGAGCGGTGCCGCACTTGGTTCTGATGGCAAAATATATACCGGCTGGTTGGCGAAGTACGGAACCTATGGCGGGGCGGTCTCAGTCACCGACCCCAAAACCGGAGATTATATACTCATCGAAAATCCGCTCGGGGAGCAGGCCATCTACGGCGCAATCCCCGGCGATGACGGACTTATATATGTCGGTTCCAGCCTCGCCGGCAACGGACTGCCCATAAAGAAAGGGGAATCTTCAAGGTTCGGAGTAGTCGATCCTTCTACCAAAAAAACCATCTTCCAACACGAGTTTACCGGCAACACCTCCGTTCAGGTGCTTGCCTACGATCCCGGTTCCAAGCGAGCGCTGATTTCGGTTGACGGTAATATAAAATTGTTCGATACGGTGAAACGGGAGTTTCTCGAACCCTCGAATGCGCCTGTAAGATCAGGACGGAGTGTGGGGCAGACCAAAGACGGCGTGGCATACTATCCATCGAAGGCATCAATAGCGAAGATCGATATGCGAACGGCAAAATGCTCGGTCTATCTCGAGACGGAGAAGAATGTGGATAATGTCGCTTGCTCTGCCGACGGAAAGCTTTATATTTCGTGTGAAGTCGATGTTTTCGCTGTTGTCGATGATAAATAAGCCTGGCTCAATCAGGCGGTGGGTAGCGAGTTAGAACAAAATAATTGAACGATTCGGCATTAAAACTGTCTGCTGGCTATCGCAGGCTCGCGGTTGTTTCAGCGGTTGGCGGATTATTTTCCTATGCGCTGATCTGCACTATCTTTGCTGCAGCGGTGAATCAGATCAGCCCTATATGCGGAGATTCCGATACCCTGATCGGATGGCTGTTTCGGGTATCGATGATCGGGTTTATCGTTGCGGTGCTGCTCGGCGGGCGCTATTCCGACAAAATCGGCAAGCTGCCTGTGCTATTGGTCGGCTGCGTTCTGATGAGCATCGGCAGCCTCGGTTTTGCGCGCGTCACCACCTATCCAGCCGCGGTGATTATGTCCATCGTTATGGGGGCGGGCGGAGGATTCGCCGAGGCTATCGCGATGGGGATCATCGCCGATGTAACCAGTGCGCACAAACGTACCTCCATAATGAACTATGCCCAGGTGTTTTTCGCGATCGGAGCGGTGGCGGGGCCTGTTTTGGTGACGTGGCTGATAGCGGTCGATATAGACTACTGGCGATGGGCCTTCATCATAACAGCGCTCGCTTGTGTTGTGGCCGCGGTAGCAGTGGCCTCGGCGTTGAGCAAGCGAGAGGAACGCCCGGTTGGCGAAACTCATCACGGCGAATGGAAGTCTCTTCTTAACGACCGGGCGGTATTGACGCTTTCCTTAGGGGTGTTGCTTTACGTTGCCGCTGAGAGTGGTCAATCGAGCTGGCTCGCAAGGTATTTCAAGGACGATCTTGCCGCCAGCGCCCCGATGGCGGCAGCCACGGTGGCTCTTTTCTGGACGGGAATAGGGGCCGGAAGGTATTTCGCGGTCTGGACAGCGCGGTTTATGTCGGATTATGCCATCGTGTGCCTGGCGCACGCGCTGGCTATTATATTTCAGGTTACGCTGCTGATAACCCATTCAAGCGCAGTCGCGATGGTGTCTGTTGTAATGCTTGGGTTCGCGCTTGGGCCGGGCTGGCCGACTATTGTCAGCCGAGCGAGCGCTCTCCACCCGAGGCAATCCGGATCGGTGCTGGCAGTAGTGGTATCAGCAGGAGCCGTTGGGGCTGCGATATTCCCCCCTGCAATCGGCCAGGCGGCGGACCACATCGGCATGCGCAGCGCGCTTTGGACGAGCGTGGCGCTGTTATTCGGCAACCTGTTAATATTTATCCCGCTGCTGATAAAGAATCGATCGCAATCGCAAGCCCCATAAGCTGGATATCGACGCGCTGGGCCAAGGACAAGCGTGAGGCGGGAGGCTCCAACGTAATTACGTGGCCGCCGCAGGTGCGCCAGGCATGGATTGCCAGTGGCAGACGGGTCTTTCGAAACTTAACTATTGCAGGTCGAATCAAGCCGCCTTTGGCAGGCGCACCCTCGATGCAGTCGGCCAGATTGATCGGATATCCCGCTGCTTTTGCCGCTTCGATTATACGCTCACCGATATATGCCGCTGGATCGTCGGCGATTTCATACATATAGAAACCCGGCGAATCAACATCCTCGTGCATCTCGAAGACCAGATCAAAACATTTACCCGTCAGCGCCTGTGCTATTATCTTCGCTTCGGCGGCGGGCCTGAGAATGTTGAACTCCCTGTTGAGGTCTATGCCACGGATATTTTCCCTCGTGTCCAACTCCCAACCGGTTGGGTTGTTGCAGGGCAATACAGTGAATGTGCATCGGGTCAGAAGTGACTCGTTGCCCGCGCTTTGTTCGACGAAACTCAGCGCGGCCTCCACTCCGGCAGGCTCGTCGCCGTGGATTCCGGCGTCGATCATTACGCTCTTAAGGCTCCAAGAATGCTCACCGATTGTCACGCAATACATCGGATACCGCCGGCCCTCTGAGTTGAACGAGCCGATCTGCTCCACTTTGGCATTGGGCAGAGATGCGGCCGCTTCGATGCGTCGGATCAGGGTGTTGTAGTCTCTTACTGCCAACTACTGCGCTTGCCTGCCTGCCAAAGACCAGAAGTTGCCTCCGAACAGATCTGCAACGTCGCGGCGGATGTCCTCATCGGATACCGTCCACCCGGTCGCTGCAAGTTTTTCATAATGTTGTGCCAGCACCTCTCCGATGACCTCTCGAGAGTGCTCCCATTTGTATATGAGATGGTCAAGTACACGGCTGTCGGAGTGCTGCGGGATCATACTGAAACCCAGCAGATCGAGGCGCATGTGGGTGATTTCCTCGATCATGGACGGGGTGTTGAGGAACCACCAGCAGCCGAAAACCATAAGATTAGAAAATTTGCGCGACAAAACGCATAATCCGTGTTGGTTTTCGCGGGCGAGCATAGTGATCAAGAACTTGTTGCTCGGATACAACTGACACAGGCGTTCCACGGATGCCAGGTCGCTGATTGCCGCTGAATCACCTGCGGATTTCAGGGCAGTATTGACGCGGCGCTTCACCCCTATCATAAACGCCACCGGCAGACCCCGTTCCTCGGCTATCGGCAGCACACATTCCGAGATCAAGCGTGATCGCGCCGAAGCATCCGGAAATGCGAAGTCGGAAGGCAAAGAAGAGGCGATATACACAGGATCCATGCAGTCTATCCACTCCTCAAGAAAACGCCTGACCTCTCTGCAAGTCTTGATGTCAACATAGTCGTTGACATCATATCCCCAAAACCGCATATAATCCTCGGTGGATTCCCATTCGTTTAGCATCGCATCCAATCTCAGCGCTGGTTTGAATCGCGCATCGAGCTTCGGGTGTTGCTGCCATGTTTTGCGTTCGACTTCATTGAACGGATCGTAAGTCATCACGAGGTTGTCGACGGCTGCCAACTCAAACACCCGATCGGTATGTTCCTGCGCCGAGAGGCCATCAAAAAACTCGCGATATGAATCGAGATTGCGAGACGAGGTATCCAGCCCAAATCGATTCAGCACGGTCAACACCCCCTTGGCCGCTTCGCTGACAGGTGAATGGTCGATGAAAAGAGTCTTCCAGACCAGATCTGCTTGCTCCCTTTTGGATCGCTTCCAGAACCCTTCCGGCGTCGTCACCCCCCAGCGCACGGTTTCGGCGACAAGATAATGATAGGTCAGCAAATCATCGATTCCTCGAAGCGTCAGCGATTCGAAGTTGCTGCTGAACAGATGCGTGTGGATGTCTGTTATGCGCGCGTCTCGCACCGCCTGCAGAACCCGCGCTCGAACTGTGATATCTCTAAGTCTCAATCCGCCGACCTCTGTCTAATAATTTTGAGTATATTAGCATGCTCATATTCTAATCTCAACCATCAGATTTGTGGGAAACGCCAAAACCACTTGCCAAACGAACTATAATGAGGTATAAAACAATTAAGGACAGCGTGCCTGTGTTGTTTGTCGTCTTTTGAGACTCTTATCTGACTGCGACACAGCCGGGCGTTTAGGTGAAAGGTAGAATATGAGATCAGCAATTATCACCGCGGTAGTTATCGGCCTGCTTATAGCTGGCTCGGCAATGGCGGATAATGTGCCTGCGCCGTTGTATCTATCAGCTAATGCGATCGGGGGAGCGGCGCTCAATCAATATACCCCAGGAGTCGCCGACGGGAGAGGGCCTAACAACATCGGCCTGCTCATCCGAACCTATGGCAAGGTAACATTCGTCGACACCGTCGAAAAGTATTTTTATATAGATGATGGTTCGGCAAGACTTGACGGCACGGTGAACTCCGGCACACCGCTGGTGGGGATCAGGGTCAGCTATGGCGGGCTTGCTGCAGGGGTGGTGGCGATCAATACCCCCACGGTCAACGTGAAAGTCACGATGACGGGCATTGCGAGCACATTCCTGGGCATCAACAACACGATTCAACCCAAATTCCGGA
>JAAYKG010000095.1 GCA_012522555.1 Armatimonadota bacterium
CACTTGCATATTGATGGGGTTGCCAATTCGGTGTGCAACGTGCGATAATTCGCATGCGATGAGTCCAGCAGCAAAAACCTCCAAACAAACGAGAGCCTATCTGCTAACCGGGGATGACGATTTTAGCAAGCAGCGCAAGCTTGAAGCGCTCTTGGCCGAACTAATAGACCCTGATTTTGCCGATTTCGATCTGGAGAGGATGGAGGGAGACACTGCTGCCGCGGACCGCATTATGGCCGGGCTTGGCATTCCTCCTTTTTCATCGCCTCGCAGGGTAGTGCTTGTAAAATATGCCAATAGAATGGATGAATCCGAGCAAAAAAAGCTCGCTTCACTGCTCCCTCAAACCCCGAATGCAGGCTGTTTGATCCTGGTGACCCCTGCGGCGGAAATAAAAGACGGCAAGCCGCGCAAGGGCAGTGAGGTTGTGGCGGATGTATCCAGGGTGATTCGCAAAATCGGTGAGGTGATAAAAACCGGCCAGGAAAAAGGTGCCGCCAAGACCACCGCCGCCCGCCAGTTTGCGCAATCTCTGTTTAGCGATGCCGGAAAGAAAATTGATCCGAGGGCGCTGTCGGATTTCCTGCAGAGGGTCGGTTCCGATCATCTACTTCTCACTTCCGAAGCTGCAAAGCTGATAAACTACGCTGGCGATTCTACGGCCATCAAACCCTCCGACGTTGCATTTGTGACCAGCGAAACCCCCGAAGAGAAAGTATTCAAAATGGTCGACGCGGTCGGGGCGCATAAGCCAGCCGAGGCTATGCGCTATCTCAACGAATTATTTGACGCGGGCGATCAGTCGGCTGCGGACGCACCAAAGGTCCTCGCCAACCTGGCTCGCACTTTCAGGTTGATGTGGCAGTATAAGATGCTTTCTGGACGAGGTGTTCGAAATTTCAATAAGGGGTCGGTCCCTGCGGAGTTGCAAGCTCTTCTGCCATCCAACCCCAATTTGCTCGATGTTCTTAGCAGGCAGGCTTGGCAAGAGAGGCGCATCCAAGCCTCGGCGTCGCGGTTATCACAAGAGCAACTGATACGGGGCTTCGATGCGATAGCAAGGGCCGATGCAATGCTGAAAGGCATCGAAGGCGGAATCCAGGAGCCTCGAATGATAATGGAGCTGCTCGTGCTGGAGTTGGCCAAATGAGCTTTGCCTTGCGACTTATGTTCTTGATGCGGCTGGGTTTATAGATCAGTGAGCCTGTCTGGGGACTCCTCTGTAACCGCAATCTCTATTGGAGCGCGGCTATGGGCAGAGTTTACGAGAAGATTGAGGAGAGCGTGCAGAGGTCGCTGCCGTAAATACATATCTCTACCCCTCCCCGGACACAGGGAGGGGCAAGCTGCATTACTTTTTCGGCGGAAGACGATCAAGGCGCCGTCGAGATATCCATCACATACTTTCGAGCGCCCTTCACAGCAGTGAAAATCGTTTTCGGCCCCTCTTGTTTGACTTGCACAGGCCCCAGGCTCTTGCCGTCCTCATCGTAAGCAGTACATTTCTGAGCTTTCGCTTCGACGGCGATCTCCTCATTGCCAAGGATATCAATTATCTCGACCCCCTCTGATTTTCTCCTGACCGCAACCGCACCTTTAGTGGAGATGCCGCCGATGGCGGCGTGATTCCCGCGGGCGTCCAGATATTCGTACTCAGGGGATTTCACATAATCCACTCGGCGCCCACCCAAAAGTGCGCTATACTCGAGAAAATCGCCTTTTTTGCTCCTGGCGAGCCAACCCCATCGCGGCAGTTCGTATCCGTCAACTTTCCATACGCTATCCGAGCCGTTAACAAATATCTCCAGCCCGTTGCGATAGAGCACACGCAGGCGCGACAGTTTCAAAGCATCCGTAGCAATCGCCTGCGACGGCGTCATCATATTGCCTGCCGCATCCGCATACTCGATTGTGGACACACTTTGCATCGCGTATCGTTTCTGTAACTGCTGCATCATATAGTATGATCGGCAGGCCTTCTCGATGCCGTGGAATTCCTCAACCAGATAGCCGATATGCCCGTAAGCGATCGTCGCCGCCAGGAAATGATCGACGCTAGCCTCTATGACTTCCGGCTTCTCCCAGCCTGGCTCTCTGAAGAATTGGCCCATCCACGGCATACCAATATCGCATTCCAGTGGGTGTATCTTCAGCAAATCGAACACTACATTGAGAGGCTCTTTGGAGAAGTTGGTGTCGTCATAAGCCAGCCCATAGTTGCCGGACGCCAACCCCGCATACATCCAATGGTAGGCTCCTTCGGACCAAATCGGCCCATACACTTTTTGATCGTTAAGCAGCAGCTCCCCATACGCATAAAACGTCGCGGCGAATGTGCCGGCGCCTGGCACTCGCGCATCGTAGTCGCAGTAGTTCCAGGGCGGAACAGCGGTATGAACATCCGTGTAGGCCGCGGTCGACTTGTATTTTTTCTTTATCAGCGGCGCATATTTGGCGTCCATTTCCACCGCCCGCGAGGGCTTCAAGGCATAATTGCGCGGCCAGGCCGGTCTCCAGTTGCCCTCTGGGGTAAACTGCGGCATATCCTCCGTCCAGTTTTCATTAACCGGGGCCATATCGCAATAGTTTGTATACAATCCCGACAGCCAGCCCAAAGATTTTTGATGTGCGACATAGTCCTGCAGAGCCTTGTCTCCCCCCTTGCCCGGCGCGGCCTTCGTGCGCATTGTAAAGCTCTCCCCTTCGTCGCGCCAACTGATCTCGTGATTGCACTGCGTCATCATATCAATTCCGTATGATCGCAATTTGCGACTGCGTTCCATCTCTGTGGCATAGTCTCCCGGGCCCCAGCTTTCCTGCCAAAGCCGCTCACCCGCGACTTTGCCTCGCGGACTTGGAGGATTTGCAATGGTCGGCAAGACCTCTTCAAAAACAGGGGAGACTGTCAAGAAAACGCGCTCATACATATCGTTTCTTCTGCCGTCGGTCTTGGCGTTATATCTCACCCCGCCGTTGATCTTGGCTGAGTTTTCTTTTATCCAATGCTCCTCAAAAAGCCCAGAGCCATTCGAGCGATACCAGTCCGCCCACACAGACGCAAAAACCGGCTCATCAGGCTCACCGGAGCATAAAACCTGCGGCTTCCTTTGCCAATCGAAGCTGAGATACGGCACTGGGATCAAGCGGGGCTTCGCCGCGCCTTCAATCTCGCCAAACAACAATCCCGTCGCTCGGCCTCCTCGACAAATAACATCCATCACCAACGATTTTTGCCACAGCCTCAGCACATATTCTACTCGAGCGGGTCGCCTGTTTTGCACCAGCTCAAAGACCACTCGCAGACTATCTCCGTCAATTTTTGCTTCGGTCAGCTTCCCGGTGGCTAACGCCCCATCAAGCTCCACCCCGCCCAGGCTAAAAGGCTTGCCAAATCGTTTTCCATTGATAAACACAACTATTTCGTCGAGTTTCCCATCGACTGGCTTATAGGCATATTTAATCTCCGCATCCCTGCCCTTGTATAAGAATTCATAAGAACCTTCAACAGTCATGTTCAGGATGCAGCGATAATCCTTAACATAGTTGGTAGGCAGGATAGTTTGCTCACGAGTCGGGAAAGGCAGCTTTCCATCGCCGGTTCCATTTAGCCCCTGATCCTGCCCGGGCAGCAAAGTAAGGTTTCGCGACGGTCGTGGTTGGAACACCAGCGGCTCAAGTTTCTCCGTATAAGTATAAAGCCCGCCAAAATAGATCGAGCGAGGCTCCGGATTGTTGATTCCCTCAATTTTTATCCCGCTGAGCTTCATCGACTTCAGCGGTTTGTCAAGTTTCGTATGCGCCAGCCACCATTCCTTCCAGCGCATCTTGCAGTGGGCGAGGGCTTGTTCTTTGCCATTCGAGTCGACCACGATAGCAGATACGACGACAAAAGGTGAGCCTGGCTCCGGAGCCCAATCCCACACGTTGCCATGCAGCCACATATTTATGCAGTCAAATGTATCGACAGGGATCGGTTGAGGTGGTCGAAGGATAACAGTGCTGCTGTCTTTTTTACCAGTGTAGGTGAGCTTGCCGGTGAACTCCTTCCACATCTTCTGTTCACGGCTCAGCACGAACTCCGCATCGGCATCGTCGTAACACTCCACCGTCCACCCGTTGATGTCCTGAAAATCCACCAGAGGTGTGCGGATATCCTCGCGGCCGGCCATCTCATAAGGACGCTGGCCCGCCTTTTCGGAGGCTGCCGGCGTGTTGATGGCTTTTTTGACCATTGGATTGCCCTCCCCAGTCGAAGCTGTCAGCATAATTAGCCCAATAACGAACGCATTCCACGCATACTTCATGATTAACCTCAGAATCTACAGGCCGCCGGATCAGTTATTGTAGAATGATACCAATGCGGCGTCATTCACGCACTTTATCGGCACATTGAATTTAGCCGCCGCAGCCCTGCAATCCTCGTATTCAGGCTGGACATTCAACACTTCGCCGCCCATACGCGCAATCTTTAACCTGATCGGGCCGTATTTGGTTTTCGCGGTCTCAATCTCTCGGTTGAGGCATATTCTTTTGCGCTCATCGATGCGCAGACCGATTGAGGTGGTTTCCTCGAAGATAATTTGACTGAGCGCGTCAATTTGCACAGGCTCGCAAATGACGGAGAGCAGGGTGGCGGGCCGACTCTTTTTCATCTGTATCGGGGTCAGATACACATCCAACGCCCCCGCTTCAAACAGCCTCTCCATCACAACTTCGTATATCTGCGGGCTTAAGTCGTCGATATTGGTCTCAATAATGGCAGCGTCTGCAGCCGACAACGGCTCAGCCACAGCTTCTCCCACAACGACTCTCAACACATTCGGCAGCCCGAAATCATTTTTACCGGAGCCATATCCTGTCGATTCTATGCTCATTGCGGGCATAGCTGCAAAACTCTCGGCCAGTGCAGAGACGATTGCTGCTCCCGTCGGAGTGACGATTTCCCCCTCAACGCCAAGCTCTCGCCACGGCTTGTCTTTCAATATCTCCAAAGTGGCGGGAGCGGGCAGGGGAAATGTGCCGTGGGCGATCTCCACCATGCCGGTAAACGTCGGGATAGGGCTGCAATATATCTTATCTATGCCCAGCAGTTCCAGACAAACACAAGCTCCGACAATATCCACAATCGCATCCACCGCGCCGACTTCATGAAAATGTATCTTGTCGATAGTCGTGCCGTGGATTTTTGCTTCAGCCTCGCCGAGCAGAGTAAAAACCGCAATCGCATTACGTTTGACCCTGTCCGAAAGATCGCTGTGCGAGATAATATGCTCGATGTCCGTGAACGACCGACCGTGTGAATGTGAATGCTCGTGGCCGTGGTGATGATCGTGGCGGTGATGATGGGTGTGGACGGTTATATCGCACGCCGATATTCCCCGCTTGGTGACTCTTTCTCGTTCGAGGTCGAAATCGTGGATGTGTAGTTTATCCAACTCGCCTTTGAGAAGTTCGAAATCCGCCCCCGCATCTACGAGCGCTCCCAGCGTCATATCCCCGCTGATTCCTGCAAAGCAGTCAAAATACGCAATACGCATCAATTCGCTCCAATCTATGCTGGTCGTATGCTTTGGTGTTATATTTTATGAGGGGAATTGATCATATGGGCCAGATATCCTGCGCCGAATCCGTTGTCTATGTTGACCACGCTCACCCCGGCCGCACATGAATTGAGCATAGCCAACAGCGCCGCCAGCCCGCCGAAGCTCGCGCCGTAGCCAACGCTGGTAGGAACCGCAATCACGGGCCGATCGACCAATCCTCCGACCACGCTCGCAAGTGCACCCTCCATTCCAGCCAGCACAATCAATACATTTGCGCCAAGAATCCGCTCCTTTTGGTCCAGCAGCCTGTGAAGCCCCGCCACCCCCACATCATAAGCTCGCTCAACCCGACTCCCAAGCGCAGTCGCAGTCACGGCAGCTTCCTCGGCAACAGGGATGTCCGCCGTTCCGCCGCACAAAACCATCACATATTGATCGTCACCGGCAAGCTCCGCTCCGCTGCGCTCGGGCTTGCCCGCCACTATTATCCTCGCCGCCTCATAATATTCAATGTCGGAGATATGTTCGCACACGGCTTCATATACACATCGATCCGCTCGCGTCGCAAGAATACAATTATTGTGCTCGCGAAGCCGTTTGAGAATCTCGATTGTCTGCTGTGTGGTTTTGCCCTGACAAAAGACAACCTCAGCCACCCCATTTCGCAACTGCCGATGGTTGTCCAGCTTCGCAAACCCCACATCTTCATACGGCAGCGAGCGCAGCCGACGCATGGCGTCATCGACGTTTACATCGCCGGCCTTGATATCTTCGAGCAGTTGTCTGAGCAGCTTCGTGTCCATAAATCTTGGCGTCTGAGCGCCTTAGGAGACTATCTGTTGCCGATTCCCCATTCTTTGAAATTGTGATTTCCGACCAGTGGCTCGTTCATACTGCCTGTGCGAAAGCCCGCTAAATCCAGCGTGATATAGCCGTATCCGAGGGCGCGGAACCGATGCAGCACAAGATTACGCGACTCCGTAGCCAGTATTGCATGCATGTCCTCCGGCATCAACTCGATCCTCGCCACATTGCCGTGGTGTCGGACTCTGCACTGCGTAAATCCTAATTCGTGCAAAATACACTCCGCCGCTTCTACCTGGCCAAGAATCTCCAGCGTCAACCTGGTTCCGTAGGGCACTCTCGAGGCAAGGCAGGCGTAAGACGGCTTGTCCCAGGTCGGCAGCCCAAGTTCACGCGATATCTCCCGCACCCGTTCTTTGGTAAGCCCAAGTTCCTTTAGAGGACTTCTCACCCGCAGTTCCTCAACAGCTTTGGCTCCCGGCCGAAAATCGGATTCATCGTCCGCGTTGGTGCCATCCAGCACATGTTTGAAGCCGAGGCTGTCGGCGACCTCGCGCATTATCGAAAAGACCGCGATTTTGCAGTGGTAACATCTATCCGGATCATTTGCAACCAACTTTTCTATTGCAAGCGCATCCATCTTTATGCGTTCGAGGTGAAGCCCGAGTTGTTGGGCGATGAGCACGGCATCGTCAATCTCAGATTTAGGTATCAAAAAAGAGTCTATAAGCACGCACACTGCGCGTTCGCCGAGCGCATCAGTAGCAGCCTTCGCGACCAGAGCGCTATCAACACCACCGGAGTAGCCAACCACCACGCCCTCCATCGCCGCTATCATATCGACAAGCTGCTGATATTCGTTCATCCTAATACACCTCTTGGCGCGTCTAAATTGACCGCGCCGCGACCGTTTCTAAAACAAAAAGCCACCAGGTCGCGTGGCTTTGCAGGTCGAGGCGGCCTTTCAAATAACCTCGCCGCAGCCCAAAATAATCTACTCGACCATCAATTAGACTATAACTATTGTGATGGATATTGTCAAACGTGCAGGATTGTGGGCGACGTGTGGTAAAACAAGAAGTGTGGCTGCCGGCAGGCGGGCATCGATGCGCCGAGATAGCCATAATACGTGCACCTGGTAGGAACGCAGCTATGTCATTCGAAAAAGATTTCGAACTGGCCAGATATAAACTGGATCAGTCAAGAGACTCAAGACAGGCGATTCTGGAGCGCTTCCGAATCGAGACCGATTTCGCTGCGGGGCTGGCCAAGGCCCTGGGCAAAGATGATTGGAAAGAGCTTATTGTTAAGGCGATAGAGCACGTCGACAAGTGTATGACAACCCACAGCTTCGATTGCGCCAACGTCATCGCGCAAGCCGAAGAAATGCTCGCGCCCATCGGAAAGGTCGCCAAAACCTACACCATACATACCTGTGGCCACGCCCACATCGACATGAACTGGATGTGGAATTGGCCGGAGACCGTCAACGTCACTCATGACACGTTTATGACGATGGACAAACTGATGGACGATTTTCCGGAGTTTCGTTTCTCGCAGAGCCAGGCCTCGACCTACTTTGCGATGGAGCAATATTGTCCGGAAATATTCGAGATGATCAAAAAACGGGTCAAAGAGGGCAAGTGGGAGATCACTGCCAGCACTTGGGTAGAGGGCGACAAAAACATCACCTCCGGGGAATCTCTCTGCCGACATCTGCTCTACACGCGCAAGTATATGAAAGAGAAGTTCGGCCTGGAGCCGGAGGATGTCAAAATCGACTGGTCCCCGGACACATTTGGCCATGCGCACACCATCCCATCGATTCTTGCGCGGGGAGGCGTCAATCGCTACTACCTCCACCGAACCGCCCCTCATAAATGGCTGTTCAAATGGCGCTCGCCGGATGGCTCGGAAATTTACACGTTCAAAGATCGCGACAAATACGTCTATAACGGCCCAATTGATCCGGCCGATATGGCGGCGATGCTCGTGAACTTCACCACAGAAACCGGCCTCAAAGATTATCTTTATGTCTATGGGGTCGGCGACCACGGTGGCGGCCCAACAAGGCGCGATTTGCGCAAATTCCGCGAAATATCGCAGTGGCCGATATTCCCGACAGTGAAGGCAAGCTCCACCCGTGCGTTCTTCGATGCGGTCGAAAAATCCGGAGCCGATCTGCCGGTGGTCGATGAGGACCTCAACTTCACATTCGAGGGTTGCTATACCTCTCAAAGCAACATCAAGCGGGCCACTCGAGTCAGTGAGATAATCCTGCCCGAAGCCGAGACGATGGCGCTGATAGCCGAGAACGCTGCCGGAATGGATTATCCATTTGACACGCTGTTCACGGCTTGGCGGCACACACTGTTTAACCATTTCCATGACATATTGCCGGGTTCCGGAGTGCATGCGACCTACGAGTATTCTCAGGGGCTTTTCCAGGAGATTCAGGCCGCGGCGTCCACTATTCGAACTCGCGCTTTGCGCAAGCTCGGCTCGCGGATCGACACTTCGTTTGCAGCGCCTGCATCGGATTCCACATTCGGCGCATCTCTCGGAGATGGGCTTGGGGCAGGGGCAGGGGACCCGTCTGTTCCGGGTGGAATTACAGGATGGAACGCGGGCGCGATGTCTGCCGAACCGGTTCTCATCTACAACCAAAAGCCCTGGGCACGCAGCGAGACGGTGTTCGCGAAGATTTGGAATAAGCCGATCGCCGATGATCGCGTGGTAGTAAAGGACGCATCCGGCGCCGCGATTCGGGGTCAGGTAGTAGGCAGAGGCCACTATTGGGCGCACGAGTTCACGACCATCGCTTTCAAGGCCGATGTTCCGGCTTTGGGCTACAAAGTCTACGCAATCGACAGCGATCTCGATGCTCCTGCGGGCGGTGATGCTCGAATTGATCGAGTATTCCCCGACGGAACCGAGAGCATGATTACGGAGATCAACGATTCCGGCGTAATGGAGAATGAATATCTGAGGGTGGAAATGGACTTCCCATCCGGGGCCATCAAACATCTCATAGATAAAGAGACGGGTTATGACTTCGTGCCTGAGGGCAAGTTGATGGGAGTCATCGAGGCCTACGACGAGATCCATCGGGGGATGAGCTCTTGGGCTATCGGCCAAATTGGCAAGGTCGAGGCTCTGACTCAGGGAGGCAAACTGCATATCGCCCAGCACGGCCCGAATCGCGTCGCATTCAGAAGCGAGCGCAAATTCAGACAATCCACAATTGCAGTTGAGATCTGGCTTAACTCCGGTTCGAGACAAGTGGATTTCAAGCTCAACATGCGCTGGGTTGAGATCGGCACTCCGGAAACCGGGGTTCCGATGCTTCGAGCGGCGTTTCCTGTCAACATCAAAAACGGCGTGCCGAGATATGAGATACCCTTTGGCTCTCAAACCCGTGAGCAAAGTCTCCAGGAGATACCTGCCCTCAAGTGGGTAGATCTATCGGATGATAAGCGCGGGGCTACTTTGGTCAACGATTCCAAATACGGCCATAGCTGCGTCGATGACACTTTGCGGCTGACTTTGATTCGCTCCAGCTACGATCCGGATCCGCTCCCGGAAGTGGCGGACCACGAGATCAGGTTCGCAATCACCCCGCACGACGGCGCCTGCGATATCAGCGCGGCAACCAGGCTGGGCGAGCAGTTCAATTCGCCGATGGCAATAGCCAGCATTGGAGTTCAGAAAGGCGATCTGCCGGCTGAAAAGAGTTACGTCGAAGTGCTGACCCCTGGCGTGTTCTGCTCGACGGTGAAGAAATCCGAGGATGGAAGCGGGGTTGTCATCCGCCTGTTCGAGATGGAGGGGAAAGACACCACGGCACAGGTCAAAATATCCGAACTGGCAAAGCCCGGTTCCGCCGCGGTTGAAACCGACGTGCTGGAGAGGCCAGTGGCGCAGAACTCTGCGAGCATGGCTAGCGATGTCGTCTCCGTCTCGCTGCCCGCCTACGGCCAGGCGACAGTGAAGATAGGCTAATCAATCGGCCTTAACAACGAATGAGGGTGGCGATCTCCGCCACCCTCACTACAGAATCTCGATCTCTTGCTCGCTTAGTAAATCAGTTTGACAATCGCATCAGCCAGCTTCGTCGGGTCGTGCCTGACGACATCCGTCTGGCTGATGAAATCCCCCAACACTGGCCGATATCCCATCTCTCTGATCGCTGCGACATTCGGCTCGACGAAAAACTGATTGGACTCCGCATATTTGTCCAGCAGCGCCTTTCTCGGCTCTGTCTGATTGACCAAAACGTAGTTAAACGCCTTGAGGTCGCTGTGTTCAGCCATCGCTTTGACATGATCCGCCGCGCTAAAGCCGTCCGTTTCTCCGGGTTGGGTCATTACGTTGCACACATATATTTTATCCGCATCAGAAGACGCAATCGCCTCGGGAATCCCCTGGACAAGCAAATTCGGGATGATACTCGTATACACGCTTCCCGGCCCCAATACGATGCAATCCGCCATCTCTATCGCCTTGATCGTTTCATCGAGTGGTTTGATGTTGGAGGGATGAAGCAAGATGCTCTTGATCGGAACGCCCGCTTCGCAGATATGGCTTTCCCCCTCCGCCAGTGTCCCATCTTCGAGAACCGCCTGCAGCCTCACCTGTTGTATCGTCGACGGCAGCACCCGACCTCTGATCGCCAGAATATTGCTGGTCTCTTTAACAGCACGCTCAAAATCTCCGCTTATTTGAGTCATTGCGGCGATCAGCAAGTTTCCAAACGAGTGCCCGACGAAACCTTCTCCATCGCCGAATCGATGCTGAAACAACTCGGTCATAAGAGGCTCCGCGTCGGCTAGAGCGACCAGACAGTTACGGATATCCCCTGGTGGCAGCATGCCCATTTCGCGCTGCAGCCTTCCCGAACTACCCCCATCATCAGTCACCGTGACAACAGCGACGATGTTGCTCGTATATTGTTTGAGGCCTCGCAGCATCGTCGAAAGCCCGGTTCCGCCTCCGATCACCACTATCCGCTGACCCTGCGACAGATATCTGCGCTGAAAAACCACATCAGCAAGCTTGCCGTGCAACTCAGGGCTAACGACGCTGGTTATTGATCGCACCACCTGTCTGAGGCTGACAAAGATAAGCAGCAGCCCCAAAGCGATGAACCCAAGCCCAAAGATCAGCTTGTTGTTTGGGTCGTTGAGTGTGATGCCGCGCCATTTCCAAGCCATATTATACATAGGCCCCGCAATGTCGATTATCTGCGTCCCCACGAGCACCACAACACCGGCGAATGCGACCGCCACCCCCAACGGAATCAAAAGCAGCCACCGCTTCACCCGCATCCCCGGATATAACCATTTTAGTGAACTCATCAATCCTTTGATGCGCATTGTTCTACCCTCGTCCTCGGGCGAGATCTCTATGTTCCACTCGAACTGTATAGTTCGACGCGTCCAGGAAACGGGCCAACTCCGTCGCCACGACCACGGACCTGTGCTTGCCTCCCGTACATCCGATCGCGATGGTCAGATAAGCCTTACCTTCTCGGAGATACTGCGGCAGGCTGAACTCCACAAGATCGAACAGCTTCTCCATAAGCGGCTCGGTCAGCGGATCGGACAAGACATATTGCGACACTTCTTCGCTTGTGCCGTTAAGTTCACGCAGCTTCGGAACCCAGTATGGATTGGCAAGAAATCGAACATCAAATACCAGATCCGCATCCAACGGCGTGCCGTGCTTGAAACCAAACGATACCACTGCTATCATCAGCCGCTCCTGGCTCTGCGACGGCCCAAAAAACTCGCGGATCAGTCTGCGCAGCCCCTCGGCTTCCAGATTAGTCGTATCGATGATTTTATCAGCGTTCTCTTTCAGATCGGCAAGCATCGATCGTTCGAGCGCAATAGCCTCCAGTATACTTCTTTCTTTAGTGACCAGCGGATGTTTGCGGCGGGTTTCCTTGAATCGTTTTACAAGTTCGGCGTCGCTGGCGTCCAAAAATAATACCACCGGCGGCTGAAAATGCTCCACAGGCTGCTCGCGAAGCTGGCGGCATATCGGGATCAACTGATCGAAGAATTGCCCCGCGCGAACATCCACGATGATCGCCACGTTCTCAGCCTCAGCGGGAGGTTTCCAGAAGTCGATGGTGTTCGGCAGCGCTCCAGGGGGTATATTATCGATGCAAAAAAAGTTCAAGTCCTCGAATGTGTTGGCGGCCATCGATTTCCCTGCCCCGGACATACCCGTCATAATAACCAACTGCTTTTGCTTTTTCAATTATCGCACTCCTTGATCGGCCAGCTTATTATTGTGCTGAGGAACGCATACCCGAGCGAGCCAAACAATGCACCGGCAAAATTCATCTCCCCGCCGGTCAATCTGCCCGCCATCCAAAACAACGCGGAGTTTATCACAAAACTGAACAGCCCAAACGTCATACAGTTGATCGGAAGCGCAAGCAGGGTTATAAATGGACGTATAACCGCGTTTATTATCGCAAGCGCCGGTACAAAAACAGCCAGTTGCCAGGTAGAATGCCAATGCATTTCAATCCCCGGCACCAGTCGCGCCAGCCACACGGTTATTATCAACGCCAGAATCCCGGCTGCCCATTGCAACAACGATTGCCACATTAGATATCGACCCCTTCGATGCGCAACAACACGCGCTTCCATTCCAATCCCGGGCCAAATCCCCCAATAGCTCCCCCGGCCGCCACCACTCTGTGGCACGGAACAATAATAGGCACGGGGTTTCTGGCCATCGCACTCCCCGCGGCACGGGCCGCTTTCGCTCGGCCCGCCATACGCGCCAGCTCACCATAGGTTACCAGCGTGCCGTATGGAATCTTTTGAGCTTCGCGCTGCACCTCCTCGATAAATGGCCCCTGCGGCCCAAGGTCGATCTCCACGTTGGAGAAATCGACTTTCTCGCCATCGAAATATCGCTCGAGTTTGTCGGGCAGGTCGCCAAACCTGCCGATATCTTCCACGCTATTTTCATTCAGCCCTGACTCGATCAATTTCAGGGCTTCTTCTCTCGTCTTTTGAGGCAGTGTGGAATATGCCAGCTTGCCATCGTGCCCCGCAAGCGCAATCCAGCCGCTTTTAGTGTTGAACGTGCAATAATAGGTCATTCCATTAACCTCGCTTTTATATCATTCAGGCTCTTGGTGCAGCGCTCGATACACGGCCTCTGCCGCCGATCTGCTCATCGACGGCGCCGCTTCGAGTTCGGCGACGCTGGCGTTTCTTATTTTTTCCAACGAGCCAAAATGCCGCACCAAAGCCCGACGCCTTTTTGGGCCGATGCCCGGCACTTCATTAAGTATGGACGCGCGCATAGCTTTCCCGCGCGATTTGCGATGAAACGTGATCGCAAATCTGTGCGCTTCATCTCTTACTCTCTGCAGCAGATGCAACGCTTTGGAATGCCGCGGCAATATCACAGGATCGGGCTGTCCGGGCAGAAATATCTCCTCGTGCCGTTCAGCCAGGCCGATAATAGCCGGCGCCTGCTCGCCTGATGCACGAAGCGACTCCAGCGCCGCGTTCAACTGGCCTTTGCCACCATCAATCAACATCAGATCCGGCAGGTTCGCAAACGCCTCCCCTCGCCGAAGACTGCCGGTCAGCCTGCGGGTAATCACCTCTCTCATTGAGGCATAATCATCCGGTTTGCCTTCTGTTTGGGCGATTTTGAACTTGCGATAGTGCGCCTTTTTGGGCTGGCCGTTCTCGAACACCACTAGTGAGGCCACCGTATAAAACCCCTGTATATTCGATATATCGTACGCCTCAATACGCCGAGGTAGGGTGTTGGAATGAATCGCTTTCTGCAAAGAGTTGAGTTCTTCGTCGATGCGCTCCTGATCCGTCGCCAGCTTCAGTTTCAATTGTTTGAGCACCAGATCAGCGTTTTTGTGCGCCATTTCCACGAGTTGTTTTTTTTCGCCGCGCTTGGGGGTTGCGATCTTGACCTTCGCCCCCTTCTTACGTTGCAGCCAGTTTTCTATTATATCCAACTCCTCGATTTCGGTGTTTAGCAGAACTTCTCGAGGAATAAACGCCGCATTATTATAATATTGCGTCAAAAACTCAGCGGTGCTTTCTTGAATGTCTTCTTGCGACACATTCTTCAGCATAAAGTGCTCTTGGCCGATGAGCTTGCCGCCGCGCACAAAAAACATCTCCGCTATCGCGTTGCCATCGTCGGTAGCCAGTACGATAACATCTTGATCCTCAAGTGCGCTGGAGATAACTTTCTGGCGGGCGATCAGTTTTTGTATCGACAGCACTTGATCTCGCAGCTTTGCCGCGCGTTCAAAATCCAGGTTTTGCGCCGCTTGCTCCATTTGAGCGAGCATCTTGTCCACCAGCTCATCGCGGCGACCCTCGAGAAACGCCATCACATCTTTAATTACGGCCATATACTCTTCGTGCGATATCTTTCCTGCGCATACACCCGTGCACTGGTTGATATGATAATACATGCAAGCTCTGCCGTGAGATTGCTCCGGGTCTTTATAGCCGCACGGCACACGAAAGATACGCCGTATCAGCCGCATGGTTTCTTTTACCGCTTCATTATCCGTATAAGGCCCGTAGTATTTGTCCTTTTCCTTGGGCTGCATTCGCAGTTTGCGAACATAAGCCACCCTCGGCCATTGTTCGCTTAAAGTGATAGCGATATAGGGGTAGCTCTTATCGTCGCGCATCAGCACATTATAGTTCGGCTGATATTGTTTTATAAGATTACTTTCTAGGATGAGCGCTTCTAGTTCACTGTCGGTAACGATGGTATCCAGATCGACTATCTCACCCACCATCTGCTTTTTTCGTGGGCTGAGGTCGGCGCCTTTTTGAAAATAGCTGCGCACTCGATTACGCAGCAGCTTGGCCTTGCCGACGTAGATGATTTTTCCGGCGTCGTTTTTCATCAAATAGCAGCCGGGAGAGGCAGGCAGGGAGGCGAGTTTGTCTGTTAACTTCACGGGATATTCGTTCCTCAAAGTTGTCATATCCAGCGAATCGGTCGAATCGTTGGAGTAGGCGTTATTAACCACATCCACCACCTGCTTTCCTCAGCAAAATTCTATCATTGCACCTGTGTTTGCACAAGCGAAGCGGACGGAAAGCGACAAAGGAATAATCATTGGAATGAGTTCAGTTCTGCGTGTATTTTAGCATGCTCAGAAAAAGTGTCAGAAAAACCTGCAATTATTTTATCAATCAGGCATGAATTCGGGACACTGTTGTGTAATAAGTCTATGTGAGTGGAC
>JAAYKG010000096.1 GCA_012522555.1 Armatimonadota bacterium
TGGCGAAACTCGATGAGCTGATTAATCGGGTCGATCCCCTCATCGAACAGACCAAAGAGATCGCTGAACAGGTGAAAGAGACCACCGAAAAGGTGAACACCACGGTGGAATCGATTCTTACGCGTGCTGACAGCACCTCGGAGAAGCTGGCGTCGGGTGTCAACTGCGTTACGTCGAAGGTTGCGCACGCCGTAAATCCGCGGTTCGCGGGATATGCCGCGGCAGCGGTCAAGGCGTTTCAACTTATTCAGCAAATGGTGGCGGCCCGACGATCGACGTCGGCATCGGAACCTCAATCGCCACCGGAGCCTCAACCTGAGCCGGAAGCTCAAGACTAATTATTTTGCCGGCTTCGAATTCGGTTGATTCTCAGTCGCTTTTGGCAGGGGCGCGACAGGTGTGGTAAATGTCCACACTGAATCGATAGCGCTGCCGTCCACGGTCAGCGCTATCTCGTATTTTATGCCGGTGTCCCCTTTGTTCGCTTCCCGGGCGAATGTTACGACGATTGAGCCTGCGGACTCCACAGCGTCCGCTCCGACTCTCGACTTAATTAGTTTAGAAGCCTGGCTGTATTGTTCTTTGCTCAACATCGCAAAATCTAATCCGCTCCTCGACAACAACGCGCTCCGCTGTTCCGCCGATAAAGCGCCATAAAACTTCAGCAATTCTCGATTAGATAAGATTACTTTGGATAACGACCTCGCTTTGCCGAGTATTTCATCTCCCGTGACATTTTGCATAAACTGGTCAGGCTCAAGCTGGGCGATTTGAGATAAACTGGCCAAATCCAAAGTGCCCGTGCTATTCAATTCTTTCCGCCAGACATCCAGTTGCGCTTCAGGGAGTTGCGCGGCCCGTTTTTTGAACCAGTTTCGATCGCGGAACTCCAGAACACCTTGGTGTTTCGTCCAGTTATAAAAATACGAATCCGTAATTGCATCGAGCACAGTTTTGATTGTGGTGTCCCCCGGTAGCGCCATACGCATTCTCATCACAGAGCCGAAATAATCGGAGACAACGCCAATTTTTGCTGACTCCGCAAGAGCCAGTTGCACAGCGGGCAGATCGTTGATATCGCCTTTGATGTCGATTTTTTCGTTTAACGCCGGGTCATCCGGCTGCTCATTTAGCGCCTCCCCTTCGACTGCCGCCTTTGCCTCGCTTTTCATAGCGTCTACGAACTCAGAGATATGATCTTTAATGACCGAATCTATCGAACGATTCTGCTCCTGCGATTCGTTAAATACAGTACCCACTGTTTTTGCCAGTCCGCTTTGGGGGTCGATAAATGGGATATCCACCTTTGAATCGCCGTAAGATATCGACATATTACCGAGCAAAAAGCTCGACATTGGGAAGCCGCCGAAGTGATCCATATTGTCGTTAAATTTGATCGAGGCTTTGGATGGGTCGATATCTTCCGGGACGCTTCGGGTTCTGCCGATAAATTGTTGTTCCATCCTCGACATATCGCGCACGGCTCTTATAAGACTGTTCTGAGCCACCGCGGAAAGCTGAGAGCCGCGTAGCTCCAACGGGTTGCCGGTAGCAATCGCATCGAGAGCCGACGGTACTTCTTTGAAAAAGCTGCCTAGTGAATTTCCAAGGCCGGAGCGAGCCGCCATATATAAAAACGGGTTCGATTGCTTGAGATTCAACTGTTCTTCTTCCGTGAGGTCAGCGAGTTTGGAATATTGCTCCATACCCTCGGCGCGCTTCTTGGCCAGGGCAGCTTGTGCCCGCTCTTCCTCGCGCGCACGTTGAGCCTCTATGTCGAGCAGGGTCTTTCGATCCAGATAGAGCCTGTACGAGTATTCTCCTGGCTCGCCGGAGCGCTGCCACTTGAATTTCATCACACGCGCCATCGAGCTTATCAACCGGCTGATAGGGACATCGGTCACAGATATCGTCATCTTCCTGTCCCGCACCTGCCAATCTCCGCCATTATAACCCGCTCTAAACGTGATTCCCGTGGATTTGGTCAGATCATCGAGTATTGCCGATATGGTTTTGCCCTTCGCGATGTAGGTTATCTTTTCCGCCAGCCGAGCGTCGACATCATCTGGTTTCTCAACAGCAGGCGAAGCGCCGGGAACATTCGGGTCAACCGTTACCTTTGCAGCAAATCCAGCCGCTGATAAAGCCAGCAACACAACTATCACAATGATTATTCGCATAGCAGCCTCTCAAA
>JAAYKG010000097.1 GCA_012522555.1 Armatimonadota bacterium
CATCTCCGACCTCAACCGGACGCATGCCCTCCGGTGTACCGGTGGCGATTACGTCCCCTGGATACAATGTATGGTAGCGGGATATCCAGCTTATCAGGAATGGGATGTCGAATGTGAGGCTGCGGGTGTTGTCTTTTTGTCGTGTCTTGCCATTAACGCGGAGTTCCACATCGATATGAAGCGGGTCAGGGAGTTCATCCGGCAGGACTAGATACGGCCCCATTGGACAGAACGTGTCGATTCCCTTGCTTCGCAGCCACGGGTGGGCATTTGCCAGGTCGATTTTTTGAAGATCGCGCGCGGTCACATCGTTAAGACACGTGTATCCGGCTATGTAGGAAGGCGCTTCTTCAATGGGAATATCGGAGCCGTATTTACCGATGACTACCGCAAGTTCGGCTTCCGGGTCGACCCTGGTAAGCCAGTTTTTATATATCACAGGCTCATCGGGGCCTATAACCGCAGTCACAGCTTTTGAAAAAACGACTGGCTCTTTTGGAGGCTCAAGGCCGCTTTCGCGAGCGTGAGCAGGATAGTTGCGCCCTATAGCATAGATCGCGCCCGGCCTTGAAAGCGGAGCCAAAACGTGATAATCCGTCTCCAGCAGTTCCGGAGTCAGCCAATGATCTTCGATAAATGCCGCCAGTGTCGCCAGAGTCTGTGTGTTGACTACTCCCTGGCTCAGAAGATCATACATATCCGACATAAATGGCACAAACTCTTCGGTGATCGCCGAGTACATCCCAAAGGCGCGTATAATATCGAGCACGCCTCCGAGATCGTCGCGTACAATGCCGACTGATTGGTTTTCATCCCGGTTTTGATAGCTGATTAATTTCATCTAATGCCACCTTTATTCCATTGCCATCACGCGCGCCTCTGCGCAATATGTGTCCTCCAATTTCAGAGGCAGCGCAATTAGCCGCACTATTTTCTCGCTCAAGGCCCTTATGTTGCTCAGACACGAAACCAGCACGCAATCGTTGTGCAGCAGCAGATCAGCCGAATCCAAGGCAATTGGAAAATCCGCCGCAATCGTCCGCACCCCACCCTCCAACAGATGTACCGCGGCTTCAACAGTCAGAATCGGCGTGGGTAGTTTTATACCAGCGAGATAGTCATCCATCCAATCAGTTCGCAGAATGCAACCGGCGATATCGGAAACCCCAGTTCCCGAAACATCCGAGCGCATGATCGAGCCTGGCTCTTCGCGGCTGGTCAAATCAACTACCGTCGCCATCGGCAGCAGTCTGTCCGGCGGGATACGATCAACGGAATCGACAGATCGGATCACAACGTGGGTCAGATCATCCGCCGGCGCTCTTCGCGACATCGAGTGGGTGAGATCGATAATCCTCATAACCCGAATATCCGCCTCGCGTTTTGGCCCAGCACCAGCGTCAATTGATTATCATCGAGCCTTGAAAACGCCAATCGGCCAATCTGTATGCGAGAATCCAAAAACGGCAGATCCGTCCCAAATACGACCCGTTCCGAGCCGACTCCGGCGACGATCTTTTCTACAAGATCGAGATTTGCAGTCGATGCGGCGAGGTCGAAATAGGTGTTGGAAACCTCTTTTGCAACCTGTATACACAGATCAGCACCCTTATAGCCAAAGCCGCAGTGGCCGATCAGAAGCTTAGAGTCAGGATACATCCTGGCGCACATCCCGGATTTAACGACGTCGCAGAACTGGCCGCCCGTATCTGTATGGGTCAGAATCGGCAGGCAATGTTCCTGCGCGTATTTCCACGACACTTCATAGCCCGCACCGTCGATTGGATGCAGGTGGCAGCTCGGGTGGTATTTTATCGCGACCATGCCTGCATCGAAGCACCGATTCAGCTCATCGAGTTTTTCGGAATCCGGATAGTTGGGATTGATGGTGCAGTAGCCTAGTATCCGCCCGGGAAACGCCCGCATAGCTTCGATGACCTGGCTGTTGCCGTAACGATAATCCGGGCCTATTGCGGCGTGAGCGGTGGATATGCAGCACTCGACGCCGACTTTGTCCATCACTCGCACCATATCTTCAGCCGTACGCCAGGGAATATTGAAGTTATACCAGTAGCCGAGGTGTGTGTGAGCATCAACGACCTGAAACTCCGTCACCGGCCTGCCCTCCAACACGGCCTCTCTCATTTTATCTCTAATTTTGCAACTCATAACGCTCCAACTTTCAATGTGTCTACCACTGCAGAGTCATCTGCGCGGGCTTACTTGAGTATAGTCGCCACACCACCGCATCAATCGCCGCCCTGGTCACCTGCAGACGGCTGCCGGATTGTGCATCTGGAGATTTTCGGTTTGCGCGTGCCAGCGCCATAGTTTCCCTGCCCAGATACACCAGAAGATCATGAACTACATCCGACTTTTCAGGAAATCCCGTCAGGCATGCTGAGGTGAAATTTGCCAGCCCGGAGAAACCCTCTATACGTAAGCATTCTCTCTCGAATATGCCGATACCTTGTGTCAGGTCGTTTTCGCGTTGTGTTTTGGGGGTTATAAAATTAACTCGGCGTATCGGCAGCGCTCGGATATCTTCTATTTCGAGCTGCGGCTGGAGAAGTTTGTAACCCGTCACGGTTCTGTGGATATACTCGTTCATCATCTGCGAGTTCAATATACAAAGTAGATACAAAGCGTCCATTCCACGGTCGCCGAGTTCAACACCATATACGGATTGTGGAAAAACATACCCCGGATGCCTCTTTGTAACGTGATCCAGGGCGGCCACTATATGCGCGGAGCTTTTTTGGATGAGTATTTTATCGCTGTGGTATCGGCCGATGGGTTTGCGTATCCACGACAGATCTGCCGTATTGCCCTCCCAAAGTATTTCATATGGTCGAATACTCTGTCCCCCCAGCAAAACGGGCTGATCCCCGGTTTCGGAGAGTATCGCCGCTTTGCCAACCTCTTCGCCGCGGTATATCGCTCTGACGTTGAGCTTTTGCAAAGGTGCGAAAGGCTCCGCGTAGTTTGAGAGCGCAATATCATCTCCGTGGATCCGCCTTATGATCTTACCGAACTCTCCTTGTTCAAGTAAGTATAAGATTTCGCATTGTTGTTGTGCTGTTACTGTGGCGACCCGCACGGGGTACGCCAGTTCAGAGACCGTCTGAATCGGTCGAACATGAAAGCTGCGCCGATCTGCGGCAGTGTCGATGCGTGCAGCAAGAAAGGTTGATGATGATGCTGGGGAGTTTCGACAAACCGGGACAACATTGGCAACCCCTGCATCTTCAAAGGCTCCGGATATATGCAAGAGCGAGATCATGGACCACTTCGACATCAATTTGCGACGGACTGCGGCGGCGTTTTCGCGTACGAGCATGGGGTCAGGAAGCACCATGGAAAAATACCCACCCTCCCGCACAAGTCCCTCATCGATGACCTCCGAGATATACATCAAATATGAATCCGACTGGCCCGGTGCACGAGCGTAACGAAGTCCATTTTTTGACGCGATATACGGAGGATTGCCAACCACCGCGTCAAACCCTCCGCCTTGCAGGACATCTTCAAACTCCTCCTGCCAATTGAATGCAGTATGTTCGTCAATAGCGCCTAGGGAATCGGCGCAGATCAGATGGGTATTGAGCGAATCACAAATACCTTCGGCAAATGCAGCGCTCCCCCAAACTCCAAAACGTGAAATATCAACGGAGACCGGATCGACCTCTACGCCGTAAACACACTCAGCGGCTATCCGAGCGCGGGAATCATCCCCATTTACAGCAGCTAAATAGTTGACCGTCCCAGCGAGAAAGTCCCCTCCCCCCATCGCTGGGTCCAGCACTTTCAAGCCTTTGGGATCGGAAAATAGCTCGGCACCGGATTCGACGGATGGAGACAACACGGATTCGAGGATGTAGGTTATGAGGCTGGGCGGGGTGAAGAATACGCCGCGTTTCTTGCGGTGAGATCGGCTTGCCCGAAGCTCGGCTGTAGTGTCATCGGGTTTGATGGTAAGCAGGTCCTGGTAGATGCTGCCGAGCCATGAGAGAGGCAGAGTCTCAAAATAAATCGGCTCAACCGGGATGTTGTTGGAGTAAAGAAGCGATCGGATTGCAGCAGCAAGTGCATTCGTATCAAACTCAACGGCATCCGGCGGACGAAAGATCCCCAGCCCGGTGCGGTCAAATACCTCTGCAAGGAATGCCTCATAAACTCGATAATCCGGGCTGGTCAACACTGACTCGGCCGCATGACGTATTAACTCAGACACGGAGCGGATGGAGGGGATTCGTCGGGCCGCGATGAATATTGCCAGCAGGCGCATTGTGTAACGAACCGACTCGATATATGCGGTCTGCGGTTGGGTTTGCTGTCTTGCCGCATTGTATAGCTCTTTTAACGACGCTCGGCATCCCGCGGCGAGGGCTTCGATCGATCCCGCTGGATAAGATCGCACCCGTCTACGCACCCGCATCACCCAACCACGCCAGCAGGTTCTCCAGATTGCCTCCGGCTATCGCTTGTTTTTCGGCATCGCTTATATCGGCATACGTGATGCTCGACACCGCCGCCCCAGGCTCAAAATGCGGCAAATCCGTGCCGAAGATAAGCCTCCTGCTGCCGAAACGAGAGCAGACCGCTTCGATGCCGCCGCTTGCCACATAATTGGAAGTATCCACGCAGAGATTTTCATATCGCTCCATCAGCGGATACAGATATCTATCCAGCCGATATGCAGGGCGAAGCAATATCAGCCTCAGCTTCGGAAAATCGGCCAGAGCAGCGGCGATATGATCGAAGCTGGTTTGAGCTACCTCGACAAACACCGGAACGTTATTCGCTTCCAATACCTCAAATAGCGGGCCTATGCACCAAGGCTGGATGCAATACGAATGCAGGTTTGGGAACAACCGCACTGCCCCAATGCCGTGTTTGCGCATCTCTTCGACAAACTGCCGTGGAGCGCCGATCTCCCCTGTTGAGGTCGGCAGCGCCACCCAGCAGCCGATGAATGGAAAGCCTTTGATTTCTTGGAGAAGCTTTGAATTCCCCTCACACGGGTGGAGTTCCTTGGCGAGCGCGGAGTAGACCAGCGCACGGCTAATTCCCATAGGCTTGACCCGTTCCATAACCTCTTCGGGATTCGTCGGAGCGCCATCGAGCGGCACCCCCGACCGGCCTATCTGGCAGTTGGAATCAAAAAAATCCAGTTTCATCGCGCCTCACTTTTAACGGGATCGAAGGGGAATGGCGCTGCCTGTTCCCCTTCGAAAATCCAGATTGCTAATCTTTCAGTTGTTCGATGTTTTCGATGACTTTCTCAAACGCATTCGCGATTTCATCTATCGTATTACGGTCGGAAAGCATCACGTTTTGCGGAATCCATATGGCTTGGGAATCGCTCAACCGTTCGCAGTTCGGCAAAACCAAGCTGGTGTAGTCCATGGTTCTGCCATAGAATCTGCAGCCTAGCGGGCAATCTTCCGGGGACAACTCGAAGACTCCGGCTCGATACAGCGGCAGATACCCGATCGACACCGGCACACCTTCAGCGGTCAGCGCCTCCAGGACCTTATCACGCGACACACCTGTTTTCTCTTCCCCAGTATAACGCAGGGCAAATATGTGGTATGCGTGTGAAGTGACCCGCTCGTCACGCTTCTGAGGAGCGATGCCATCTATCTTGCTGAGTCGTTTATCAAGATAAAGGCCGTTTTCGTTGCGAAGCTTGGTCTCAGCATCGAGTTTCTTCATTTGATTGAGCAGTATTGCAGCCTGGAACTCGGTCATTCGATAGTTGCAGCCCAGCACAAGATGCTCATACCACGCGCCACCCTTGACTCGCCCGACGTTGTGAATCGACCATGCGATATCAGCAATATCCTGATCGTTGGTAGTGACGATTCCGCCCTCTCCGGATGTAAGGTTTTTGCTCGCCTGGAAGCTGAATGAGCCGATATCACCGATTGACCCAACTCCGTGGCCATTCCAGCTTGCCCCGTGGGCCTGGGCTGCATCCTCGATGACTTTGAGGTTATGCTTGCGCGCGATTTCCATAATCGCATCCATATCCGCAGGCAATCCGCCGATATGCACAGCCATAATCGCCTTAGTCTTGTCGGTGATAGCCGCTTCGATTTGTTTTGGATCGATGTTGAACGTTTCCAGATCGACGTCCACAAACACAGGTATCGCGTTGGCCTGCACGATGGCGCTGGCGGAGGCAATGAACGTATATGGAGTGACTATTACTTCGTCTCCGGCTTTTACGCCGACAGCCTGAAGCGCCACCAACAATGAGATCGTGCCGTTTGGCACGCACACCCCGAACTTAGCGCCTTGATATTCGGCAAACTTGCGCTCGAACTCCGGCACCCTTGTCCCGCCGACACTCCACCATTGTCCACTACGTACCACATCTTCTACAGCCTGGCAATCGGACTCATCCCATATTGGCCAGCCAGGAAAAGATCCGGTAACTGCTTTGCTGCCACCCTTTATCGCTAAATCAGCCATTATTCTCCTCCTTAGGTTAATCAATAACACCGCAGGCACGGCAAACCACCACCCCTTTTCTCTTGTACTTTCGGTTGGATGGTTCCTTCGCTTGTTTAATAGATATATTGCAATCTGGTATTGCTTACAGCAAGTCGATGCCAGGCGCTGCGGCATAACCTATATGACAATGATTGACGCGCCCGGAGAAGTGAGGCAAGTTAAGATGTGCCGGGCTGCCGAATGCGAAGTTGCCATTGATCAGAGGCTGTAGCATAAACGAGACATCCTCACGGTGACACCGATAGGAGCTCGCGGGATGCGGGCTTTGATCCAAGGCAAAATCCACTTTTGGTGGCCTGGCATCCACTCAGGAACGGGCGTCGAGAAGCCGGCGCATAGCGTCTGCTTTATCATGGAGGAGGCCTGACTAAAATGGTTATTGCCGAGGCGAAAAGATATTTAGGACGCCACTGCTCCGTTACTTTCCGCGACAGGCGGGGTGACGAAGTCACCAAGACTCTGCATTTGCACGACGTTCAATTTGTGCCGCTGTATGGCGCATATTTGATAGGTGATATCGAAGACGTTTGTCTGGATCGGGTCACCAATATCTGCTCACTGGAATAGAACTACTCCACCCTCCCGTCCCAACAGACAGCGGGTCTTGTTTTCGCGAATGCGCGCGAGAGCAGGACCCGCTGTCCGCATAATCTGGTGAAATTACTGGTTTTTGGGAAGAATGCAGGAAAAGTTTTCTGACCTGATAAACAGATATATGGGAAGCAGGCCCGGATGGCAGCTTTCTTGCAGACAACTGAAAGGGGCAGATAATTGGACAAGGTCAGATTCGGCATCATCGGCTGCGGTGTAATTGCGCCGTGGCATGCTCGCGGCGTTACCAGTACGCCCGAAGCGGAACTCGTTGCGGTGTGCGATGTAATTGAGGAGCGCGCGCAAAAGCTGTCGGCTGAGTTTGGGGAACCGGCTGTATACACCGATCATCTCAAAATGCTGGCGGAAGCTGATATCGACGCTGTGTGTGTATGTGTGCCAAGCGGATTGCACGGGCCGGTGACTATTGACGCAGCCAAACACGGCAAGCACGTTATGTGCGAAAAGCCGATCGAGATCACGCTTCCTAAGATCGATGCGATGATCGATGCTTGCAAGCAAGCCAACACCAAGCTCGGCGTCATCTTTCAGAGACGCACTGCGCCTATGTGGACCAAGATCCGAAACGCGATCAATGACGGCAAGCTCGGAAAGATGGTGCTGGGGGACGCGTATCTAAAGTACTATCGGTCGCAGGACTATTATGACAGCGGCGACTGGCGGGGCACCTGGGAGCTTGATGGCGGCGGAGCGCTGATGAATCAAGGAGTTCACTGCATCGATTTGCAGCGTTGGATTATGGGGCCGATTGATACCGTGTATGCCCAAGCCGACCATTTGGTACGCGATATTGAAGTCGAGGACACCTGCTGCGCCGTGTTAAAGTTCAAAAGTGGGGCGTTTGGCGTGCTGCAGGGGACTACTTCAGTAGTCGGCATGAATCACAGGTTGGAGTTCCACGGAGACCAGGGAACGATCTGTGTGGACGGAGAGAAGATTACGAAATGGAAGGTGCCCGGCCAGGACGAAGAGCCGCCGGATGATGCGGTCGACATGGGGTCTGCGGCATCTGATCCAAAGGCGATCTCGACGGAGGGCCACGCTATTCAGATAAGAGACCTATGCCTTGCCATTATGGAAGACCGAGATCCGATGATCGGGGGCGATGAGGCCCGTAAGGCGGTCGAAGTCATACTGGCTATATATGAGTCCGCGCGCACAGGACAGCCTGTGAAGATGGGATAGCGATTATTGAGCACGTCACGTCCGTCAAATAAGAATAGAGGGGACGAGAAGCTCTCGAGTTTGATGAAGCAGGCCGAGTGCCTGGCGGATAAGGGCAAGTATGAAGAGGCGATCGCACAAATCAAAAAAGCGATCGCCATCTTCCCTAACGAGCCTAAATGCAGCATTCGGCTGGCTGAGTTTTATCACGCGCAAAAAAAGATAGGCCCGGCGGTCGAGGCTATGAAAACCGCGGTCGGGTTGGACCCTTATGATTGCTTGAGTCAGGAGCGACTTTTGAGGGCCCTAATCGAGCTTGATCGATACGATGAGGCCATCAAGCTTGCTCACAAGATGCTGGTTACTTTCCCAAATAATCTGTATGCCCGGGATGTGTTGGGTATTGCGTATTTGCAGAAGGGATTGCTTGACAATTCGTTGCAAGCCATCAACCAGTTGATTGCTCTTGCCCCATCAGAGGCCGGATATTATTTCAAGCGGGCGATTATTCTACAGCAAAAAGGCTTGACCAGGCAGGCTATGATGGGGTTTATCCAGGCGCTGGAGATGGACCCGAGCGGCGACCTGGCTCCGAATGCCCGACAGGCCATCGCCTCACTTGATAGTTACCAACTCAAGCGAGTATTGACCATCGCGGTTGATGATATGGTATTTCGCGTGAAGTTGGCTCGCGACCCGGCGTCTGCTGTAGAAGAACGCGGGTTTACGTTGAGCCACGATGGCATTGCAGCCCTACGGCAAATCGACTTCGAGGCGATGCCTGTGGATACCAGGAAGGAAACCTATCACTAGTTAAACGGCCGCCGGGAGCATATTCGGCGGCCGCTACGCTCTGAGGATAATTTTAACGAGCAAGCTGATCCCGAGAACCCCAGCCACGAAAACACCTGTCAACACGGCGGAAAACACGATTATACCTCTTTTTATTCGGTCATCGGTGTTGGCCGCCGCCCTCATCGAGTCGACTATTTTGCCGGCGCTCAAATAGTCGGAAATAAGCTGCTGTTTGTTGTAGTAGCCGGGATCGAGTTTCGCGACCACTTTCATATGCTCCGCGGCTTTTTCGTATTGTTTTTTTGATCTATAGATGGAAGCTGCGGCCAGGTGACATTCGCTGCGGTCAGGCCATTTTTTCAGCGCCGGCCGAATGCGGCGAGAGGCGGCTTCGATGTCTCCTGCATCGATCAGTGTCGATATTAGTCGCATTTGCAGCCTGAACGAGCCGGGGTTGATACGCAAAGCCTGCACGATCTCATCAGCGGCAGTTCGTGGCTCACCGGCTATTGAAAAAGCACGGCTGGAGCAATAACGCATATACGCACTGTTTGAGTGTCGGGCGGACAAGGCCCTGAAATAGGATATGAGCTTTTCAGAATCACCGCGAATGTCGCGAATGTTTTCCAAATCGCGCCGCCACGCATCATCCGACAGCCGCCACTTGAGCGTGCCATCCTTAGCGATCGTATAGATGGGGGCGGCGGGTTCGCTGGCATCGACGGAGTGCCTCCTGCCGGACCATACGAGCCTGCCCATTCCTCTTTGGCGGGTATACGGCACAGAGCGCATCCATCGGGAGATAACATCGTTCGAGCCGGATAGATTGCGGGCTTCGGCGGCTTTCAAAAATGATTTGTTGATCTCGGCCTGGTCTACCTCGCAGCCGATACTCAAACGGAGCGCCTCATCCATTAGTCGCATCGCTCGGGTGGAGACTTTTCCACAGCGTTCTGTAGGTGCGGACAAAGTTATGCCCAATTCGGCTGAGATCCAATTGGCAGCCTCATCTGCAATAGCGGGAAGGTCTGTGAGCCGGGATTGGAAACTCCTGCGTTTATGAAAGCGCTCATCTGCCGCCGAGTATATATGCAGCTTAAATCGAACCTGCGAATCGTCGGATTGGTCAACAACCCCTCTTATGAGATAGTTGACCCCGGTATCTCCGGCAAGCCGCGATGAACCTGCAACAGCGTTTAGATCCGCCGGAATTTCGAGACGATCCAGTTGTACGCAATCGATCATAGACCCTGTGTCGACGATTCCGGCGTTCATAGCGCGGCTCATCGTCCAACTGCACAGCTCTGCGACGACGTGGGCGTATGTTCCAGGCCCGCCATTTAGCGGCACAAAGCCGACCATAGTCCGCTGCGCCGCGAAAGCCGCCGTGCAGATCATTATCAGAGTCAAAATTAAAACGGTCAGCCTAAGGATCATTGAACAAATATATCCGTGCAAGAAATGCCGCCTAAGTAAAAGACGTGTTCGGCAGCAACGCTGTTCCCATCACGTAATAAATTGACCTGATGCTCTGCAGCTTGACAGAGTATGTGCGTTTCAATATCATTTACTTATCGACTTAGTGGAGTATGATCTGGCGTTACGACCATAAAATAATGGCCCTCCAAACTGCCTCGCCTCAACCTATAATGAGTTGGACCGTCCACCTTGCCCGCCGTCATCCCGGAAAAACACTAGTTTCGGTGGGGTTCATCGTGGGTGTGACTGCGATCGGTTATTTTGCGATCGGGTTTTATGCGGCGGCGCTCGTGTGCGCGGCGCTGGCGGCCTCTTTGAGCGATTTTCTTTTCCCGGTTCGGTTCATTATATGGGAAGATCGGGTGGGATGTCGAATGCTGTTGAAAAGCGCGGAGATAAAATGGGCTGACGTAAAACAATGCTATCTCGATGATTATGGTGTAAAATTAAGCCCACTTGGCAGAGCGTCTCGGCTTGAGGCCTTTCGGGGTGTCTATCTTAGATTCGCGGACAACAAATCTGCTGTCATCGAGACTGTCAAAGCGTTGAGGTCGAGTGATGTTTGATCTTGATTTACACTCGCCGCTGACCGATGAACAGCGCGATGCAATGATAGACTCTATGGCGGAAATGATCATAGGCAAACGGCTTGAAACCCCGGCAGTGCTGTTTCTGGACATGCACAAACCGCTGTCGTGGATCACTGGCCAATCGCTGCTGGTGGGCGCGCCGCTGTTGGGACTGGCGTTTGGGGTGCAGAATGTGGTGGATTTCGGCAAACTGCTAATGGAGCGCGACAACATCGACACTCTAATAGATCGTATCGAAGAAATGTCTGCGAATGCGGACAAAGCGCAGGAGCAAGCCTGAGCATGAAGGGAATGACCGATTTCGCTAATCCGGCGGTTTATGTTGTCGAAGGGCTGCTGGTATTTTTCATACTGTGGAAAATCTTCTCGGCGAGGCGTGGGCGGGATCTTTTTATTCGGCGAATACCTGGGCTGTCGGTGCTCGACGAGGCGGTTGGCCGCGCGACTGAGATGGGTCGGCCAATGCTGTATGCTCCCGGCCTCAGCGGGCTGGATATTATCGGACTTCAGTCGATGTCGATTATGTCGCATATTATCAAGCGAGCAGCTAATTATTCTACTCGAGTGATTGTGCCGCTGTGTGACCCGATTCTTTATACGGTGGCTGAGGAAGTCGCCAGGGATGCGTATACAACCCAGGGCGTGCCGGAGCAGTTTGTGCCGGAAGATATCCGCTATCTCACCAATGAACAGTTCGCGTGGGCGTCCGGCGTGGTTGGAATTTTGCATCGAGAGAAGGTCGCAACTGCGTTTTATTTTGGCTATTATTATGCCGAGGCACTTATTCTTACAGAAAATGGGCAGATAGCGGGCGCATTGCAGGTGGCGGGGACTCCTGCGATCACTCAGATTCCTTTCTTTTTAGCCTCATGTGATTATACGATTATCGGCGACGAATATTACGCTGCCAGCGCATATCTATCACGAGAACCAACCCTGCTGGGCAGCCTGGTAGGCCAGGATTACGGCAAGCTGCTTATGATCGGATTGGTGATGCTTGGGGTGGTTGGGGTAACGCTGGCTGCGCTGGGGGCGCATTTGCCCGGCTTGGATTCGATCAATCATTTCTTCGATAAATACTTCCTGCAATATTTTCCGAGGAGCACGTAGACCGTGAATTATTTGCCTTATCTATCACTTGTGCTCCCGAACTCGGTTCATGGGCGGGCGCTTGCCGTATACATAATCGGCGCATTACTGGTTGGGGCGGCGGCTCTATTTGCGCTTGTGTGCGTACCTCCAAGATATCGCAAGATCATCGTCGTGGCGGTTACTTTCTTCGGCGGGCTATACTTCTCGCTGGAGTTTTTGTTGCCCCATCAGCCGATCGCAGGCGTTCCCGGCAGTGCGGGAGTAGCCAGGTTCGCCAATTCACTGACGAAGGCGAAACCCAACGTTGCCGACTGGGCGATGATTATCGGCAGCTTTACTCTACTGCTGGGTACCTCGAACCTTTTCGCTGTTCACGGAAGGGCAGTCAAAAAGAAAACCGAGGGCTGGTATAACAGCCTGGCGTTCTTTATCACGTTCTTTTTGATAATGATCTTCGGTTTTCTAAAGGACAGCGCCATAAGCAGCCTTGGCCCGGGGATGGCTAAAGGCGTCCAATCTGTCGCGACCAGTGTCTACAGCATTTTATTTGATGGATTTGTCCAAAACCTGGACGCAACGATGTTCTCGTTGATCGCGTTTTATATCGTTTCGGCGGCTTACAGAGCGTTCAGAGTCAGATCGGCTGAAGCGGGGTTGATGATGGGCACGGCAGCGATTATTATGCTGGGACTTGTCCCGATTGGGGCGTGGCTGACGGATTGGCTGCCCAGCGCAGGGCCTTTGGCGTCGCTGAGGCTGGAAAATATCACTTATTGGCTGTTAACCTGGCCAAACATGGCTGTACAGCGAGCTATTGAGTTTGGATTGGCGGTCGGCGCAGTCGCTATGAGTTTGAGAATCTGGCTGAGTCTGGAGCGCGGGAGCTTCTTCGATAGACAACTATGATGAACGCACTTATCAAACTTCAAAATATCGATCGAAGGCTGCTGTATGTACTGGTGGCAATAGTGTTATCCGTGCCGCTTATAATCAGACCGGCGCGGCATCCTAAGACTGTGCTGCCGGAGGTGCAGCAGGCATATAACACCATCAACGCGGTCAAGACGGATCAGATTGTGCTGCTGTCGATCTCTTGGGGAGCCGGAACGAAAGCTGAAAACGACCCACAGATGCAGGCACTGATACGGCACATGTTCTTGAAGCACGTTAAATTCGTGATTATGAGCTGGAATCTGGTGGGGTCGGAAATTACGTATCAAAGCGCGATGCAAGTTCAGAACGATGTGAACAAGCAGTTACGAGAGGAGGGCAAACCTCCAATTGAGTATGGCAAAGACTGGGTGCACGCCGGTTATAAGACTGGTTCAGTGAGCGCTATTGTGAGTGGGCTTGGCGAAAACTTCCAGCACGTGCTCAAGCAGGATCGCAACGGAACCCCGCTCTCCGAACTGCCCGCCACAAAAGACATAAAGAACTATAAACAATTGGGAGCGGTCGTCGACCTGACCTCGGTGGGATTGATGGGCTACTGGATTTCTTACCTTACGACACCTAAACATATTCCGTTGATATACTGCCCGACTGCAGTTATGTC
>JAAYKG010000098.1 GCA_012522555.1 Armatimonadota bacterium
GTCTGCCGATTGGATGGTTATGACGATATTAAAGTAAACGTATCAACTGGCCAAATCCCCAAAGACATTCGCGATATGATAGATCGGGGGAAGGCCTCCGCCGGGCAGGCAGGAAAGTTCGTTCTTGATGAGGCTTGGCGGGGAGACCAACTATATGGACGAAACAGGTATGTTTCTGCTGCTACGGCTCTGGTTTCTTTGGTCGGCGCGGATAACGTTTTGCACGATGCCGCAGCCTCCGCAACATATCTGAACCAGCGCGATGTGATCGGCTATGCGGGTTTTGGGATGCATGATCTCGACATTTTGGCGGGAACGGACTGGGCTAGGCCGCGATTCAAATGGAAACCAGGCGCAATAGCTGTCATCAATGAATCTGCAGGGGGGCAGGCGCTGCACAATCCGCTGCATGCATACGGATACAAAACCCTGAATCCTGCCGATACGGCGAACCCGAAAACAAGGGTCATCGGTCAGTCGACTCTGCGTGTGCGCGTGAGTTACAAGGCGGGCAACGTTACGAAGAACTTCAAAAACTACAAGCTCGCCTTGCTGGACTACAAAAATAACGTGCTCAAGACAGCTCTTGTTGGTTCTGATGGGATGGCGGAAATAAAACTCTCCGATCCGTCCATAAAATGGCCTGCGGACCACAAGACAAAGATACAGGTTTATTATCCGGACAATGACGGCGGCTACCACGACGGCCGGATACTGAACTCATCCGTTTTGACATTCACCCCGAACGATTTGCTGTGGCAGGAAAAGCAGCGTGGTAAGGGCCGTTACGCTGAGGTGTATCTCGCCAGGCAGTGTTCGTGCGAATACATAAGGGACGGTTGTTCCGGAGTCACCGCGGCGGTCTCCGAGCCTGGGATAGATTTTGTCAATGCAAACATAACCCTGCCTCGTTATGCAAAAGGATATACTTGGGCTGAGGCGGCTTATATGGGGACGCGAAATCCGGCGTTCAAGGCGGTTGTACTCGGCGATCCTCTTATGGCTCCTTATGGCCCAGTGAAGAGAGATGCGCCATAAATACGATCGGCCTTCGTGCGGCATTTGTATTTTAGCGAACTCAGTGTTGCTTGCGCATCACAGAAGGAAATACTCTATATGAACGTTGTCTTCGCCGGAACAAGTCAGTTTGCGGTCCCTACACTTGAGGCTTTGATCGCCTCGGCACACGAGGTTACGGCGATTATCACTCAGCCGGATAAACCTCGGGGTAGGGGCCGAGAGATGCAGATGTCGCCGGTGAAAGTCGTTGCGCACGCCCATTCAATTCCGGTGCTGCAGCCCGAAAAAATGCGCTCAGCGGAAGCAATCGCCGAGATTAAATCAATCGGCTCGGTTGATGTTATGGTGGTGGCGGCCTACGGACAGATTGTGCCCCAGGAGCTTTTGGATTGGCCGAATCGCGGCTGCATCAACGTGCATGGATCGATTTTACCGAAATATCGGGGAGCTGCGCCAGTTCAATATGCCTTGATCTCAGGTGAAACCCAAACCGGCGTCACAACAATGATGATGGACGCCGGCCTTGATACGGGAGACATTCTGCTTCAACAGTCGTTGGATGTCGACCCGTATGAGAACGCCGGTGAACTCGGCGAACGCCTTGCCTGGGTGGGCGCTGAACTTCTAATTCGGACACTCGAGGGCATACAGGACGGCAATATCGCCCCAATCCCACAGGACAATAATCTCGCCACTCTGGCTCCTTCTCTCAAACGCGAGGCAGGTTCGATTGACTGGAGCCGACCTGGGGTTGATTTGGTCAATCTAATTCGCGGCTGCACCCCAAAACCAGGAGCGTTCACCAGGCTTAACGGCGTTCAAATCAAGATCTGGCATGCTATCGAATCGACAAACACCGGCGAGCCGGGTCTGATACTGGCTGCGGACAATAATGGCATCGAGGTTGCAGCAGGGGTCGGCTCTGTCAGGTTGCTCGATGTTCAGCCCGAATCTCGCAGGAAAATGAGCGCGGCAGATTTCTCTCGCGGCGGCGTAAAGGCCGGAGATTTTTTCGACCTGCTCCCTCTCCCCCACGACAAGTGAACCAGCCAGCCTTCTCCCCCAGGAGAGGGAAACTATATGCCAATCCCCTATCCCTATGACGCGGGAACCAGCGACCCCCTCTCCCTCGAAGGAGAGGGCTGGGGTGAGGGGGTCTGCCCTCTAAACTCGGGCGAGTCGGGGGTGAGGGGGACGGCTTGGCAAACCGGGTGGGCTGTTGAAATATGAAAGATTGTGCGGGAAGGGAGATTTCGCCCTCACCCTGACCCTCTCCCCCAGGAGAGGGAACACGTGTGCCAATTCTCTCCTCTAAAATCTGGCAAAGCCTGCTGCGTCTTCCCTTGCAGTATCTTGCCCGGGCTATTCCCTAATCCGCGTTCTTCTGCTATACTGCACACAAGCTGGCGACGAGGAAGTTGCGGATAAGGAGACCGGTATGGGCATAGA
>JAAYKG010000099.1 GCA_012522555.1 Armatimonadota bacterium
AACTGGCGCAATTTTGTGCCGGGCAAATTTGCCTTGGACAGCGAGGTTGTGACTCTGGCCGGCGGCAAGGGTGTATCGTTTGTCTCGATCGATGACGGTCGCCAAATGACCGATACGCCGTTCGACACACTCGATAGAGTAAACATCGGTAACCTCGGTAAACAAGTTACTCTGCTGGGATGTCTCATCGACCAGTGGTTCCACGACTCCAATCTCACGCTGGATGAAGAGATAATGACGGCGGACGTCATCAATCCCAGAAGCGTTCGGGTATCCGATCCGCTGACGCTCGGATATGTGCAGGGGATTTATACTAGTAAAAACGGAAAAGGCGTCACATACTACAAGCCCCGGGATGAAAAGCAGCTAGCCGCTAAGGCCGATGGCTCGATCAGGCTCTCGCAAGCCCTGCCTGCCGGTACAAAGACGGTTTATGTCGTACACAAGCCTATTACAAAATTCGGGGCGCAGGAGCCGTGCAAATTTACAAGGATGGGTCTGCAGGGAGGATTTGCCAGGCTGAGCGGCAACGTCGTTCAATATGACCCGCGCAAGAGTTTCGTGCCTAACTTGAGGGTAGGGGACTGTCTGGCGGTCGTTCGCAGTCCGCACAAATCGTTTATGGGCGTTCGGGCTAATATTATCGACAAAACGACGCCTGTTTTCGATTCTCGCAACCCGTCCCGCGATCAAGGCTACTTCGAGATTCCGGGTGTTGCGCCGCTCACGGCATATGGATTTTCCAAGCCAACGTCGATTGGCGCATACAAACTCGACCCGGTCAATGGGGATATTATCTGCGCGCCTGACCAAGGCTCGTATGGCGAGTTCTACCCGACCAGTTTCCCGATCACCACGGGTTTCAAAGATATGCCGATCATCGTCTTCAACTGTAAGGCGACATCGATCTACGACCTGATCGACCCGCAGTCTCTGCGAGCGTTGGGGGGGATGAGTGTCTATGAAGGCGACACTAATGCCGCTCCCAAGCAATTCGGCGTGGCGGTGGCGGTGCCGGAGCCACAGAACCCGCACGTCGAGGATATGGCGGTTATCTTTACTGAGGACACGGTGAAGAGCGGACAGAAGGCCGCGCAGTCTACCGATACCAAACGTATTCGACTTAAAATGATTATGAGCGCTGGGCCGGCGGCTAACAGGCTTCTTCTGCTCAATTCTACCCTCGAAAACGAGGTGGTCCCGGCGAGGATCAAGGACACCTACGTGAGAGCGCTCCCCGCGAATCAGGACTGGCAGCTCAGAATCGAGGGAATCTATCGCGATTTAGCCTATGTGAAGGACCATTCAAAGAGCTTCTACCTTAAGGATCTGACTGGCGCTGATGCGGCTCTGCAGGAATCCGGGATCGTGAGTGTGGCTCGACAGGTCTATGAGCCAATGAAGACCGATTCAAACAAGGAGCCAATCCCGATAACCCTTGATCGCTTGTTTGTTCGAGTTCTGCCGGGCAAGGAAGGCTGGATTCCGGATCAGATGATCCCGGCCCAGCCATTCAAGATTGTTACGACCGATAAGCCGTGGTATGTTACGGCAAAGGGTCTATATCTCGACAAAGAGGCCAAGGGCCGTAATTACTATCTGGATGCGCTAAACCAGCGTCTGGCCAGCAGCCTGGGCAGTATGGATATCTGTGTGCCGGCGGATTTCCCGGACAGCAAATATGTCCGCGATCTCTCCAAGCCGCTTCCGCGCGACTGGAAAGCCGGAGATCCGGTCCCGGTTAAACCCGTCTCTGATGTAACTAAGGTCTATATACGCACCAATGACGATAAGATAATTGCGGCGAAGGTTGTTACTGTTGCCATTAAAGCCGAAACAGGGCGCAATCCTCTACAGATCGACATAGCCGGAGTATATGACAATGCAGCCTGCACCGGAGACAACTATCTGAAATCCGGCAAGATGGCTGACGGCGGGCCTGTTTTGACCAGAATGCCCGAATCGAAGTCTGTCTGGATAAAGACCAACCAGCCAAAGCCGACTCCGGCATCGGCTGCCCAGTTCATATCGACAGGCGATCCGCTGCAGGTGTTTGTCCAAGGCGTATATACCGATAAGCAACTCAAGGGCAAAAACCACTGCGAATTTAAGCTGGCTTATAACAACCCTGCTCTTTTGCAGGGCGATATTCAACTTACCTCCGCTCTTCCCGCGGGGACGACTCAAGTCTACGTGCATCCTCTACCCGCCCCTGAGGGCATTGGCTATGATGTCAGCGACGGTGGGACTCTTAACGAGACGGCATATAAAGTCGCCAACGACATGTGGAAGATAGACCAAGACAGGCTATCGGGGTTGGAGTCCAAGGGGATCATAAATGAGGGATTAAGCGAGCTTCACGGACAGGCCAGAAAGCTGCTCGACAACGCTGATGCGGCCAAGGGCAGCCTGAACTACAGCGTGTTCGACTCCTATTGCCGGGCCTCGTGGGGTTATGAAGCCAGAGCGTATCCGGGGGTATTCAGCACTGCGCAGGACGTAGTCAACGGCGTGATCTTCTATCTGTTCCTAATTCTGCCGTTTGCGTTCTTCATCGAGCGATTATTCTTTGCGTTCCCTGATCTGTACAAACAGATTCTGGCGTTCTTCTTGATATTCGCATTCATATTCCTGGTGTTCTACTTCGTGCACCCGGCGTTCCGATTGCTCGGCAACTCGTTTATCATTCTGATTGCCTTCATTATGCTCGCTCTTAGCGTATTGGTGATCTTCATCGTGTCGAGCAAGTTCGAGGAACAGCTCAAACAGTTCAACCGTTCTGTCAGTGGTATTCATAAAGCGGACATCGGTCGAATGAGTGTCGCTGCTGCGGCGTTCTCCCTTGGTATCTCCAATATGAGGCGCCGAAAAGCAAGAACAGTGCTGACCTGCATTACCCTGGTGCTGCTGACGTTCACGGTGCTTTCGTTTACCTCTATTGTTTCGACGCTGAGGTTCAATAAAGTTCCTGCTCGCAAAGATGCCGATACACATATCTACGACGGTATTATGATCCGTGGCGCTATGTGGGAATCGCAGCAGGAAATCGCCTATCGACTCCTCAAAGACGAGTTCGGCAACGAGGGCAGGCGCGGCAAGGTCTATCCGGTGGCGCCCAGAGCCTGGTTTTTTGGCACGAGTATGGGAGAGCAGTCGTTCCTGACTGTCAGAAAAGGCAATTTCAGCTATGACGCTCGGGCGGCGGTTGGTATGCTCCCGGACGAGGCTGAGATTATGGACCTCAACACCTCCAACAAGCGAGCGTTTTTGGCCGGGGACTGGTTCGGCTATAAGAATGGCCAGCGTCTGCCTGGTGAAGTTGATCCGTATAGTATGATTATTCCGGATACGATGGCCGAAAAGCTCGAGATTAAGGCCACGGATGTCGGTAAGGCCAAGGTTATGTTCGGCGGCGCGCAATATACGATCGTTGGGATTCTCAAAAACGATGTATTCAAGAAAATAAAGGATCTCGATAACGAGCCGACTACCCCTGTTGACTTCATTTTAATGAGCAAACAGGGAGGCCAGCAGCAGTCCGGCGGCGAGGCCGGGTTCAGAGAATACGTCCACCATGAGCCTGCCAACTGCTTCATCGTGCCGTACGAAACTCTTATGGGGATTGGTGGCGAGCTGAAATCCATCGCCATCAAATACGCAACTGCCGATGAGGTACAGGAGCAGCTCGACTCGCTGATGCCGAGGCTGGGTCTGAACCTGTATGCAGGTGTGGGCAGCTCGATCTATCGCTACAGTTCGATTGGCTCGAGCGCGTCGAAGGGGTTCAGCAACGTCTTTATCCCGGTGTTGATTGCCGCGTTGATCGTTTTGAACACGATGCTTGGCTCGGTTTTCGAGAGGGTCAAGGAGATTGGAATCTTCAGTGCCATTGGTCTCGCGCCTAATCATATCGCGATTCTCTTTATTGCCGAGTCTATGGTTTATGCGAACCTGGGCGCTGTGGCGGGTTATGTCATCGGGCAGACTGTGAGTAAAATACTCAGTGCGACCGGTTGGCTGCCCGGGCTGTATCTCAACTTCTCATCTATGTCTGCGGTGAGTTCCACCCTGGTCGTTGTGGCGGTTGTGCTTCTCAGCACGTTGTATCCGGCGAGAAAGGCTTCCGAGGTTGCTACTCCGGCCATCGACCGCTCGTGGCAGGTGCCTGAGCCGGAAGGCGACGACTGGAGAATCGTCCTTCCGTTCGCGGTCACCGGCGCACAGGCTAAGGGAGTCAACGGATTCCTGTATGAGTGGTTTGGAGCTTACGAAGAGTATTCCATCGGAGACTTCGTTACGCAGGATGTGAAAACTGGTGAGGCCGATACCGAGTATGGCAGGGCGCATACCATCTCCTGCAAAGCCTGGCTTGCCCCGTTTGACCTTGGTGTCAGTCAGCTTGTCACTCTCAGCACGGAGCCAACTGATATGGAGGACGTCTACGAGGTCAAGTTGTTGATTACCCGCGAAAGCGGCGACATATCCAACTGGAAACGTGTAAATAGACGATTTCTCAACACTTTGCGCAAGCAGTTCCTCATTTGGAGGACTCTGGGCGCGGATGAGCGAGAGAAATATATCGCTGCGGATACGGCTGCCGCTGTGGTCAGCACCGAAGCTGCACCGGCGTAAGCACTAAAAAATGACAACTCTGAAGAGGCGAGTTCATTGGCTGAAATAAACGATATTCAGAAAGCGCGACAAGCTCTGGAGGAGGTCTCCGGAGAGGACGTTCAGCAATTTGAAGACGGGTTTACGATCCGGACCGTGATCGGCGCGTTGTTCGTCGGTCTCATTATGATGCCGGGCGCGATGTATCTGGGGTTGGTCGCAGGTCAAGGACTAGGCCCTGCCGCATCGTGGGTGACCGTAGTCTTATTTGCGGAGTTGGCACGCCGATCGTTCCAGCCCCTAAAGCGTCAGGAACTATATATGCTCATCTACATTGCCGGTGGTGTTGTAGGTGGAGCTGGCGGCGTCGCGGGTATGATCTGGAACCAGTATCTGGTCCAGTGTCCACAGATCGGCGAACTAGCTAAACTTATTCCTACGTGGGTTGCGCCGCACGCCAACGATCCGTCGCTTGCGCAAAGGACGTTCCTGACTCACGCTTGGGTTATTCCAATCCTACTGATGGTCTTCTACGAAATCACCAGTAGAATGATCTCTATCGGCGGCGGCTACTGCGTATTCAAGGTTACATCCGATATAGAACGGCTGCCGTTCCCGATGGCTCCGATCGCCGCTGCTGGCGCCACTGCTCTGGCGGAGGCCGGGACCAAAGAGGAATCGTGGAGATGGCAGGTATTCTCAACCGGGACTGTCATTGGGTTGTTGTTCGGGTTTGTTTATCTGTTTATTCCCGTTGTCACAGGTGTAATGTTCCCCAAACCGGTGACCCTGATACCAATTCCGTTTATTGACTTTACGTCCAACACCGAGCGGGTACTGCCGGCGGCCTGGGCGGCCTTGAATGGAGATATTACGTCTCTGATCATCGGATTTGTTATCCCGTTCCCGATCGTGCTGGGGCAGTTTATCAGCTCGATCACGTGCCAGATCGGATTAAACCCGATCCTGTACCATATGGGCATGTTCCCGGACTGGACATACGGCACGCCGTATCCGCAGACGCAGCTTGCAACATCCATCGACTTCTGGATGAGCGTAGGTATAGGAACAGCGCTCGGCATCGGTGTCATCGGCCTTGGAAGCGTTATGATCAGCCTGCTTAAGGTCAGAAACCAGGCCAATCGGCCTACTATGAACCGCAACATGGCTGTGAATAGAGGCGACTGGGCGATTAAATGGTCGCTGGCCGTTTGGGGCGCTGCAACGCTCGCGCAGGTGCTGGTTGCACATTTCCTGGTCCCCAGTTTCCCGTGGTGGATATTCGTTTTCTACGGGTTGATTTACACCCCAGTCATCTCCTATGTCTCAGGCCGACTGATCGGTCTAACGGGACAGGGGGTCGGTTTCCCATACCTGCGTGAAGCGACCGTTATTTTGAGCGGCTATAAAGGGGCGGATATCTGGTTTGTGCCGATGCCGATGCACGACCTCGGTGGGCAGGCTCAGTTCTTCAGAGAATTGGAGCTTGTAGGGGTTAAATTCAACAACATTATCAAGGCGGAAGTACTGAAACTGCTCATTGTTCTTCCGGCCAGCTTTATGTTCTGGAGCTTCTTTTGGAAGACCAGCCCGATTCCTTCCGCACAGTATCCGTTCGTGCAACGGATGTGGCCGATCAACGCGACTATGGGTTCCATCTGGTGGACGGCAAATACCCAAAGCTTGGCCGATAACTGGCTGTTCCGGGCTTTGAGGCCGAGCGTGATTGTCGGTTCAGGCATCGGGACGCTAGTCTTGTTCGGGATATCAAGCCTGTTCAAAGTGCCGATATTGTTTTTCTATGGGTTTATGGGAGGCTTTCAGGCCGCGCCGATGAACACCATCCCTATGTTTACCGGAGCTTGTTTGGGCAAGTTTTATTTCCGCAAACGATTTGGTGATGTGAGATGGGGTCAGTATGCTCCGGTCTTGGCCGCCGGCTTCGGATGCGGTATGGGCTTGACCGCGATGACCGGAATTGCGGTGGCGTTGGTCACGAAGTCGGTAAATTACTTACCGTTCTAGGAGATGAAGCGGTCGCATATTACGTATTATGTGTTGTGGCTTATGGCTGCAAAACATAATACTCGCAGGTTTAATTTACAAATATGACGCAAAACACGGCCCAGGTGGGCTGGCAAGGAATAGTTGTCGATGCTCCAATGGATTGGAGCCTGGTTGGGGTCAGCGGGGACAACAAAAAAGGCTACTTTCGAGTGGATAGCCCAGTCGCCTCCGCGCTGGAAGTCAAATGGGAGCGAGTCTCCGGCCAGGCGCCGGATTTGATGGCTAAGGCGAGAGAGTTCCTGAATAGCATAGAGAAATCGGCTCGCAAAAAGAAGTTAAAATTTGATAAAGAGATAAAATCTGATGGCGATCCTGCTTCTCTGAGGTTTCTATGGAGGTCGGATCGGCTCGGACAAGGTAGGCTGGTCTACTGTGAGCAATGCCGGAGGCTGATAATCGCCCAGGTAATAATGGCTCGCGATGAAAATATAGCTAAAACAGCCTCGCAGATGTTGGACTCGATCCGAGACCATCGCGATGATGGTTGGCTTGACTGGGGACTGTATGGGCTTGGATTTGCCGTCCCGCCGGGCTATACGATACGAAAACAGACTTTGATGTCTGGATATTTGGCGCTGAACTTCAAGAAAGGCGCACATACGATTGTTGTAGAGCGCTGGGGGCTGGCGGCTACTTTGCTTGCAAAGGATGATATGGCGTCTTGGTATAGAAAAGATGCCATGCCTGACGTCAAAGGCTACAGGGCCGTAGCGGAACCCCAGCGAGTCGAAGAATTCGAAGGCCTGAAGATTAGTGGGCGTCGACGTGGATTGATAAGCGCCATAAAAGCGATGGCGTGCTCACTTACGCTGCACTCCTATCCCGATGTGCTGACGGGATATGTCTGGCATCAGGCTGATGACAATCGGCTTTTCAGCATCAGAGTAACGCATGCGCAGGGCGAGCATACGGCAGAAAAGATTCGCGATTTGGTTCTGGCGCAGTAAAATATTGAGGCGCTTAGCATATTTTTAATATGAACCCACTTAGCAACACGATAAAAAGATATATTCCATTAGTTGGGCGAAAGCCCAAAATCGAGAGAAAGCAAGCTCTGGCGATTATTCCGGTGCGCCACCCGTTGGTTAAATGGGAGTGGGTGGAGGGCGAAGTTGTCCTGTCGATCCCTATGCGCACCGACGGAATCGCCAGGGTCATCAAGTCAATAATCAAGGCCACACGGGTGGCAAAAGAACTACCGGAGTATCGGCAGCTTAGTTTGGATGAGGTAGGGTCTCAGGTCTGGGAGCTTTGCGATGGTGAACGCACCATTGACGGGGTCGTTCGAGAGATTGTGCACAAGCAAAAGCTCGTTCGCAGAGAGGCGGAGGCGTCGGTGACGATGTTTCTGCAAACCCTGGCCAAAAGAAATCTCATCGGCCTGATGTCCGCGGGAGGCAAGAAGAGTGTCAACAACAAGCGAAAATAAGTTCGCCGTCGGAAGACAGGCCCAGTTACCCCTGGGACGCGCGTTCACAATCAGTATGAACAGCCTCAAGATCAGATTCTGGCGGTCCATGGTTACGGCCGGGGGAATCTTTTTGGGGATAGCGTTCCTGGCAACTGTACTCACCCAGTGGCTGATGCAGTGGCCTGTGCCGCCAAAAGTGGATGCGGGGTTCGTTAGGCTTGACGGGCAGATTGTCGGTCCGGGAGACTACGACGTCTACAAGCCGGTGCCTGTTGATGCGGGCAGGCAGGCCGGTATCCCCCAGGAAGTCATAGATAAAGTGAAACTTCCTGATGGAGCCACATTCAGCCTGACCGAGATTATCCAGGGTCAACTACAGAAGAAACGGGCGGAACGGAACCTTACCAGGGTACAAGAAGAATGGAAACATCTGAGCAAATTCGAGAAAAATCTGCCGATTTATGTGGATATTCTTGCAGGCAAGGATATCAAAACCACCGATGCGACTAAAGCCGGGGTGCCCAAAGCACTTGTGGCAAAAGCGGTCGTGATTGGAGAGACTCTCGATGGCACTGATGCGCTGAAGAAACTGCGTGACCTTAAAAAAGTCGACGCGATCTGCCTGGCGACCGCGCTGAACAAAGATATTACTCCAGCCCAAGCCCAGCAGGCCGGGATGCCGAATGATCTGGTTGCTGCTGTGATGGCGGTCCCTGCCCCTGAACCCGAAGAGGCCACAGCCGACCAGGATGCCGAAGCCTCCACTGGGCCACCTCCGCCGAAGCCGGGGACATTCCGAGGGTCCACTATTGTTAAGGTGCTGGATGAGAACCCGGATTTCTGGACGGAGTTTCGCTATATCAATAAACTGAGAAAGATGCTGCCTGTCTACGCGGACATTGCGGAAGAAAAAGATATAAGGGTAGAAGACGCCGTGACCCTCGGCTTGCCGAGAAAGACCGCCGAACAAATGGCGGCCCGGTTCCCCACATTCAAAGGCGCGGACCTTATCGACCTTTTTAGAGAAAAAACAGATGGCATCGAGCCGATATATCTTGCAACCGCCCTTGATCAGGACATCAGAATTCGAGACGCTGAACGGGCAGGTGTGCCGACCGCTATTGCGAAGAAACTGGCGGGCAGCGGTAAAGCGTTTAAGGGCAGTTCGCTAAACGATGCTATCAAGGATCATCCTCGCTGGACCAAGATTTGGAAGGCGCGGCTCAAGCGAAACGCTATTTTTGATAAAGCGCCTCAGGCAGCTATCGATAAACTGGCAAAAGAATATGCGATCAGTCTGACGGAAGCGTTTGCCGCAGGCAAAAACCCCGATGCCAAGACGGCTAATCTTGGAAACGTAATGATCGTAAATGAGAACGGTCGCAAGCTTGGCCTGGACCTTAAAAAGGAGCCGAATCTGGCCAACACCACACCACTGGAGAGCGGGGACTATGTATTTATCCCTGATATCAACAGCTTCTACCGGATGTGGTGGTTGGTTGGGATGTCGCTTTTGGTGTGTATGGTAGGTATCACAAACAGCATGCTGATGGCCGTCACAGAGCGATTCAAAGAGATCGGGACGATGAAATGCCTTGGTGCACTCGATAGCTTCGTCGTTTTGCTGCTCGTTCTTGAGTCCAGCCTGCTCGGGATATGCGCATCGGCTTTGGGATGGGTACTCGGCTTTATCTCGATGGTTTTGATTGCGGGATTTACGAAAGGCTGGGATATGGTGGCAACTATGAATCCCTGGCTGGTTCTCGGTTCATTTGGAGTCTGCGTGGCTGCGGGGATGGCGCTGACCCTGATAGCTACGATTCTACCCGCTATGCAGGCGGCGAGGATGCCTGCGGCTATGGCTCTGCGTGCGGAAATATAATTCGGCTTACACTGCGAAGAGGTGTTTATAAATGGCAACCGTAGATAAAAAAGAATATGTCGTGCGAACTAAGGACCTTGTCAAAGAGTTCACTATGGGCGGGCAGACATTGCGAGCCTTGAAAGGAATCCAACTCGATATCTATAGAGGCGAATACATTTCGATTATGGGTCCATCGGGTTCCGGCAAATCGACTCTGTTTAATATGGTCGGCGGCCTCGATAAACCCACTGATGGCACTGTGTTCATCAACGACGTCGATATGGCCCAGCTCGATGCGCAAGAGTTGGCCTACCTGAGGTGCCGCACCATCGGCTACATCTTCCAGAGTTTCAACCTGATTCCGGTTATGACGGCGTTGGAAAACGTGACCCTGCCGATGGTGTTCGCGGGTGTATCTCAGGACGAATGTACCGAGCGCGGGATGGATCTGCTGAAAATGGTCGGCCTGGGAGAGCGATATCATCACAAGCCTACCGAGCTTTCGGGCGGACAGCAGCAGCGCGTCGCGTGTGCTCGCGCATTGGCGAATAATCCCAGTATTATCCTTGCCGACGAGCCGACCGGTAACCTCGACCTGAAAACGGGCAAGGAAATCATCGACTTGCTCAAGAAACTCAACAAAGAAAACAATGTTACGATCATCTCGGCGACGCACGACCTGAAGATGCTCGATATCTCCGACCGCATTGTCTGGATTAGAGACGGTTTCGTCGAGAGAATAGAGGAGCGCGAGGACGTTCAGCTCCAGGTCGGCGTTATGGAAAACGAAGAGCACTGATCGGCGCTTTAATATGCTTGCGAATGGAGAAAACTGGAAAAGCACAATCAGCGGCAAAATATCGTCGCAGCTTTTCGGTTTCTCCTTTTTTTATTATCAGTCTGAAGGGATGAGAATATGGCTCTTAAAGTAGGTGTGGTTGGTATGGGTGGGATCGGCAATACTCACTCCGATTGCCACAAAAACAATTCACTCTCCGACCTGGTTGCGGTCTGCGACGTGGTCAAGCAAAAAGCGGATTCTGCGGCTGAAAAGTACGGTGTAAAGGCATATTACTGTTTGAAGGATATGCTCGCCAATGAAGACCTGGATATCGTCGACGTGACCACTGGAGGTTATGAGAACGGAAGCTGGCACTTCGAGCCGACTATGGAAGCCCTGGCCGCAGGCAAACACGTTTTATGCGAAAAGCCGCTGTCCAACAATATCCAGGAGTCGCGCGAAATGGTGCGTTATGCGGCTGAGAAAAAGCTCTATCTCGGCTGCAACCTGAACCACTATTTCACCGAACCTGCCGCGAAGGCGAAGCAGGCGATGCGGGATGGCAAGATCGGCGAGACGATCTATCTGCTGTTCAAAATGGGCTTCAACGGAGGGGAGTCAAGCTATGGATTTAACCCCTCCCCTCGCTTCAATCAACCCTATGCCCATATGAAGGCATTCCTTACGCATCCGTTCAGCGTGATGCGCTATTTCTGCGGGGACATCAAAGACATCCAGGCGTTCGTCGGCAAGCCGGGCTATCGAAAAAACGCTTCCGACCTGCTGTTGTCCATTAATAGCATTCACGTGCGCTTTGCTGATGATACGGTGGGTTATTTGCTCAGCCACCGTGGAGATGCCGCGTGGGGGCTTGGCGGATGGTGGAGTGTTGAAGTCGCCGGCAGCAAAGGCACTTTTGTGGTGGAAAACTGCGTTGAAAAGCTGACAATGTGGGATGCGACCAAGCCCGACCAGCCTGAGACTCTCAACACTGGCGTCACTAATTTCGACGCCACGTTCCCCAATCGCATAAACGCATTTTTGGAGGATGTCACCAACAAGGTTCATTACGAGCATATACGAGCTTCTGGTCGAGACGCATTGGCCACAATGGAGTATATCTTCGCGGCCATCGATTCTTATGAACAGGGCGGAGCGTTGGTTCGACCGCATGCGCTGCCGCCGATTCACGGCGACGCGAGTTCGGAAACTATATAGGACTATTTGCCCTCCGAGCATTTTGTTTGGAGGGCAAATCTGCCATAATACGATTAGGCGGATACTATAGTCGCCGCAGTTTTGTTTGACGATGCTGCCGACCGGTGATATAATACTTTTGTATTAGCTGGTGTCGGGTTGAGCCGGCAGCGGCTTTTTTAGGCATGAATTTGCATTATACGGAGTTGAGCTTGAGGGGACGCGTAGAGGCGGTTTTACCCCGAGTGGCGAAACCCGCGAGATATATGGGCGGCGAGCTGGGATCAGTTCGCAAATCGCCTGAGGAAGTTGGCGTAAAAGTCGCGCTGGCTTTCCCGGATGTCTATGAAGTTGGTATGTCCAACCTCGGCCTGAGGATTTTATATTCTATCCTCAACAGCGAAGCCGGGGTTGCAGCCGAGCGTATCTTTGCGCCTGCTTCCGATATGGAAGAGCAGATGCGCGCCAATGGCATCCCGCTTTTCTCGTTGGAGTCCTCGTCACCCGTTGGAGATTTTGATCTGGTGGGTTTCTCACTTGCCTATGAAATGGCATGCACCACCGTCCTCAATATGCTCGACCTCGCGTCAATTCCCGTGCATGCGCATGATCGCACGGATGCGGATCCTATTATAATAGCGGGGGGGCATTGCGCCACAAACCCGGAGCCGTTTGCAGATTTTATAGATGCGTTTGCTATCGGCGATGGGGAAGAGGTTATTCTGGACATAGTCAAGGCTTATCGCTGTGCGGCCGGGCAGTCCCAGACATCAGGGCGCAGGAGAAATATACTCGCTGCGCTGTCGGAAATCGGCGGGGTGTATGTGCCGTCGATTCCCAGAGAAAAGATAAGCGGCAGGGTGCTACTGGACCTTGAAAATGCGCACTTCCCGGAAAGCCTGGTCGTGCCGTTTACCGAAGCGGTACACGACCGGGTAGCTCTTGAGATTATGAGAGGCTGCAGCAGAGGCTGCAGATTCTGCCAGGCGGGTATGATAACCCGGCCTGTCAGGGAACGTTCGGCGGCAAAGCTTTGCCAACAGGCTGATGTGCTCCTTGATAACACTGGATATGAAGAAATCGCACTGACCTCGCTTTCCAGCGCAGATCATTCCGATATTCACGCGCTCGTCCGAAAACTGATAGATGCGCATGAGAAAAACAGAGTCGGGGTGGCGCTGCCGAGCCTGAGAGCGGACGCGGAGTGTGTAGGGCTGGCTGCACAGATTCAACGGGTTCGCAAAAGCGGCCTTACATTCGCTCCAGAGGCAGGGACTCAGAGGCTGCGCGATGTTATCAATAAAAATGTGACCGAACAAGACCTGCTTCAAGCCGTTGAAGCCGCAATTGAGCACGGTTGGAAACGGATTAAGCTGTATTTTATGATTGGGCTGCCGACGGAGACTGATGAAGATTTGCACGGACTTGGTGAACTTGTAAGCCGCGTCATCAACCTCGGCCGAAAACATCGCGTTCCTCTTTCTCTGAACGTCACCATATCTCCGTTCGTTCCAAAACCACACACACCTTTCCAGTGGCGGGGGATGGACTCGCCCGAGGAACTCGATCGCAAGATTGCGCTGATCAGACCTCTACTGCGGGCAAAAAATATCTCATTGAGTTGGCATGATCCACTTTGTAGTAGAGTGGAAGCGGCTATTGCTCGCGGCGATCGATCGTTAGGTAAGGTCATCTACGAAGCCTGGCAGCATGGCGGCAAGTTTGAACAGGATCGTTTTGATCCCAATCGTTGGGATGCGGCATTTGAAGCGGCTGGCGCGGATATAGCAAGTTTCGCCAACGTCGATTTGCCGGAAGATGCCCCCTTGCCGTGGGATTTCGTGGACATGGGGGTCACGAAAAGCTTTCTCGCGCAAGAGAATGCCATAGCGGAGTTGGGGGAGATCACCCTCGATTGTCGATTCGATGCGTGTTCGTCGTGTGGAGTCCGAGAGGCGTTGACGCGAATCTATGGATCACCGGCCGAATGTCCGCCGACGTCACTATCCGCCTCGCCGGCGCCGTCTTCGGATGTGGATGAAAGTGAAGTGTCTTTTCCGCACTCCGAGTGGGCGATCCTTTTCACATTTAGCAAAGGAGCGCAGTTGCGCTGGCTGGGTCATTTGGACTTGATGAGGGTCTTCGAGCGCGCAATTCGAATGGCCAAAGTCGATGTTGCCTATACACAGGGTTTCAATCCCAGGGTCAAGATGTCTATCGCCTCCGCGCTTCCGCTGGGAGCGACCGCAGATAACGATCTGCTCACCATTCACTTTGCCTCTCAAGCCGATCCGAAGGAAGCGCTCATCCGGCTCAACAAGCATCTGCCGGAAGCTATACGCCTCACTTCTGCACAGGTTTTAGCGCACGGCAAAGTGCCTGCAATCACAGCCGGCGAATTCATCGTCGACCTGAAACTGCACGGCGACCACACGCTCAAAGAGCTGAAATCAGCAGTCACGAATTTGCTGGCTCAACAGAGCATCCCGCAGCAGCGAGAGTCCGGAGGCAAAAGGCGAACGGTAGACCTCAGGCCTGGGGTAGATGATTTGAGAGTGGAGAGCGGCGAACACGGAGCCAGGCTGTTCATCCGCGTGAAGCATCTGGATTTCACCGTGAAACCTGCGGAAATTGTTGCAATTTTATCAAAAAGCGTGCCCGAAATCGAGCTTGTCTCGATCCATCGGCACAGACTTTTGACTTTGTGATCCTATAACTGAACACACACTGAAAGGAGGTGATACATTGTCAAAAGAGATCATAGTAAATGTGGATACGCGAGAAACTCGCGTTGCGCTGGTTGAATCAGGCAGGCTCGTGGAGCTTAACGTCGAGCGAGAGGAACGCGTCGTAGGCAGCATCTATAAGAGCAAAGTCTCGAACGTGCTGGCCGGTATGGATGCGGCGTTCGTCGATATTGGTTTGGAGCGCAACGCGTTCCTTTACGTGGCGGATGTTTTGCCGGAGATGGACGATGAGTTTCCATCCGCTCGCAAAGATACAACCAGACACGTGAAGATAAAAGATGTTCTCAAAGTTGGGCAGGAAGTTCTTGTCCAGGTTGTAAAAGGCCCCAGGGGCACAAAAGGATGTCGTGTTTCCACGAGAATATCGCTGCCTGGCCGCTATCTTGTCTTGATGCCGGAAGCCGATAACCTCGGAGTCTCACGCAAAATAGAGAGTGAGAGCGAACGCGATCGGCTAAAGAAAATAGGCGATTCCATCCGCCCATCGGGTTTTGGGCTAATCATACGCACCGAAGCCGAAGGCCGCAACGACGTGGAACTGCGCAAGGATTTGGACTTTCTTCTGAGAATGTGGAGCCAAATTCAAGAAAAATCCACAAGAATCCCCGCGCCAGGACTCGTACATCAGGACTTGAGCCTGATCTACAAAACCATCCGCGACATCTTTTCTTCGGACATCAGCAGGATGATTATGGACTCGCCGGTGGACTATGAAAAGGCGCTGGAGCTCATCGATTTGATCTCGCCGAAGATGCGATCCAGACTGATACTATACGATGAGCCGGAGCCTATCTTCGAGCGATATGCGGTCGAGGCGGAGATCGAAAGCCTGCTCAGGCGTAAGGTCTGGCTCAAATCCGGAGGCCATCTCGCGATCGATTCGACAGAGGCGTTGACCACTATAGACGTGAACACCGGCAAGTTTGTCGGCTCGACAAGCCTGTCGGACACAATCGTCAAAACCAACCTTGACGCAGTCACCGAGATTGCAAGACAACTGCGGCTACGCGACATCGGCGGGATTATAGTGCTCGATTTCATCGACATGGCCAATGCCAAGGATCGGCAAAAAGTCGTTAGCGCACTCGAAAAAGAGCTGCGAAACGACCGCACCCGAACCAAAATATCGCACATCAGCCCACTGGGGCTGATCGAAATGACCCGAAAGCGCACCGGAGAGACCATAACCGAACTGGTAACCGAGACCTGTCCCTATTGTCAGGGCAGAGGTCGGGTAGAAAGCGCTGAAACGGTGAGCCTGGAGATCGAACGTCAGTTGCGAAGAGCATCAGCCGAATCCCAAGAGGATGCGTTTCTTATCACGGCGAATCCGGATGTGGCTTTTCATTTGATTGGAAGCGGGGGTGAGGTGGTCGAGGAGATCGAGCGCAGGCTCAAACGGGCTATTTACGTACGCTCCGACGAGCATCTGCACATCGAAAAATTCGATATAGCTCCCAGCGAACTCCAGGAAATGGAGAAGCATATGTTTATGTGGGAGCCGGGGGATACCGTCGATTGTGAAGTCGTGCGCAATCCGCTTTCTGCTTTACCCAGGGCTAGCGCGTGGCTGGATGGCGGCTATCTCGTCGACTTGGAAAACGGCGGAAAATACGTCGGTAAACGAGTCAACCTCAAGCTCAAGGAACTCCATCGCTCCTTCGCTATTGGCGAAGTAGTGCAATCAACTAAAGCGGAAAAACAGGGCCGTTGACCCTGCCACTAATACGCTGGGCCGATCCGAGTTATCGAATCGGCCCAGCCAGCAAGTCAAAATAACCCATTGCCCACTAAGGCACTCGTGCCGGTAGTGGCTCGTTGGGAGCAGTTGGTTGTGGTCCTGCGCCGGTCGCACCCGGCGTGCCGAGGTTTGTTGGCCCCGGTGTCGCTTGTTGTGTCTGCTCTTGAGGCGTAAGGGCGGTTGCTGCGTGAGGACCCGACCACGCAACATACCCGATGAACGCTACCACCACGATTGCCAATACTATGACTAACGCGGTCCAAGCAGACGTCTCGGTTGGGTCGTCGTGCACAACGTACGCCATTTCCGTCTCCTTCCCCGAAAGACGCTCTTGCAGAGCATCCTTGGTGCGGACTGTGTGACTTTGCATTTAACATCACAAAGCCACCTATCTCTAGCATACCCTTATCGCGCTCACTTTATGCCTGTATCTTATGCGAGATTCCTTGCTTGTACAAATAAAAAGCCTGCGGCAACAATTCCGCAGGCTTACGACTCTCAAATGAGAACAGACCTGTTCTCTAACCAATTCCTCAGCCGCACTGTTTGCAGCCGCTACTTTCTAGTTCCAGCGTAACGGTTGGCTTATCGCAGACTTCGCTCGGGCCGAAATACTGGATCGGGCCTGGGAACGAATATCGATCGTTGAGTGCCCAATCAACTCTGTTTGCGGCGAACCAATCGAACGGAGCGCCCTCCATATCCACCAACGCCTTCTTTATAACAGGGGTCTGCTTACCCTTGCGCATCTCCATATTCAACATCATCGTGACCGGCGTTCCTCCCGCAACCCACTCGTCTGCGGGGCTGGTCAGGTTCTGGATATTGACTGTATAGCCGGTCATTCCCGCTCGCACCAACTGAGCCGCGGCTGCGCCCAACGAATAAGTATAGTCCGCGTCGAAATTGGAGGGAGCAGCGCAGCGGCCTTCGTAGCCGAAGAAGTGGGCTAACGGGCTGAAACTAAAATCAACTTCCCCACGATCCGTCATCAATCTGATCTTGTCTGCGACCAGATCGATCAGCAAACGCTCGGTTTCTACTTGTGACAGAGGCACATTACCGTGGCTGTCTCTGGTCAGTAAGACTTCTTGAATTTCACGTGGCAGCGACCCATAGACCCTCGCGCTGCGATCGGACAGCACATTATTCAAGTATTGTAGTCGCTCATACTGATCCGGCAGACTGCCTATATACTCGTCGTCCTTACCCAGAATGTTGCTCAGTTCATCTATCATTGCTTTGATGTCCGAGATGAACTCCGGCAGCCCCTCCGGCACGACAACCACGCCATAATTCTTGCCCGCATCTGCTCGCTTGCACACGATCTCGACGATATAATCGACGATCTCAGACAGGGTGGTGCCTTTGGTCTGGATTTCCTCTGAGATGAGCGCGATATTGGGATGGGTCTGCAAAGCGCACTCCAGCGTCACGTGGCTCGCCGCACGTCCCATCAGCCTGATGAAGTGCCAATATTTTACCGCCGATGTCGCGTCTCGGCAGATATTTCCAATGAGTTCGGAATAGGTTTTGGCAGCGGTATCGAAGCCGAAACTGGCCTCGATTTGTTCGTTTTTCATGTCCCCATCTATGGTTTTGGGGACCCCGATCACCACGGTCTTTGACCCCTGCTCCCGCAGATACTCGGCCAACACAGCCGCATTAGTGTTTGAGTCGTCTCCGCCGATAATTACAAGCCCGTCTAAGCTCATATCCTCAAAGTTTTTCTTGCAAGCCGCAAGGTCTTCGGGTTTCTCTATCTTATCACGGCCGCTCATTATCATATCGAATCCGCCGGTGTTGCGATAGGCGTCGATGATCTCGGCGGTCAACTCTTGATACTTGCCCTTAATCACTCCGCCAGGACCTTTAGAAAAGCCGTAGAGTTTACTCTCAGGGTTTGCCGCCTTGAGCGCGTCGAACAGCCCCGCGATGACGTTATGTCCACCGGGAGCCTGGCCGCCAGAAAGCACCACGCCTACTTTCAAAGGCGCGTCGCACAGATCGCCATCCCCTTCTACAATGCTTGCCACCGGTTGCCCGAATGTCTTTGGAAATAGATTTCTAATAGCATCGAGATCGGTCTCCGGATGCGATGGCTCTCCGAGAAGGATCTTGATGGAGCCGCCACGCAGCGCCTTGGGCAGCTTTGGTTGATATTCGGCCCGCGCTTTCTGAAGTGCGGATATCTCGTTACTCATCTGCTTACCTTTCTTTTCCAGTATGTTTGGCCGCCGAGCGAAAGCTCAGGGCGATATGTACACAAGCAAAGCGCCTGCGATTGCCAGGCGCTGGATGCCCGAGGTATTATACACCAACCCAGCCAACCCGGCAAACGATTTTACCCAGGCTTGTTTACGTTGCTCCTGCTGTGACTTCCAGGTCTAAAACAAGTATTCACCTCACGGGCAGAGGTATCGCACACGTACCCCCTCTCCCTCGAAGGAGAGGGCTGGGGTGAGGGGGTGGCTGAACAAACCATACCTTCGTCTACGATATTTCAGCAGGAATTCCAGCGGTTATTCAAGAAAATGGGATATACTACGTTCGAGAGCCGGCGGGGGAGCTAATCGCGAGATTGGACGGGCCGAATATGAACCATTACCACTTCGACCAACTCGGTTCAACAAGGCTGCTGACAAACTCAGCAGGCGCGGTTACAGATGAATACTCCTACGACGCCTACGGCGCGGTTCTGTCTCACAATCGAAGCACCGGCTCTATCGACCAGCCGTATCAGTATGTGGGACAGTTGGGGTATTACACGCACTACCGGGAACCGAACTTTGGGCTGCCGCAGCTTGGGGTGAGGTTCTATGATTCGGAAGTGGGGAGGTTTGGGCAGGCGGGCCCAGCACAGAACGGTATTAACTGGTATGAGTATGTTGCTTGTAAACCAGTAGTATCAACAGACCCTTCCGGACTCCAGATAGAGTCGCCTGGGTATCCTTATGCTAAGCTTCTAAAGCGCCCGAAGCCCGTCAAGATAGAGTGGCATCCAATAGCTTGCATCAATGCTGCTATGAGAGAGGCCGACAACATTCGCGTTAAGGATGACAAGCTAGCTCACTGTTTTGCGGCGTGTCGAGCCATGCGTTGTCTTAACTATACGTGCAATCCCCTCGCTCTTGATATAGTAGGCAGGCTGATTGAAAAATACTGGTCAAATGACGACGAGGGGGATGCTAATTCGCAAACTATCGGTATAGCGGTTGCGTACACTGGCCACTCATGCAGGGAAGGATGCAGTGCTGCTTTGCGTCTGCTGCGCAGAAATAATCGGGGGAGGTACAGAAATGACTAGTGGAGTTCAGAGGCGACTTATCGGGGTCGTTGTACTATTTTTCTTCGTCTGGCTTGCATTGCTGACATTCGCAGAGGTTAGACACAGCTATCTGCTGGCTGATCACGAACTAAGACTGGTAGTGCAGAATGGAATGACCCTAAGCGAAGCTACGACCCAATGGGGACGTCCCCCGGGCCTCACTTGGACACAGTCGCAAGCTTCCAGTGATCCGCGTGTGCCTGAGGCGTTTCGGCGATTTACGTGCGGCCAAGTTGCGAAATTTAGTCGTGCTTGGCCCTCTTCATATATGTGGGTACACATTGACAAGGATGGGCGTATTGATCAGACGTATTTCATTCGTTCGTGATTCAGGTATTCTATGCTTCGAGACGAGCGTTGTATAATGTCTGCTCTGAAAACCGCTGAAGAGTTGCACAAGAAGAATGATAAGCTCGCACATTGCTGGATGGCATGCAGAACAGCGCGTTGCCTTGGTGGCGGGATTTGTGCAAGCTATTCAGTGCCTCAGGTGATGGACCGCATTGGGGGATATGATAGAGACCCCGACGATAGAGAAGCGAATCGCCGAGGCGGTGTTTGTGCGCGAAGTTTGTGGTGGGGCATATTCAACAAGTACGGGAGTTGCTACTCCTGCTGTAAAAAGAAGGTGAAGGATCTGCCAAATGACCGGGGGTAGGCAAATGAAAAAGCTGCTGCTGTTGATTTTGGTTCTTGGAGTATTGGCAATACTCCTCTGGAACTGTCTTGATGTGGCAGGTTGGTGCCGATGGGTTGACGTGGCGCAGATAGCGGGACAACCGGGAAGCACAGAGAGCGACATTATAGGCTTACTAGGTGATCCTGATGAGATTGCCAATCCGGGTAAGGTTGGTGGAGGTTTCCATCCGCGGCCGCCCACGGTGGCTACGGCGCGCAAAGTTTATGTATATCGGCGCTTCTCACTTGGTACTGGATATTGGGCTGCTTATATTTTTGTGGATGGGGCGGGGCACGTCCTTGCTGTTCATCTAGGGAAGAGCTGAGCCTCTATCCAGGCGGATCCCTGGGACTCACGGGGCACGCCTTCGTCTGTGTTAATGGCAAATGTTGGGGCTTGTGGCCTGATGGGGATTTGCGTCCTAGTAAGTGTTTCTGCACACAAGGAGCGGTGCAGGACGATACTAATCTCTATGACGCCCGTTACTGCCAGAAGGTTAGCGTATCCAAAAATGGAGAAAAGAAGATTAAGCAACTGATCGAGAAACACAGGAAGCGTCCGCCATATTGGTGCTTAACCGCAACGGTGTGGTCTATTGGGATTTCCTACAACTGCGTCTCTTGGGCAGAAGCTATGATCGTGCGTGGGTTATTGCCTTTCTAGCTCGAGGTAATTATTATGAAACCAAACATAAGCTTCTTGACCTCAAGGCTTGTCAAAGGTGTGGCGATTCTGGCCGTAGTGGGTGCCTTTATTCTGGTGGTGTTGGCATTGGAAATCAGGTCTTCTGAGGAAGGCAGAATGTGGCCCAAGAGTATTGAAGGATGCCTGCTGGAGATTGTTAATGACAACACAATAAAGGTCCATAGCAAGCGCGGTGTTGATGTTTGCAGCATCATGCGTGGCGTCCGTGCCGGGCATTGGGTAGGTTTTTCGGAGCGTTTGGGTGCCGCGATTATGATTGATGGAGTGAGCGAGCGGCTGTGTTCCGTAACGTTTAATGCCAATCGGAAACTCGTGACTCACACGCTTCCGTACGACTGGGTGTTTGACTGGAATTGGAGCCTTACCGACGAGATTCTCTACAAGATCGAAGGATCAGGGGATCAAGTAAAGCTCATACGACGCAATCTGCTGACGCGTGAGGAGATAATACAGGACATACATCGGCTGCCGCACGGCGTTTCTCCTTATGAGACTAAGTGGAAATCAGCTCCATCAGTCTCTGAAAATGGTTCGATAACCTATGCGATGCTGTCCAGTGATCGGGGTTGGGTTGTTTTGTACGCGAGGAGGTTTTCAGAGACACCCGAGGTCCTATCAACTGGGAACCGTCCGCATTGGACACGTATGCCCACAACTATTGCGTATGCGCCAGGTGACAACTCGACCTTAGATATCAATCTTGTCTACACAGATATAGTTAACTGTGAGAAGAATAGGGTCAATCTATGGCGGGCTAGCGGACTGTGGAAACTGACCAGTTTAGTGCCTGTCCCACAAGACAGGCCTTGGCTCATAACTCGAATAGACTCCGTTAGTCGGCACCATCTGATCTGCCAGGTGCGAAGGCAAGGGTATCCCGACAACTGGTTCTATATTCTGGATTTAGAAGATGGCAGTCTTGTGCAACTGCCGCTAAAAGCTCGCGATAGTGTTTGGTTCCCAATAGTTCGGGATTCATAAGTCCCATAATAACAACCTTCGGAGATGGCTCAACTCTGCAGCTTACGTGTTTTTGAGCGTCAGGGCAATAAAGAGAGGGATTTGCTTCGGCACGAATAGTAACGGGAGCAGTTCCAACCGCCTGGTGAGGTGCACATACGACTCATTCGGCAATCAGCATCAGGAGCCTTACTCGGATGCGGCTCAGGAGCGTGCGACGACCTACACCTACGGCAAGGAAAGTCGAGTCGTCAAGATAGTCTATCCTTACAACCAGCAGGAGGGAGATTTGCTGGGAAGCGAGCGTTTACATTTGGACTGGGTTTGACGTAATGGTGATAACTAGTGAAAGCAGCTTGCAATGCGAAGAGATTGCTGCCGACCCGAGGCATTTCCTAATCTCGGTTACGCATAAGCGCGGCTTGATTGTCAAGTGAGGATTGCCTTTCCCCCTCTCCTCCAAGTGAGGGAACACAGATACCCCCTCTCCCTCGAGGGAGAGGGCTGGGGTGAGGGGGCAAGCCAGGCTAAACCGGGTGGTGGTGAGGGTGTCGGCACGCAAAATTGGTTGGGCTGATGAAATACGAAAGACCGTGCGGCAAGAAAGATATCGCCCTCACCCTAACCCTCTCCCCCAGGAGAGGGGACTTTGAGCCTAACCCTCTCTTTACGACGCAGGAACAATCTACTCCCTCTCCCTCGAGGGAGAGGGCTGGGGTGAGGGGGTGGATGAACAACCCATACCTTCGTCTACGATATTTCAGCAGGAATTCCAGCGGTTATTCAAGAAGATGGGATATACTACGTTCGAGAGCCGGCGGGGGAGCTAATCGCGCGATTGGGCGGGCCGAATATGAACCATTACCATTTCGACCAACTCGGTTCAACAAGACTGTTGACGAACTCTGGCGGCGCGGTCACAGATGAATACTCCTACGACGCCTACGGCGCGGTTCTGTCTCACAACAGGAGAACCGGCTCAGTCGACCAGCCGTATCAGTATGTGGGACAGTTGGGGTATTACATGCACTACCAGGAACCGGGGTTTGGGTTGATACAAACAGGGGTGAGGTTCTATGGCTCGGAGTCCGGAGTGCTCACACAGAGAAATCCTGGGCGATACGGGCACAACGCTTACGTCTACGCAGGGAGTAAGTGTACAGTCTATGTGGATCCCGACGGGCGGAAACCGAAGATAAAAGGTCTGAAGAGGCATCCGCCGATGTACCTAAAACCTCTTTGCGATTGCTTGCGAGAGTCCTTCAAGACGTCTTGTCTGAAGCTCCACGAACGAAACGACAAGTGGGCGCACTGCTACATGTGGTGCAAAGCCGTTCAGTGTACCGGCGGCGGACTTCTCCAAATGCTCTTGGCACCGCTGTTTTTTCCTAGGGATGATCCTAACGACACTCAGGCCAACTATAGGGGAATAAGTTGTGCACGTGACTGTAACGCTGGTTGGTCAATGACGGGTCATCATATGATTAAGGACTGCTACACTTGTTGTAAGGACAAGGTCAAGGATCTACCGAATGAGCCTGGAAAGTTTACTATTGACAACTGCCGAGAGCAATGGGATGAGAGCCTTGGCGGGAAGTGTGGAGACTTATGATTAGACGTTTCTTGATAATATGCTGTGGTCTGCTTGCCATCTTGTGGGTGTTGTTTACTGAGTATCGACTATGGGACCTGCGTGATCAGGTAGATTGGTCGGCCTGGTTCAGCACAGTATCGATTGCATGCCAAGGGCACAGCAAAGATAGGATTGTTAAGTGCGTCCTTGGCAAACCAGCCCGTGAGGAAAACATGGCCAATCTCAGTTATCCCTGGATAGCGCAGTATGTGCGATCGCCCGGCAGAGTATCGAGCGTCTACGTATATCGGCACATGTCGCTTAGGAATAGAGGACTCTGGTATGCATACGTGTTCTTGGACGCTAAGGGCGATGTGGTGGATTATCGAGTGTTTCCAGCAAGCGACGCCTTCACAATCGGAGCGCCGGCTCAATAGACCAGCCGTATCAGTATGTGGGACAATATGGATATTCATTGGAATGTGATGCCTCGGAATTGATCGTCATGTGGACAAAGGTCAGAGTGTGGGACACGAAAATCGGACGTTATCTTTCCCGTGACCCGGCTGGCCCTGCTCTCGCCCTCAATATGTATGAGTGTGCCGGTAGTAATCCGGTTGTGTTCATTGATCCAAATGGAGATTGGCCGTGGGACATCATAAGGTGTTTCTACCGTTGGGGTAAGATAATTGAGAAACACGGTCCTTGCAAGGCAGAGTACCCATATCCTGATGAAAATTGCAAGTGCCAGGGTGACTGGAAGAAGAAGATCATGAATTGCATTGATCGCGCAATTGGCAAGAAGAATTATACGTTGGATACTCTGGAGATATGCGCACGGGCAGGTATTTTGAAGAAAATCCCAGGATGCGGCGGGCGGCTTTGAAAGAGGAGTCTATATGAGGCTGCTTGGAATAATAGTTCTGATAGTTGCTGTATTCATTGTCGTTCTT
>JAAYKG010000012.1 GCA_012522555.1 Armatimonadota bacterium
CCCAAAGCCGGCCTCGTCACATGCTATAATATAATCATAACGCCAAATCCACAAACAGTCCTATGTCTGAACCAAAATCGCCGACATTTGTGCAGGATATAAAACAATGGCCGCTGCTGACCCTGGGCATCATCGGGCTGAATATTGTCGTCTATCTCGCGATTTTTCGTGACATCACACCGGGTTATCCTGATATCTACCCCTCACGGCTATATGGGCTGGTTCCCGCGAACCTCCGAGTCGGCAAAATGCTGACATCCAACTTCGTCCACGTCAGCGTGGGGCATCTGATCGTAAATATGACTGTGCTCTACCTGTTCGGCAGAGGGGTCGAGCGGGCGATGGGCAAGCTGGAATTCGGGTTATTTTATATCGGCGCTTGTTTCGCGTCGTCGATAACTCATGCCGCGATGGTTCTGGCGGCGCTGCCGGTATATTATGCGGATCAGCCTGTTGTGGGGGCCTCCGGCGCGGTAGCGGGGGTGGTTGGGGTCTATGCGGTGCGCTATCATCGCAAAGTGTTCAATCTTTTTGGCGCCTATATCCCTGCTTTGCTGGTAATCGCGGCCTGGCTTATCACGCAGCTTCTTCTCGCAATTGTCGGCCTGTATCGCGATAATTTGTGGGGGATCGGGCTAAAACAAGTCAGCTATTGGAGCCATCTTGGCGGGTTTGGCTTCGGCCTGTTGGTCGCGCTTGCGGGCAATATGGCGCTAAAAGGCGAACGTGAACACCTCATTGAAGAAGCAACAAGATTATATGACAACGGCAGCGTCCTCGAAGCGACCCAGCGCTATGAATCCTTGATCAAATGTGACCCGGACAATGCTTTTGCACACGCCGAGCTTGGCCGATTCTGGGCGATACTCGAAGAAGAGGATCAATCGCTGCCGTATTATCAGATGGCTATAGAGCTATATTTATCGCAGGGCCGTGAGGCGCAAGCGCTGGCGTGCTCCGATGAAATGAGACGCTTCTGGCCAAAAGCAGTGGTTGCGACCCCGACGCGATTCAGATTCGCATCTTATTTGGAGGAATCGGGATATACGAAGCGGGCGGTGCGGGCGCTGCGCAAACTCGCCGAGGATGAGCCGGATAGTATCGAAGCGGAGATGGCGCTGCTCAAAATAGGGCAGCTTCAACTGAGCTACCACCACGACCCGGCCGCTGCGCTGGAGACGGCGGAAGGTTTTCTCGAGAAATATCCCGAAAGCGAATGGCGGCAGTTCGCCGAAGAGGTCATAGACAGGGCCAAAAGCTAATCCATCAAATGCCTCTGGAAGAATTCCAGCACTGTTTTTTTCAACTCGTCAAAAGAAGGCTCCGTTTTTGGTATTGGCCCAAAGCCATGGCCTCCTTTTTTTACCTCAACGAATGTCACATCCGCGCCAACCCTTTTGAGAGCGTTATAAAGCGCCTCGCCCTGACTCAACGGGACCAGTGGATCTGAATCTCCCTGCAAAATCAGCGTCGGCGGGTCGTCCTTTGAAACGAACTCAACAGGGCTTGCCATTCGCGCTAGCCCCCGGTTCTCGCTCACCGGCCCACCCAAAAGCGCGCTTACCATCTCGACGACCTCGGGGATGAGGGTCTTCATAGCGGCATCGGAGAAATCCGTAGGGCCATATTTTACACACACCGCCTGCACCCGGCTCGAGTATTCGAGGTTGTCACCGTCACCATCGAGCCTTTTAATATCCGCAGTTGTTCCCAGCAGAGCGGCCAGATGTCCCCCCGCCGAGCCTCCCCAAACGCCGATCCGATCTGCATCGATGCCATACTTATCTGCGTTAGCGCGCAAGAATCGTATAGCGGCTTTGCAATCCTCAATCTGCGCGGGATATTTGGCTTCCTGACTCAGCCTATACTCGATGCTGCCGGTAACGAACCCGTGACCGTTAAGCCCCCATTCCTGGGTCAAATCGGCGTTTCGGTCACCCATAAACCAACCGCCGCCGTGAATCCATATAATAGCCGGAGATTTCTTCTCAGGTGCGCCGGCGGGCAAAGTGAGGTTCATGCGAAGTGTTCGGCTGCCTGCTTTGCAGAAAACAATATCTTTCAGTGTCGTGGATTCTTCAGTTGCCGCCGCGAATACCACCGAAGCGCTGAAAACAAGCAAAATAGCTGCGATAACTAACATTACTGTTCTCTCCATAATACCTCCGCAAGCGAAGATTTAACGTCATTTATCCTGCCGAACCCCGCATACTTTCCAGTCGCGACCGTGTTTACAAAGCGTAATGGTGGCAAATTTGTGCTGGTTGCCTCGGAAAACAAATTTCACCCGTACTATCGCTCGCCCATCCACAGGCATAGTCGGCAAATATACGGTATACCATAATGCATCGAGCTTTTCGTGATATTGAACATACAGCTTTGATGCCTCTGTTGATGCTTGCAGGCCGTTCCACCCGTCCGGGCCGTGGCGCAGCGCGTATTTCATCGCCTGGTCAGGTTTGCCTTGATATAATTGCTGCACCCATTGCCAGGCGACTCTGTCCGGCGGAACAGGCTGCGTATACCTCCAACCTATCCAGGCCAGCAGCGCCGCCAGGCCCAAGATCGACAACCCCACTACCATCTTGCGCTGCCACGCTTTTATACCACCGCCAACATCTCGTCCGCTGTTGCGGCCGCACATCCATGTGAATGCCATCACCGTTCCGGCCGACATCAATATCGCGCTCCACCAGAAAGGCACATTATAATTTACTACGCCCAGTCTGGGAAAACTCAACCGATCGTTGGAATACATTAAAGCGCCGAGCGCGGTTCCGACAATCGCAGCCAGGCCCTGCACCGCTCCCACAGCCCCGATCACCTCTCCGCGTCTGTTGGCAGAAGTCGCAGATGCGATAAGCGCCATCCACGCCGGAAACGCTACCGTGAACCCAAGCCCAATCACAATTCCAGCAAGCCCCGCAAGGACAATGCTTCGGAACATCGCCAGCACCCACAGCGCAATCGCGCTCCCGAAAAGGCCCCAGCATACCGCCACGCACCTTCCATATTTGTCCCCAAGCCTACCCATCGGCACCGCGAATATCCCCATAGCCGCCGCCACCGGGGCCACCGCCAAACCAAACGCCGTCTCGCTGAGATCCAAATGCTGCACCGCATATAGTTTGACTACAGGCATCAACGTGCCGATCCCAAGGAATATCACGCTGGCCAGCACAACCATGTCCGGCACTTCCTTGAAACTTCGCAAAATCTTGGAGAGCTTGAATTCGGCCGGCTGCTCTTCGAGGGTAGTCAGCTCAATATGATCGTGGACCGGGCCGGGTTCCGCCCGCTCCCCTCCGATCTTTTTCGGCAGCAGCACAGCCATCACGACCACGCTGACGATCAACATCGCAGAAACAAGATAAAACGAGGCCAGGTAGGAGTGAAAAACCTGATTCACCAGCCCGCCGAATAAAAACCCCAACGCGATGCCGCTCATATACGTCACATTGAGCATACTCATCGCCGCGCTGTGATGTTCCTCCTCGACGACATCCCCCACAGCCGCAAACGCATTTATCCATAACGCCCCGCTGCCGAGGCCGTCGATAGCCTTCAAAATCAGCAGCCCATATATCGCCCACGGGCCTTGCAGCTTGATCGTGAGATATGCCGTGACCGCCGTCACCAGCGGCCCCGCGATCAGCAGTGGCTTTCTGCCGATTCTATCCCCTAAAGCGCCGAACCACGGCCTGGAAAGCGCTTCAGTAAGCAGAAAAGTGCTTATTACAATTCCAAGCGCCGCCTGTTCTTTGAGGACAAACGAAACATACATCGGCAGCGCGGATAAATTGAGGATGGCATAGGCAAGCTCCGCCAGCAGCGCAGCAACCCCGAGGCTGAGCAAAGATCGATATTTGCGCAAAAATCCGGTTATAACAGACACGCTGCAGGTCAAACTTGCCTCACAAAACACGAAAAAGAGCGAAGTCAGGCTCAGATCTGATCTGTCTCGACCAGCACATCAATCGAAATTCGCCTGCTTCGCCCCTATATAATTAGTCGATTGCGACTTCCTTGCCGGCGTCGCTGGATCGATAGATTCCGTCGATGATCTTGATTACATTCAGCGCCTGCTCTCCGGTGACAGGAACTTCGGTGTCATCTCGGATAGCATCATAAAACGCCCGAATCTCGCTCTCATAGATATTTGGCTGCTTTAACCCCGAAGGCGTGGTATCGGTAAGCGTACCGTGCTTTTCTCCGTAGATCTCCAACGGGCCGGTCTGCGCTCCACCTTTGTCGCCAATAAACGTGGTGGTGAACTTGTCCTCTTTGATATTAGCGGCAAAGCTCGACTCAATGACCAGGCTTGCGCCGTTGTCGAGTCTAACGAACCCCGCAGCATAATCCTCGACGGTGTAGTTCTCCCAATCCCACTGGCCGAGATTGCCAACGTGCCCCGGCTCCTTACCAATATTGGTATAAGTCTTTCCGGATGCCGCGATCGGTTTGGGGTTGCCGAGCAAATACATCGTAAAGTCCAGGATATGCACTCCGATGTCGATCAATGGGCCTCCGCCCTGCTTCTCCTTGTTGATAAACACGCCCCATCCGGGGATTCCCCTGCGGCGCATCGCCCACACGCGAGCCATGAAAATATCCCCAAGCTCTCCGGCATCAATAAATCGCTTAAGAGCCACCACGTCCTGGTTCCATCGCCAGCATTGGGCTACCATGAACTTCTTGCCGGATTTTTCCGCGGCATCGCACATCGCTTTGCCTTCGGCGGGGTTTCGACCGATCGGCTTCTCGCAGATTACATGCTTTCCAGCTTTAAGCGCACTGATCGTGGGATCCATGTGAACATCGTTCGGCGTGCAGATATGCACCGCGTCAATCTCAGGCATTTCGAGGAGCTTGTTATAGTCCTCGAACTGGTTCTTCACGTTCCAGCGCTCTCCCGCCGCTTTCAAAACATCACCATTGATGTCGCAGATCGCCATTATGTTCACGTCCTGCTGTTTTTCCAACGCCGGAAAGTGTGCTCCATTGGCGATTCCACCAGTCCCAATAATACCAACATTAAAAATCTTCAAGTTTATTGCCCCTTTCTGAACGCTATCCCTTCACCACCCCAAGCGGCCGCATTTTGGCGACCAATCTCGAAATATTGGCTCCGGCGCAAGCTTCCACAACCTCGGCCGCATCTTTATACGCATACGAAGCCTCCTCAGACAGCGTATCGCGTCCCTTCGCCCTTACTACAATTCCCCGTCGAGCCAATTCTTCCTGCACATCTTTGCCCTTCATTCGCTTGATTGCCGCACTTCGGCTCAACAACCGACCCGCCCCATGGCACGTCGAGCCCCAAGTCTGCTCCATAGCCGCCGATGTGCCCGCGAGTAAAAACGAATACCTGGCCATATCCCCCGGCACCATTACAGGCTGCCCCACCGAACGATATCGCTCGGGAATATCCGGATGCCCCGGCGCAAATGCGCGTGTGGCCCCCTTTCTATGCACGCAAAGCTTCGTCAGCTTTCCAGCCACAGTATGACGCTCTATTTTGGCTATATTGTGAGCGATATCATAAACCTGCCGCAAGCCGAGCTTGTGCGCGCCGACCCCCATTATCCTCTCGAAGCTCTCTCTCACCCAATGCGCTATAGCCTGCCTGTTTGCCCAGGCGAAGTTCGCCGCGCATGCCATCGCTCCCAAATATTGCTGCCCCTCAACAGATGTGATCGGAGCGCAAGCGAGCTGGCGATCCGGCAGATCTATTTTATACTTGGCAACCGCATTTTGCATCACCCGCAGGCTGTCCTCGCACACCTGGTGGCCGAACCCTCGGCTGCCGGTGTGGATCATAACAGTGATCTGGCCTTTACCAGTGATTCCAAATACCTCCGCGGTCTGTTGGTCATATATCTCGTCAACTACTTGAATTTCTAGGAAATGATTGCCCGACCCCAGCGTTCCGAGCTGCGGCCGGCCGCGTTTAATCGCTTCGGCGGATACACCCTCGGGGTCGGCATTGTCCATGCAGCCGTCTTGTTCACACACCTCCAGGTCTTCCGCCCAGCCCAATCCCCGCTCAATCATCCATTTTGCGCCCTTGCGCATCACTTGTTTAAGCTCTAGCTCATCGACGCGCACATTTCCTACCCCGCCGACTCCTACAGGGATGTTTAGATAAAACTGATCGGCGATATCCCGCACTTTTCCCTTTATATCATCAATAGTGAGGTCACTGCGCAGCAATCGAACTCCGCAGTTAATATCATAACCGACCCCTCCTGGAGACACGACCCCATCATCATAGGCCATCGCAGCTACCCCACCTATCGGAAACCCGTATCCCAAGTGAATATCGGGCATTGCCATCGATTGTCCCACTATTCCAGGCAAAAATGCTACGTTGGCCACTTGTTCCGGCGCTTTGTCGCTGCGAATATCATTCAACATTTCCTGGGTGGCGTAAATGATGCCGTCGGTGCGCATACCCGGTTTATAAGACTCAGGTATTCTCCACCGAAAATCGTCTATTTTTTCTAAAGGGCCAGACCACTCAGCCATGGCGATCCTCCTTATCTGTGTTGGGCGAGGTTAATATACCCGCACCTATCGCAGAGTCCGGCAACTGTCGCAGATTTCGTGCTCATCCGCGTGCAATTCGCCACATTTGAGACACTGTTTATAGCCCTCCCGGCGTTTCTCCGCGTTCAATCGCTTGCTCGCCAAAACTGCCTGCCTGATCTTTACTGCCAACCCTTCCGATTGGCAGGCGGATGCAATCGCGTCCGCAGTTTGTATTTCAGATTCCTCGAGTTCGATAGGCTCGGCCTTAACACGCTCCGAAAGCTCTTTGTCGGGTTCAGCTTTGCGAAAGCCGCGCGCCTTGAATCGAATATCTTTGACAACAGCCTTGCCGACCGCTGCATTGAGCCTGTTGATGATGTCGGGCTTATGCAGCGTCAATTCGCTGGACCACATGCTGTTTTTGCAGGCTACAAACAACGCACCCTCTCGGACTTCCTCCGCTCGGCTCGAGGCTGCTATATGCGGGCCAACTACATTGGCCCATTTTTCCACAACACTTTGCTCCAGCAATCGCTCCTCGACTCCCAACGCCTGCAGGGTGTTTTTTAATAACCCTCCAACATGCGATGCCCGGCCTCTTTTGAACGAGCGTTTCATATCCGCCTCACCTGCGCTGCCTCCACCTCGAAAATCGCAGCCCGTTCAAGGGCTTCCGGGCTTAAATCGGAGAGATGTGTCGTGGTTATCAGGGTCTGACAATTGGTTGCGAACTCCATAATTCTCTTGCGCCGCATCTCATCAAGCTCCGCCATAACATCGTCGAGCAGCACCACCGGGTTTTCTTTTTTTGCTTCCGCAACAAGCGATATCTCGGCCAGTTTGATCGCAATCGCGGCTGTCCTCTGCTGGCCCTGAGAAGCGAATTCTCGCGCCGCCAGGCCGTTGATATTTATAGCTATATCATCTCTGTGTGGCCCGGAATGCGTCGTCGCACGGCTCATATCGATCTCTCTTTTCGCTGCCAGCGTCTTCAAATGGATCCGGGCTATCTCACCTTCCGCCATATCCGTTTCAATCTTCAGATTGGGTTTGTATGTCACCTGCAGCTCCTCAAGCCCACCAGTCAATTCGGAGTATAATCCCACCGATGATTCGGCTAGAGCAGCGACATATTCGCTCCGCCTCTTCGTTACCGACGCGCCATACGCCGCCAGTTGGGCATCCCATGCGTCCAGCCCGGCGAAAGAAGCGCGTTCCATCTTTATTTCCCTGAGCAGATTGTTCCTTTGGTCAAGGACCCTCTTATAACGACCCAGCGAATAAACATACTGAGGGCTGATCTGAGATATCTCCAGGTTCATAAACCTGCGCCGTTTGGATGGCTCCCCACGCACCATCTCTATATCCGAATCACTGAATATCACCGCGTTAAGCTGGCCGACGATATCAGCGATCCTCTTGGGTTTCACGGTATTTATCTTCACCGTCTTTTTTTGGGTCCGGCTGATATCGATTCCAATTATCACATCGTTTCTGTTGGATCGCGTGATATCAGCCGATACCTGTAAAGCGTCTTCCCCAAGCTTGATCATTTCCACATCCCGAGACGTTCTGTGCGATTTACTCGTAGCCAAAAGATAGATAGCCTCGAGTATTCCGCTTTTCCCCTGAGCATTTCGGCCGTCAAGCACATTCAGCCCTTCGGAAGGCTCAAAAGACAACGACTCATAATTCCGAAATTTACTCAGACTCAGCGATGATATATACATTCTTATTATTATATATAATATAGTAATAGTAGTAATTACGGGTGTGGATGCTGTGGATATCGGGTATATCCTATCTTACGTTGAGCGTGAAACAGATTGTGGATACTGCTGGGCAAAGATAAGACGCGTCCTGGAGTCGAAGTGGAAAAAGGCCGGGTTACCAACAGCCGACTAATCCACAACGCACGTCCAACGATATTCCACAGCTTGTTCAATAATCTCATCAACAGCTTTTGCTCAACGCCGCATCGTAGATCAATTTCGATATTCTGCCGATCGTCACTTGAGCTTCTCCGATTGATTTTGCACCCTGGGTAAATACCGCGATTGAATAACAAAAATCCGGGGTCGTGACAAGGCCGCAGTCGTTGACCGCATCGTTCACTTGTCCGGTTTTGTTGGCCAAAATCCCCTCGGGGAGCAGCAAACCCAGGTTTGCAGTAAATTGCTGCGCGCCCATCGTCGAAAGCAGCATTTCGTCCCACTTTTTACCCAACAACTCACGGCGCGCGGCTCTCGCCAGCATATCCGCAGCCTCGCTTGCAACAATATAATTATCCCGCCCGGCAGCGATAGCCTCCCAGTCGTACATCTTACGCTGTAATCGAGTTTTCGCGTATCCAAGCGACCGTAGAGTGTTGTTCACATTATCCATACCCACGCGATCGACCATAATGTTTGTGGCGGTGTTGTCGCTGACGATTATCATCAGGGTCAACAGATCCCGCACAGACACTTCAATGCCGTCGTGCAGATGCGAAAGCACCCCGGAACCATCGCACCGAAGCTGCGGGGTAACCGCACAAATCTCGTCCAGAGATAGCACGCCATCTCGAACCTGTCTCAGCGCCTCGATGAAAATCGGAACCTTGATAGTGCTTGCCGCGACCACTTCCATATCTTCGTTCAAAGACAAATCCACAGCCCCGCGAATATTACGGACGCACAGCGACAGCTTTCCCCTGAGGTCGTGCGCTAAGGACTCGATTTCATTCACGATTAGCCGCATCCGCAGACTACCTCGTCGTAGATGAGCTTAGAAATTTTGGCGACCGCCATAAATGCGTCGCTGCGTGACTGCCATCCGCTGGTGGTGATGCAAATCGAATAGCTGAAATCATCGGTCCAAAGAATGCCGGAATCGTGGAGTATTCCCTCGATTCCGCCCGGCTTGCTGGCCACGCAGACATCTTCCGGCAGCAGCAAGTTCAGATGGGCTTTGCTTATCTGTCTACTCATAATATCCAACGCAAGCTCGTCGAAATCGGTTCCAGTCACCTGCCTGCAATAGATTTTTTTGCACAAATCCGCGATCTCCCCCGCCGCGATCCAGTTATAAAGCCCCTTGCGCATACCTTCATAATCGTAGATTTTGCGTTGAACCTCGGTTTCGGTATATCCAAAACCGCGCATGGTGTTGGTTATCGCTTCCGGGGTGAGGTAGTCTATGAGCATGTTCGTGGCGTGGTTGTCGCTGGTCACGATCATCAGCAACATCAGGTCTTCGTAGGTCAGCTCGGCTCCCCCGTGCATATACCGCAGCACTCCCGAACCCGGCGCCCTGTCTTCGTTTTGCAAGACGAACTTGGTGTCAAGCGATGCGCTGCCTTCCGCAAGCCGCTTTACAGCCTCCACCAAAACCGGTACTTTTATCACGCTGGCGGACCATACCCGCTCGGTGTCGTTATAAGAATAATCAAAAGCGTTTTCAATGTCGCGCACCGCCACCGATACGCAGCCGCCGATTTCGGCGGCGAGGCGATTGATTTCCGATCTAATATCTGTCATGGTGCAGTCCTCCGTGCATAACTTAGCACAACCAGGCCCCGCCTGCAAGGCAGTATACGAAACTGGATAAATTTTGTTGCGTATGGCTCATTATCCAACACACAACAGATAAGATGCGATAGAATAAAGTATGGCTTTGGAAGCTCTATCTCTTGCGAGCGGAAGCTCGGGCAACGCAATCCTTGTCAAAGACGATACCACCGCGATTTTGATCGACGCAGGAATAGGAATCAGAAAACTGACGGCTGCGTTACGCTATCGCGGGGTCGATCCATCCGAGCTGTCCGCTATTTTGATTACCCACGAACACTCCGACCATATAACCGGCGCTGTCAGAACAGCACACCGATATGGAGTGCCCCTGGTTGCCAATGCACCAACGCTGCAAGCGATACGACATTCCGAAAATGTGCCGACGCAAGTGATGGACGTAGGGGAGTGCATAGCGTTTGGGGGGATGCAGGTTCGGTCTTTTCGGGTGTCACACGACGCCGCATGCCCGGTTGGATATACCATTTGCGGATGTAAAAGCACGATCACCAGCGTCACCGATACAGGAATGCTGCTGCCGGAGATACAAGAAGAGGCCGCAAACGCCGATCTGCTGATTTTGGAATCCAACTACGATGAAGAGATGCTCATCGAAGGGCCATATCCGTATTTTCTGAAATATCGGATCAAAAGCGAGAACGGCCACCTCTCGAATGATGCGGCCGCGGGGCTGATAATCGACCTGGCTGAGTCCGGCAGAACGCCGAGTGTTTGGCTGGCGCACTTGAGTAAAACAAACAACAGCCCATCGATTGCCCTGGCCACCGCACAGCACCTGCTGTGGGCCTATTCGGGCGAACACCTCAACATATCCGTGGCGCTGAGAGATATCCCCAGCCTGCACTGGATCGGCAACTAGCCGACATTATTCATGAGTGCTGCGCTGGCTTGTCTGGCGCGGGGTTTTCGAGCCTTTGGTCGGTCATTTTCGGGTTATCCGGGCCATTGTCGCTTAGTTATGTCTACCACAAGGAGCAAACAAGCTCTTGTCCTCGTATTTTTTGCATTATAAGACACGATTATCCCTTCCAGGCTGATCTGGCCGCTTGTCTCGTCAATATCATAGGGTTGAGACCTGAGCATCCGCGAAATCCATTCCAGGCAAAAGTTTCCTCAAAGCCAGCAACAACAGAAAGCTGCAGAATGCAGGATAAGCCGAAACTGGTTGGCAAGAAATCGATGACAACTCGTTTTGCCTGAAAGCAGATCGCCTTTAAGCTCCTTTATACGATTCTCAACATCGCCGCCATCAAAGTTGGTTGAGATAGTCTTGGAACCGAAAGGAATATCGAAGCTTAAATCCGAACTCTTCATCAGAGATACCTCCGCTGGAGTTTTTTCACAATGACTACTCCTTCAACAGCAGAGTGTATCCCTTTCTATCTCATCAAGAATTATCCGGATTAACGCAATTGCCTCGATTCATTTGGTTTTCTCAACAGTAAACAGGCAATCGAGGATCGAAATAGTGTGGGGTGGTCCGCCAAACCCATCCCACACTTTATTTTTGCGCGGTGATCAATAACATAGAAAAATCCCTGACTTTACCATCGGCTGCTTCCTTTGTATAAGTATAAGCAGTTGAGGTCGCAATCCTTTGGAAACCTGCATTCTCAAACAGATCTACCATCTGATCGCGATTGAAACCATGGTGATGTACTTCGGTTGTGTCGGAATGAAAACTGCCGTCCTCAGCGTCTAGATCAGACACTGCGACCAGGCCCCCTAGCTTCAACAGCCTGTAAAACGCCTGCAGCACGGCATCGACATCGCCGATATGGTGCATGGTCATAACACTATAGATGAGGTCCAAAGGCCCCCCGCTATATTCTTCGACAAAATTGTCGCACATCACGGGTACGATGCCGTCAATACCCTGCGATTCGATCTTCTCCCGCAACTCATCGAGCATGCCCTGCGATTTGTCCACAGCGATAATCGAACCAAGATACGGCCGCAGAGCAAGAGAGATCAGACCTGTGCCTGCGCCAAAATCCAGCGCATGCATAGTGGGCGTAATATCGAGTTGATTTCTTATGGCCTCAGCAACAGCCTGGGCCCTTTGAATTGTGCGTGGCTTATCGTAATCTGATGCAAGATCATCGAAGCGCCGGTTTGATTCAGTCGCCATAAATCCTACTTCTGTTTCGCTTTTAGATCCTCGATGCGCTTTTTGAGCATATTCACGACATCCGGGGAAATGTTTTTGTCTTTCTCTACCAGCGCGATAGCTTTGGTTTCGCAATCAACGGCTTTGGCGAGATCATCCGCGCTCTCGAACACATAAGAACACCCGTGCAGGACACTCGGATCTTCTTCTTTGCTGATAGACAGAGCGCGCCCGGCCAAAGATGAAGCCAGCTTAAAATCCGGGGTTTTCAAAGTCTCTTTTGAACCGGTTATACTCAACGCCATTGTCAAGAGCATATCCGGTTTGTCTTTCATCGTACCATCCGCCAGTTTTTGGATGTAATCATAACCGGCTTTTTCGTCGCACGCAAACATTAGCTGAAGCTTGAGCGGAACGGCATACTCCTCGAATGAAGGATCCTCTTTTATATAATCATCCAGCTTGGCCAAGGCTTCTTTGTGTTTCCCTTGCTCGGACAAAACCTCGACGTCACTGATCAATTCCCCCTTTTTTTCTTCAGCGGCGATCTCTTCGGCTCGCTGTTTAGCGTAGCTTGCCACATCGAACTTACCTTCTATAATCAGGCCCAGGGTTTTATCAAGGTCTCGCATTGGATGGCCGATCCAGGCGATTTTCCCTTTGTCGACTATGAATGCCGTTGGAATGCCGGTTTGGTTTGCCGCTTCCATCCAGTTTTTGGCCATAAACCCCGCCGAATCGTCGGTCGCAACGCTATAGCCCATCTTATCGCCCATATTCTTCACAAAAGCGGCCACATCCCCGCGCTCCCAAACGCTGATCCCCGCGAACGTTACCTTGTTTTTATATTTTTTCGAAAGCTCGGTCAGGTGTGGAATCGTGGCTTTACAAGGGCCGCACCAGGTCGCCCAGAACTCGATGACGTAGATTTTGCCGGTGTCCAACTTGTCTACAGCCGGCCCTTTGATCCATTTGGCAACCTTTATAGTCGGAGCTTTATCCCCTATGTTGAGCTTGGCTGCGAACCCCGCCGTGCCCAGCGCCGTTATAAATATTATCGCTGCAACTAAAACCAATAGTCTTTTCATGTCTGCTCCTCGCAAAATAGCTTGCTGCCGGCTCGGCGGTTGGAATGCATACGTGCCTGCCATCATAGACGCAGCCACGCACCAAAATGTTGCATTGGTGCATAATAGCTTCACTTTCGGACAGCATACATCCTTCTTCCCCTTTTTGATGAAGGACAACCGACGCTTTTGGCAAAAGTAGACTTGAGGACTCCGGAGGACCCAAATTATGTATATATCGGTTAGAGACGCACACCTGCCTGGACCGTTTGGCAGCATACACGCCGGCCTTAAGGCGATGGGCATCGAGCACGTGGAGCTTAACTACAGCAAAGACAAGACCGTACCGTCAGTGGATTCAGATGGACGCGAGTCGCTCGCCAACCCCACCGCAATTGAACAATACCTCTATAAAGCCCACGGCTATGGCGTGAAGCCGTGCTCATTGCTGCTGGCCAATAATTTCGGCTCTGAGGACCTGCAAAGCGAGATCGACTACGTTATTTATGCGCTTCAGGCGGCGGCGCAGATGGAGATTAAGGCTATCAGAATCGATGCATATCTCAGCACACAAGACCAATGGCCGCTTGAAAAACGCGCGCAGCATTTCGCCGATTGCATGAAAAAGATCCTGGATGCAACAAATAATCTTGACGTCACGATGGGAATTGAGAATCACGGCCACAAAGGCAACGAGCAAGAATTCCTCGATGCGGTGCTGAATGCGGTTGGCTCCGATCGAGTCGGGATGACCATAGACACCGGGAACTTCTATTGGTATGGCTATCCCCTTAAACGGGTGAATGAGATCATCAAACATTTCGCGCCACGCCTCAAGCACACCCACATGAAAGCGATAAATTACCCTGCCGATAAGCGCGACATCCAAAGGGAGGTCGGCTGGGGTTATGGAGAGCACTGCAGTTCTCTCCGCGAGGGAGACCTGGATCTGCGTGAGATCGTCAAGTCGTTCAAACAGGCGGGCTATATCGACGACTTGTGTATAGAAAACGAGTCGCTTGGCAGATATAATAAAGATAAGCAGCAGGCCATTCTAATAGACGATGCTGCTTATCTGCGTGAGATTCTTAAAGCCATAGGCTAAAGAGTCATCACGTAGCTTATGCCAAAAGAAAATTCAAACTCGCCGTCGCCGACAAATCCCGTATCAAGGACAAGCCCGGGGACAAGTTCCGGGTACATCCTCAGGCCGACATTGAAAAGATAACGGCCATGCAAGTCATCTTCTCCGAAGTGTCGGAAATTGAGATACGGAGCGTCCCATACGCCTTCTATTATGAGGCTGGCGTTCGGCACGAGGGTAAGCTCGATACCGGCAAAACCCGCCGAGGCGTTATGGTCGAAGGTCAGACCGGCATGGCAGTCCATGAACCTGCCGATCCGCTCATCTTTAAGAACCTTCTTACTCGCGACTATAAACCCTTTGGTCCCGTTATTGACGCTGCGAAGCGGGCCAACATCGGCTGTATCGTTTGTGATATCGCGCACACCTACAGCCACAGCGGGATACCAGTAGTGCGGATGTTCCTGTAAGATCTGTATCTTGCCGCCAAACGTGTGGAAGTGGTGATTGCTCAACATCGGGGTGACGTTGGGTGGGATAACATACATGTTGTTATAGTAGGTTGCTGATATCTCGATTTTATCGGTTATGCCATAGGTACCGACGCCTCTGATCTGACGATCTACGTATCTGCCCCCCTTTATTGATTCGGCGTGCTTGGACTCGTTGAATCCGACTGCGAATTTGCTAGGCCCGACGATTCTTGCTGTGGGAATCACATACAACCCGGACAGCCCGTGCCACGATGTAGTTACTACCTGATGCATAACGGGCGCGGCTGAACAGGGCGCTGAAAAAGCCACAGATATTGCTGCCAAGACGATTAGTGTTCGCATAAACCCTCCCAAACAACGAATAATACTGCTCGCCCGTCAACCGTTCGCCAATATCAGATTTGCAGCCGCCTTGCCGGACCGAACCGCGCCCTCTATCGTCGCGGGCCATCCGGTGGCAACCCAGTCTCCTGCGAGGAACACATTTTTCAACTCTGTGGCCGCTTGCGGTCTATGCGCATCGCAGGCCAAAGTTGCAAATGTAGCTCGACGCTCAATATAAATTACGCTTCTTTTCAGCGGCATATCGGCCAGCCGCGGCTCAACTCTGACCGCCGCCCTCAGGGCCAGCGCTTGAAGATCATCGCGATCCAGCCCCATCAGCTTCGAGGCTGCGCTTGCCACTGCCTGCACGTATCCGAATTGAGTATGCTTGCCGAATACCCACCCAAACGGCTCTCCAACCACGCAAGCCGGAGGAAATTCAGGGATCGGCTTTTCAAAAAATAAATGAGCCGCAACAATTGGCTGCCAGAGAAGCTGCTGTGCGCCGCCCGCCTCGAGTCCCATTTTGCTTAATATATATGGCGGCACAGCGACCACGCATTGATCGAAACTTATGCATTCGCCGGATTTCGTCTCTATAGATCGCATCAGCCCATTTTGTACTTGCAGCTTTCGAACAGGCGAAGCAAGCCGCACCCGACATCCCAACTCGCTGAGGCGTCGCAAGGCGGCCTCGTGAACCAGCTCGCTCAAAGCAACATCCGGAACCCCAAGCCGGTAGGCCTCGCGATCCTTCAACAGCATCTCTATCAACACCATCCTCGCGTATTTAGCTGAGCCTGCTGACGCGGATTCGTTGAGAGCGGATTCGATTACGGGTTCAACCAACTTTTCGATCAGATTGCTCGGGCAGCCCAATTTCAGCAAATAATCGGCTGCGGCATCGTTTTCCGAGGGTTTTATAAGCAGCATCGAGATCAAAACGCGCGCCAGCGTCAGCTTGTTTATGCTGGCTGTCAATTCGCCGGACATTATGGATCCCAACAGGTGAAAAGGAGCAGGCAGCCTCGACGATTCAATCACCGAGCGATCTGAATCAATGACATTGAGCCTATCGTGGTAAGTTATTTTGTCCCCTGACCCAAGTTTGTCAAAAAAATCTTTGGCCTGTCTGCAGCATCCCAGGAGTACGTGCTGGGAGTTGTCGAGCATCAACCCCGTCCGGCTATCGCGAAAGGAGCTTGCCCTCCCACCGAGTATTCTTCGGGACTCAAAGATGGTGACGGCGAACCCTTTTTCGGCGAGTTCGTATGCGCAGGAGATGCCGGCTACCCCGCCCCCTATGACTGCGACGTTGGTAGGTATGGCTTGCCTCCGGGGAACTTTGATCTAAGCAGAGCACGCGCGGCAATGCCCACTTTTTTTGCGCGCGAGATCGCGATCGGGTGTTGAAAAACATTATATTGCCTGCGCTCGATGGTGTCGAGTATGCTGAAATAGATATCGATCATAGCGCATAAACCCGGCCGCCCCGCCCCATGAACCATTTCTACCAACGGCAGTGCTTTTTGGTAGTATTGCCGTGCGCGGGCAACCTCAAATTGCATAAGCCGCACAAAACGCTCATCTCTGGGGCCGTTGATAAGCTCCTCGGCGCTGTAGTTGAATGCGCGTAGGTCTTCTTCGGGTATATAAACCCGCCCGTTGGCGGCATCTTCTCTGACATCACGCAGAATATTGGTAAGCTGAAAAGCAATCCCGCAATACTCGGCGTATTTTTTTGCCTCCGGCGCATCAAAACCGAATATATGGATACACACCAGCCCAACCACCGACGCCACTTTATAACAATAGTCGTAGAGCTGCTCAAAGGTTGCATAGCGATCCATATAAAGGTCCATCGACGCGCCATCTATTAGTTGATGAAAATACTCCAGCGGAATATCATAACTTTTCACTGCGTGGTGAAATGCCGGCAGGATCAGGCTGTCGCCGCCATCCTCACAACAATCCAACGTGCTTCGCCACCGCTCCAGCATCTCGGCGCGATTTGCATGCATATTCGGATCATCGGCAATATCATCGCAGTATCTCATAAAGGCATACACCGCACACATCGCGTCGCGCTGCTTCCGAGGCAGCACAATAAAAGAATAGTAGAAGTTGCGCGCCCTTTGGCGAGCCACCCTGCGGCAATAGCGATAAGATATTGCCAGTTTATCATCCATCAATTTCTATCCTATCCCGTAATAATGCGCCTCAGTGCCCAGCCAAGCGCGATCATCAGTTTACGACCCTTCGACAGGCTGATGCGCCTGGTGAGCACGCTGAATCCGCTGTGCTCTATCGAGTTCAGCAAAGCCAGCCCGCATCGACCGAAAAGATCAACATCCGCCGCGCCCGGCCCCTCTACAAGCCGACCGAGAACGGCGCCGTTTTCGAAAAATTCCCTCGTTCGATTCAGTTCAAACCGCATCAGTTGTGCGAATGCCGGATTGGTGATTCGGTTTTTAAGCTCGATTTCTGTGTATCCGAAGCGCCGCAGGTCCTCCTGCGGGATATATATCCTACCTTTTTCGTAATCGACAGCTACGTCCTGCCAAAAATTGATCAGTTGCAGAGCAGTGCATGTATAGTCGCTGAGGGTAAGCCTGGCCTGATCGCGATATCCCATCAGCCCCAAAAACAGCCTGCCGACGGGATTTGCAGATTGCCTGCAATAGTCTAAAAGCTGCTCAAATGTCTCATATCTGTTGGTGCTTTGGTCTTTTATAAACGCGCTGATGAGGTCGTCGAACGGCTCCATCGGCAGATCGAACATATCAATAGTCGGCTTCAGGGCGACGAAAACCGGATGGTTTGTCTTGCCTTCGTAACAAGCATGCAGCTCTTCGCGCCACCAGTGCAAAAGTTCCAAGGAAAGCTGCGGGTCCCCTGTCTCATCGGAAAGGTCGTCACATACCCGGCAATACGCATAAATGTTGCATACGTGTTTTCGCAGTTGCCGAGGCAAAAAGATCGACCCAACAGGAAAATTTTCATAGTGAGAACGAGCGAGCTTTTCACACAACTTTTCCGGGATCGAGCCGGCCATCCCCGCCGGCAGAAACTGATCCGCCACGCCACTCAATCGAGATGTTGTATCCAACGCCGCTTAAGCCTCCGACTTTCCTACACTATCCTACCAGACTCCGCGAATTACTGCTAACCCACCCACCGCTTCTCAGCTCATTATCTCCACCGGCAGACAGATTAAACCAACAGCCTACACATTCTGCGGCGTTTGCTGGCGCGCGGCGGATGGGAATATGGTACGGTGTTCAACGTGGGAGGCTGGAAGGATTTGAGATGAACAGGACGTTTCTCGATTCACTGAACCTGCCTGATGATCTGAAGGAATTAACATATCATCAACAGCACAAACTGGCCGCGGAAGTAAGAGACCTCATAGTCGATGTTGTCAGCACGAACGGTGGGCATCTTGCGCCAAGCCTCGGGGTGGTGGAGCTGACGATTGCGCTGTTGAGCGCGATGGAGATGCCAAAAGACAAGATCATCTGGGATGTTGGACATCAGTGTTATGCCTATAAAGTGCTCACCGACCGGCGCGACCGGTTTTCCACGCTTAGACAAGCCGGCGGGTTGAGCGGTTTTCCAAGGCCGCAGGAAAGCCCCTACGATTGCTTTTGCACCGGGCATGCCAGCACGGCGATATCCGCAGCGCTCGGAATGGCTCGTGCGAGGGATCTGATCGGGGAAAAACACTGTGTTACGGCTGTAGTGGGGGACGGGGCTTTGGGCGGAGGCATGGCCTGGGAAGCGCTCAACGACGCCGGAGATGCCGACACCCCCTTGCTCGTGATCCTCAACGACAACCGCATGTCCATTTCTCCCAGCATCGGCGCGTTAGCCACTCATATCGCTCGTTTGAGAACCCAGCCTCTATATATCAGTATGGAAGACAGCGCCCAATTTGTCTTTCGGACAATTCCAATGGGTGGGCTTGTCAAAAGAATAACCGAGGGATTCAAGCGCGGGGTTACAAATCTCGTCTCCCCCACCTCCGGGACGATCTTCGAAGCCCTGGGTTTCAAATATTACGGCCCAATAAACGGCCACGACATCGGCGACCTCAAACACTTTATTTCGCTGTCGCGGAATATGAAAGGCCCGGTGCTGCTGCATGTTGTCACTACGAAGGGCAAAGGATATTCCAAAGCGGAACATAAGCCTCGATACTTTCACGGTGTTCCGCCATTTAACAGCGGCAACGGCAAAACTTCCGGCAAAAAAACAAAGACCTACACCGACGTGTTTGGCGGCGCTCTGGTCGCCTTAGCCTCTCGAGACTCGAATATAGTCGCCATCACAGCAGCGATGACAGACGGCACGGGGCTTGCGAAATTCGCCCGCAGATATCCGACCAGGTTCTTTAACGTGGGCATCGCCGAGGGGCATGCGGTTACATTTGCCGCCGGGCTTGCATCCGCAGGGGCGAAGCCGGTGGTTGCGATTTATTCCACTTTCCTGCAGCGAGCCTATGACCAGATAGTGCAGGACGTGTGCCTGCAGAACCTGCCGGTTATATTCGCCATCGACCGGGCGGGGATAGTGGGGGAGGATGGGCCAACCCACCACGGCGCTTTTGATCTCCGTTATCTGGGCCACATCCCGAATCTGATCGTTATGGCTCCAAAGGACGCGCCGGAGTTGGTAAATATGCTCAAAACAGCCCTCGACCTGGCTTGCCCCGTGGCAATACGCTATCCACGCGGAGCAGTAGGCCGATCGGCAAGCGCCAACCAGACCGCTATACCCGTGGGGCGAGCAGAGATTTTGCGTCACGGAGATGATATAGCGGTTATCGGAGTCGGCCCAATTGTGCATGAAGCCTGCTGTGCTGCCGATGAGCTTGCCAACAAAGGCATTCAACTGCGGGTGGTCAACGCCCGGTTCGTGAAGCCGCTTGATGAAAAGACTATTCTATCCGCTACACGAGAATGTTGTGGGCTGGTCATTGCGGAAGAAAACGTCGCGCGGGGCGGATTTGGCAGCGCTGTGATCGAGTGCCTGGCAAAGCACGGTGCATCCAGCATCCCTATAGAACGAGTTACCCTGCCGGATTCTTTCGTCGGATTCGGCTCCACAACCGAACTGCGTGCGATACACAGACTTACGAAAGACGGCATCATGCTAGTCGTAGATCGGCTGCTGAAGCGAACTGAAAGCTATCAGGCAAAACGAGGAGAAAGCTTTGTCATACGCACAAGCATCTGAGAACACAAAGCGCAAAATGGATCATATCGACATCGCACTTAACCGAGACGTCGAGTTTCATCGCGTCACCACCGGCTTGGAGCGATTCAGTTTGGTATATGAAGCGCTGCCTGAGATTGATAGGCGGGAGGTCGATTTGTCGATTTCGCTGTTCGGAAGACGCCTGTCTATGCCTCTTATAATCTCGTCTATGACAGGAGGCGCGAGCGAAGGAAAGAGATATAATCGAATCTTTGCAAATGCCGCCCAGCATTTTGGCATTGCTATGGGGGTCGGCAGTCAGCGCGTCGCCCTTGAGCATCCCGAACTGGCGGAGACATTTATGGTCAGGGACGTAGCCCCCGACATCCTGCTGTTCGCAAACATCGGCGCTGTTCAGCTTGTGGACGGTTATGGCATAGAAGAATGCGAGCGCCTGGTAGATATGATCGACGCGGACGGACTCATTATTCACCTGAACCCTCTGCACGAATGCGCCCAGTTGGAGGGTGACACAAATTTCAGGGGGGTCGCGATCAAACTACGGGAGATATGCCTGGGTTTGGAGGTTCCCGTTATCGTAAAGGAAGTCGGGCACGGAATTTCCGAGAGAACAGCCCGGCTGCTTGCCGATGCTGGGGTGGACGCCATCGACATTGCAGGTGCAGGGGGGACCTCCTGGGCGAAGGTGGAGAGTTATCGGGGCACTCGTCTTGGCCCTTCCCTTGGGGAGTGGGGAATACCGACAGCCGACAGCTTGAGCGCTGTTCGAGACGCGGCGCCACACGCTGTGCTTATCGCCAGTGGCGGGATCAAAACCGGCGAAGATATCGCCAAGTCCATCGCGTTAGGAGCGGATGGGGCGGCTATGGCGCTTCCGATCCTCAAAGCCGCTGCGATCTCCAGTGAGGCGCTCGATGGATTTATAGCACAATTGCGCGAGGAGTTGGCGACAGCGATGTTTTGCGCCGGAGCACGCAGTATAGAGGAACTGAAGCGCGCCCCACTCAGGCGTAGCTCTTAACCAGCCGAACCGTTGTGCCGCCGTTGAAGCTGAAGCTGACATCATCGACGAGGGTATGCATACAGTGTATCCCTCGCCCAGTCTCGGCATAAACGGATGTTTTTTTCGGCGCGGTATCAGCAAGCGTGAATCCCGGCCCATGGTCGCTTACTGACACCGACAGCTTGTTGGAGCTTGCCAGGCAGCTTACGGTGAATGAGCTGTCCTTCCGGCCGGAATGTCCATGCCGGATCGCATTAGCCACCGCTTCGCCGACCGCCAACAGCATATCGCATATCCAACTATCTTGAAGCCCTGCCTCACGGGCGACCTTTCGAACCCGATGCCTGGCCTCACGACAGCAAACAGGATCGCTGGGCAGGCTAAAGACATCAATTCGACACGATTGCACGGGCCTGTGGCAGGTTTGATCGATGCAGTTTTCTTCTAAACAGAGAAATTCGTTGAGGGGGTGTTGGTCGAGGCATTCACGAATCTGGCCGTTTATTCGGCTGAGATGGAAGCGACAGGGGCGCTCTGAATGCGCAAATACCCTTTCAGCCAGGCAATCGAGCGCGGCCGAGTCGATGCTGTCGACCTCACCGAGATCAAGCGACACGCACCGGTCGTGCTGTTCAGTCAAATGATCGAGCGCCGAAACTATGCGAGATACGTCACTTTCATCCACATGCCCGCTGATCGCCAACGCCGGGCGCTCATCGTCGGGCCGCAACGACAGCCCCATAGGGGCCGAATCAATGGCCATAATGTGTAATACCTGTAACCCACACACTCTTGGTAATTTGCACTATGAGAATAGCACCACTATTTTGGGGCGTCAAGGCTTTTTGCTTGCTGATCTGCGAGATTTTTGAAATTACCAAACCTTTATCTTCCCGCAGGCACCATCCAGAGTTACCTTATGCCCGTTTTTGAATCGCATAATCCCTTTGCAGGACATTATTGCCGGTATCTCATAGACTCGCGCAGCTATTGCTTCCGCGCTCATATCATCGCCGTCGCCACAAATATATCCCCCCGCCACGGCGAGAAACGGCGCCCACACGCTGCCTTGAAACGGGCTAATTAATATTTCCCCGGGTTCTATCTCCGATGCCTCCTCCAACGTTCTCACAATTCTAACCCGCCCGGTGACGACTCCTCCGCTGGCCGAGATGCCCGTCAATCCATCGGCGAATATTTTTGTTTGCTGATCTCCATCCACGACTAGCTCAGGGGCGATCAATCGCCGCTCCAACCACATTTTATGCTTACGTTGTGCGATTTTCGACGCAAACCCCAGGTAGTCTGCATCCGTAAGTTGAACCAATTCATCGGCGGTCAAATAAAATATGTCCTGCGGATCAGAAATCGCGCCTGCTTGCGCCAGGCGTGCGGCGAGTTTAACGACCGTCAAGCGCAGCGCCGTGCATGCCCGAGCGGATACCTGTTCGACCTCCGCTCTACGGGCTATCCATTTTCGACACAATTGTATCAACTTCTTGCAGTGTGGATATTCGGCCTGGGCTATTTCGGCGTCCTGGTCGGCGGAGCAGTTCAGAGTAACCAGGCTTGCAGAGTTACCCCGCTTTGAAACTCCGCTTATGATCCTGTATACCGCATCGCTGTCCTCAACCCAACTGCGCCACCTCGACACATCAGCAGCCTCGCCCCCGTATTTGAAAGCATAAACATAGTCCCCGGCGAAACGCTCCACGTCGGATTTGTACGACCTCCACCAGGATTGATCGTCGATTTTACCAGTGTTTTCTGCAGCGACGAACCTCTCGGCAAGCTCTTGCAAAACTGCGTCCCGATCCAGCAGCGCGCTGGGCAGACCTCCGAGAACCTTCCAAAGCAGTTCCCGGCTTCCCAGCCCCTTGGCAAGCGAGCCGCTCAGCAAATCTAAAAAATTGTGCGATCGGCAAAACCAATCATAAGCAGTCCCCGCGACCTCCACCGCCGATTTCAAAGTGGACGAAAGCGCCGCCGAATCCATATTCGACCGATCACAGCCCAGCAGTTGGGTAACCCGTTCGTTCATCTCCGGGCATATTCGTTTCTCCCACTCCTTAGCAGCCGCCGCGGATGCGTCCGTTTCTTTCAATCGAGCGCGTTCATCGGATAAATCTGAAGTCGCTCGTTTTTCGTAAAGATAACCATTTAACGTGATGCGATTGCCCCTGGTGGCGACGCCGCGCGCAAAAAATGAGATAGGCTGCGCGTCGAGCCTTTTCCAGGACACACCCTCCGAGCCGGCATCAATAAGCGGGAAATATGCAGGCAGATTGCGCATGGGGTCGGCTTGCAGGATCCATATCCCTTCCCTATCCACCGCCCATTCCGATGAGATTCTACCCCCCACATTCTCTTCGATCAAAATAGCCTGCTCGGCAATCTGCCCGACAAGGTCGCTTGGCATCGACTGTTGCGGCGCATCGGCGGCTTCGCTGACCGACATCGTGTTTAGATCCACCGCAAAACGCGCACTTGTTCCATCCTGGCGCTTTGCCGTAATAACCGTGCTGTGGGGGTTTCCTGTAGCGGGGTCGGCTGTAAATACGGCACCCGAATGTTGCGCAGGGATCATCAACTGAACAATCACCGCCATCGCAGGGTCCGATACTGAGCCGAACCTGATACGGCATGCAGCCGCAGCGCCTGACCACAGCGACGCCCAGACCCATTTAATCGCCGTGTAGACCGATTCCAGCCCAGCAACATTCAAACAGGTCTCATAAGCGCCTGCGAATCCGCCGTAATCGGCAGCGGTATCCAACGCGGAGGGACGTATGGCGACCTTTGGATCTTGCAGCCCCGTCCGCCATGCGAGCCGCTTGTATGCCTCTGCTATAGAAGCTCGAATGTCCTCGGGTATCTGCCCATCAAGCATCGCCGCTCGAATGGTTTCTCTATGTTCGGCATCGGGCACGGCAGCGGCCTGCTGCCTCATCCCGCTCTCCCAGAGATGTGCGCGACAGGCGTCTGCACTGACAACAAACCCCCTGGGCACGGCGAAACCGGCTGCGACGAGTTTGGCCAGGTTGGCAGCCTTAGCCCCGTACTTTCGGGCGTTTATCGCATCGGCGAGTGGAATTATCATCGTAAAGTCGGCTGGTAACATAAAGCTGAGGGCATTATATGGGCGGGGCCGCACTAGTGTCAATCGTAAACCTCATAACCCGCCCAATCAATCGGGCCACAGATAAAAAATGACAGGACAAAAACTTTCACTGACATATTTACCAGATATGGCACGAATTGTGCAGCTTACTAAACTAGAGACAACATCTTATTCTCCTTCCCAAAGCTTTAAGCTGGAGTCGAGGCTTTATTCGACCAAGGGATCCGCCTGCGGAAGACCGCAGGCGGTTTTTTTTGCAAGAAGAAATCTTTACTGATACAAATACCAGTTTTGGCACGATTCTTGCTGTATAAATACACAGAGACAAACATCTTTTTTCTCCTTCCTTACAGTGTTATGGATTACTCGCTAGTTTGAAGGCTCCCAGCCTTCAACAAGGCGGCCCGCCAGCGGAAAAGTTCGCAGGCGGGATTTTTTTGTACGAACACACCCCCAACGTGGAGGTATGCAGAGAGGATTTAACTAATTGGTCATTGGCGGGAGGGGCGATTAATGAAAACAATCGGTGTCTTGACCAGCGGGGGCGATGCTCCAGGCATGAACGCCTGCATAGCAGCTATCGCTCAATCCGCGGAAGCTCGAAACTTGCATGTCCGCGGGATATTTTTGGGCTTTTCGGGTCTTGCAGAACATAATTGCATACCTGTAGGCGGCGAAATCGCCGGTCTTGCCAGAAGAGGCGGCAGTTTTCTCGGCACGTCTCGCAACGAGACGATCCAGCAGGCGATAAAGGATGAAGATTATCACCACTTGTTTGAGGCTTGCGGAATCGACGGGCTAATTGTGCTCGGCGGGGGCGGCTCTTTGCAAGCTTTGGCCGAATTCGCGGCCACCGGCGCTCCGGTCATTGGAATACCCTGCAGCATAGACAATGATATAAGCTGCACGGACTATTGCATTGGGTTCGATTCCGCAGTAAATCGAGCGCTGCGGGCGATCGACGAAATACTGGACACCGCGGAAAGTCTGTCGGACAGGGTGTTTTTGGTGGAGACTATGGGAGGAAACACAGGCCACATCGCGCTGGCTACGGCCTACGCCGCAGGCGCGGATGCTGTATTCATCCCGGAACAGCCTATGCCTATCGAGCGTGTTTCCCTACGGATTCGCGCAAAGATGGACATCGGCGGAACCCACGGCCTGGTTGTGTTGTGTGAGGACCAGGGCACATTTGAGATTCAACAAAAGCTGGAGGCGGCCATCGGCAAAAAGGTGCGCTTGACTGTGCTCGGGCATATTCAGCGCGGCGGCAACCCGACTTTTCTGGATCGCCGATTCGCCAGAGAGTTCGGTGAGGCTGCGGTCGATTTGATCGCATCCGGCCAAAGTTCCAAGATGATCGCGTATTCAAATGAAGCCTTACATGCCGTCCCGCTGACCGTAGAATTAGCCGCAGCCAAGCCGATTGACCTGATAAAATATCGCACAATCAATCGACTTGTATAATATCCACTTGGAGGCTTCCACTATGCGACTCTCAGCGCTTATCTTCGCGTTGCTGATTATAGCGGCCCGGAGTCATTCGGCTTCTGCGATGATCCCGGATTCCGCAGTCACCGACTTTGACGAGATCAGGCGATATGAGGTAGGGTTCGCATATCGCAACAAACCCGAACAGCATCTGCCTGTCGGGTGGACCGGGGCTTTTGAAGAAGAAAGCGGGGTGGCGTGCTTCAGCGACGGGATCGTCGACGGCAAAAACGCCTGGCTGCTGCACTGCCCGTGGCTGAACGGCACCGGGATCACATTCCAACAATTTGCCTTCAGCCTCCCCAAGGTCAACAAGATCTCCCTGAGCGGGTTCACCGCTATGCGGCCGCAAGCGATAGGCAAATCCGACGGCGCAATTTTCCGAATATACGTAAACGGCTCCAAATTGTTCGAGGAATATAGCTTAACTATCGACTGGAAGCCGTTTGAGCTTGACCTGACCCAATACGCCGGCAGAGATGCCGTCATCCGATTCGAGACCGATCCTGGACCAAAGGACAACCCAGGCTGGGATTTCACAATATGGGGTGACAGGAAATTAACTCTGGACGGATTTTATCCCAAACCAAAAACACATCCTGGCCCACCGACTCTCGATCTTTCAAAGATGACCCCGAGGAAGCGATCGTCGGTTCCTGTCAGCGGATTCAAAGGAAAGACAAGCGTCGAACTAGCGCAAGGTGCGGCATCGCTGAAATATGTCGGCGCGGACGGGACCCTGGAATATTCGTGGCGTCCCCCGACAACCCTCAAGGATCCATTGCTGGGCAAGTTCAAACTGAGAGCGCGGATGATAGGGGATTCCCCCGTCGAACTGGACCTGGCCAACGGATCGAGGGCCTCGTGGACAGGAAATGCGGAGCTGTTGTCCAGCAAATGGTCGTCAAGCCCCGACTCGATCACCCTGACTCACGACCTGACGGTGGACGACAAGCCGGTAAAAATGACCATAACGGGACGCATCGTCGACAAAAGCCTGGTTCTTGATGTGAGCTGCAGCGCGCCGGTTATCAAGCTGCTCGACAATACAGGATGGCTGCCGGCTATGCGAGCCAACTCGGTGGTGACGCCATATTACTCCGGCCAGGTGAAATACCTGCCGCATGAGAACATCTTCGTTAACGCATTTTTGGATTGGACGGCAAGCAGCGCGTCCGCCCTCGACAGCATCCGAGCCGGCTACTCCCAACTCACGGATGGCAGCCGCAATTTGCTTAAAGAAAGAGTTATCTATACGGCTGCCTGGCATCCGTCGGAGGTTTTGCCCTGCATCCCCAACCCGACTTCCCCGTTTATAAAAACAGTCGGCGATAAGATAGTGCTGGATATCTGGGGCGGAAAGTTTCGATATATAGCGGATCAACTGCAAGCTCTGCATTCTCTTGGAATCGACAAGTGCATTGTGTTGATCCACAACTGGCAGCGCAGCGGCTATGATAACGCGCTTCCCATGCACTATCCGGCACAGGCGGATATGGGGGGAGACGAGGATATGAAATACCTGGTTGCGACGGCCAAAAAGCTGGGGTATCTGATCTCGCTGCACGAGAACTACGCTGATTATTACCCCAACTACGACTTCTTTGACGTTAACGATATCGCTCAGGACGCAAAAGGAGAAAAACAGGAAGCCTGGTATAATCCCGGCACGCGAATTCAATCTTTTGCGGTCAAACCGAACGCGATAATGAGATTCGCCCATGAACAGTCGCCGGAAATCTACAAGCGCTATAGATCCAATTCCAACTATCTCGATGTTCATTCGGCAGGTGGCCCTTGGTTCCACGTGGATTTGAACGCAAAGGAACGCGGAGCCGGGATGTTTCGGCGTGTCTTCGATGCGCATAGCGAGCTTTTCGCATTCGAGCGAAAGACTTTCGGTGGACCTGTCTTCGGAGAAGGGAATGTTCACTGGTATTGGAGCGGACTGCTGGATGGAGTGGAGGCTCAGTTCGGGACCGGCTGGGGACACAAGCAGGGGCCAAGCGCTCCATTAGCTGTGGATTTCGATTTGCTGCGCATTCATCCGCTGCAGATCAACCACGGGATGGGCTATTACCAGAGGTGGGCAGACAATTTGGGTGGGGATAAAGTTCCTCCGATGCAGATGCTGGATCAATATCGAATGCAGGAGATGATCTTCGGGCATAATGGTTTTATCGGACAATCGACGTGGGAGCTGCCGGGGTTGGTCTGGCTGGAGCATCATTTGACTACTCCCGTATCCGAAAAGCATTCCGGCGCGAAGGTGGTCGATATTCGTTATGAAATCGGCGGCAAATGGGTGGACAGCGCGGCGGCGGCGAAGATTGGGACCTACGACAGGGTGAAGGCAGTATATTCCAACGGGCTGAAGATAACCGCAAACAACAGCACAGAGCCGATGCGTATCGGTGATCGCACTCTGCAACAGTATGGGTGGCTGGCTGAAGGCGCGGGTGTGACCGCTGGGACGTTTCTTGATGGTAACAATATTATAGACTACGCGGAGACAAAGGATTCCATCTTCGCCAATGCCCGCAGCTCCAAAGACTGGAGCTTCGCTTGGCCGCAAGAAATAACCCCTGTGGTGTCGTCTTTCAAACAAACTGCGCCTGGGGAGTTCCAAGCGACATATTCCTGGGATGTGAATGATATCCCGGATAAGGACTATCGCGCCCTTGTTCATTTCGATTATCCCGGAATATTCGACGAGGTAAGGATCGCGTGTCAGCAGGACCACAATTTCAGCACGCCTGCCAGTCAGTGGAAATCGGGGGTATTTGTCGATGGGCCATATTCGATCAAGCTGCCGGCTGATATTGAGGATGGAGATTACCCGTGGTATACGGGCCTGTTCGCCCCGGATGGACGCAGGCTGCTGTTGACTGGGGTCGACGACGGCTCTTGCAGGATACGGCTTGGAACGCTGAAGGTTAGAGATTCGGGGGCAGTGATCACATTTGAGCCGGAGACCGGTCGCGACAACCAAAAAATCTACCCGAAAAACGTCAACGATCAAGCCCCGATGATAGACTTCGGCAAACTGCGAACCGACGCAAGCGTATTGCTGCGCAAAGAATCCGGGGATTGGGTGTTGCGGGTGTGGCCCGATAGACAGACAACCGTCGAGATCAGCTCAAAATCAATCAAGATGCCGAAGCAGGTGGATGCCATTGGCGGCGCGGGGCCGATCGCGCCGGAAAGCCGGGGAGATTGGTGGCGCCTGAAGGTCGGAGGAGCCACCCAATATCGTTGGAAAGACAATCAATAGCCTTTCTGCTTATATCTTTCCTGGCGTGTCTGGACATCTTCGACACCGCCGGGGGCGTTGACGCTTTTGTAGACTGTGGGAGTGATTCCGCGCTCCAAAAGAAGCTCGACAATCCCGGCGGTAATCGCCCACATTATCGTCGCAGCCGATATTCCTGAAGCCGGGCAGACCCCTGCGTCGAGGTTCTCCAATGTGAGCATAGAATCGCCGTAAGGCGCATGGTTGTCTATCGCAAACTCAGCGGCCTCATAAAGTCGCTTGCCGGACGGGTGCAGGGAATCGAGCTTGCTGGAATATGCTATTGCGGAAATGGCGACGGTGATGACACCCATCTTGCGAGCCTGCAAGACAAGCTCCACCACCTGCTCGCTTTTTCCGGAGACGCTGCCGACAAACAACACATCCCCAGGACGGATATTACTGCGTTTGAGCGCCAAGGCGATTGTTTCAGAGGTGAGATTAGCTTTATCGGTTTCTTTATCTCGAAATGAGTTCGGGTTGTTGACGTTCAAGCCAAAGGTAAACGGGGTCATTCCGACCAGCCCTCCGGCTCGCCCAATCAGCTCTGAGTTAAGCATGTGGCCGGTGTCGTGAATATGAATCACCCCGCCGAACTCGATGGAGTGTGCGCATATCTCGGCTATTTGCGCGATGTTATCGAATTCGGCCTGTTCAAGTTCTTTGATTTTGCCGGACAGTGCCTGGAAAAAATCCTTTATCAGCATGTAAAATCCTCTCTTGCGACTAATCTTGCGACCGCTTCACCTGGACGTCTATCTGCAACGATAATTTTTGACGCCGGAAACTGGGGCCTCAAAACCGCTCGAATTGGGTCGACAACGGGTTTGCCTATATTGAACACCCCACCAGCCAACACGAACGGAAAGGCGTCGTGTTCATTAAAATATTTCCTCGCCACAAACGCCGCCAATTCGCCGAGGGATTCGGCGGCGGATTCTATTATTTCTTTGGAGACCTGATCTCCTGCAGCCGCTGCTTTGCTTACGCGGACCGCGAAACCAGCTATAAACGTCTGGTTAATTTTATTATCAAAAAGTTTGCGCATAGCCCCTCGAGCGCGATCGCTGCCGAAATAATCTCGCATCTCCTGCGATAATAGCGTCTCTGGAGAGCGACCTTCCTGGGCAAGCAGCGATTTCTTGATTCCCTGCAAGCCTATATCATAAGCGCTGCCTTCGTCGCCAAAAATCGGCCCCCAGCCTCCGGCTGAAACTACACCTTTGCCGGGATCTACAGCCACACACGACGAACCCGTGCCTGCCACCAGCGCAACCCCACGCAGTTCGCGAATACCGGCGCGCTCAAATGCCACTGGGTATTCCGAATATGCTTTCGCCTTAACAAGAATCCCCAGCTCCGCAAATACTTGATCGGCGACAGACCCGAACGTGCAGCCCGCCTTTGCAATCATATCTGCGGAGATCCCGGCTTCTTTGAGAGCGGCTTTGATCGCGCGCTTATAAGATGCGCCTGCAGCCCGACGGGACATAAAGTTAGCATTGCATCCCCCGCCCAAACCAGCGCCGACAACATTTCCGCGCTCATCGAGAATCACGGCGTCGGTCTTGCTGCCGCCGCCGTCTATGCCAAGTATATAGGTGGTATCGGACAACTTTCTCCTCACGCCATCGTGCGCAGCATTTGCCTGGTCACGAGGTTCTTGGGCCGCTCTCCCGCCCAAAACAGCTTCAGATCGTCGACAACGCATCTGAACATATCCCGCCTGCCGTCGGTCGTCGGCCCTGCTATATGCCCAGCGATAAACACATTAGGAAGCCGCCTGAGCGCATGATCTTGAGGGAGCGGCTCCGGCCAGGTCACATCTAAAGCGGCCTTGAATCTGCCGGATGATAATTCACTTGCCAGCGCGTCGTGGTCTATCAAAATCCCTCTTGCGGTATTGATAAACACCGCGCCGTTGGAAATCAGCTTTAACTTGTCCGCGCCAAGCATACCCTTTGTTTCCTCGGTGATCGGCGCGTGCAGCGAGATCACTTTAGAACTCGACAGCAATTCTTCAAGACAAACCAGCTTGATCCCCAGATCCTCCGCTGCATTCTCGCTTGCATACGGATCATAAACAATCACATTGCAGTTGAATGGGGCCAGCAATCTGAGAAACGCGCGGCCTGTGTGGCTCAGCCCTATTATGCCGACGGTTTTGCCGTAAAGGGTCTCATTTCCGGCGCAGAGAATATCATCCCACGCTCCGTGTGGCGCGCCGAACGCATACCTCGGCAGTGTTCTCATCATCGTCAGAGTGAGGGCAAGCGCAAACTCACCCACATACGTCGCCATCACCGATGCTGCGTTGGTTATCGTAACTCCGGCCTCAAATATCTCTTCACCGAAAAGATGCTTTATGCTGCCGGCAGCATGCGATATGATCCTCAGCTTTGGCGCAGCCTCCACAACGGACATATCGATCGCCGCAGATCCCCACGAAGTGATAACGGCGTCGCAATCCGCCGCCCGTTCGGCAACCTCAGCAGTGGTAAAAGCCCTGCCAAGCTCGTTGTGGATGACCTCGGCAGAGCTTTCCAGATCAGACATAATATCAGCTTGAAAAATATCGGATCGCTCCGGCACTGTGATTAAGACTCGCCTTGTGCTCATTTATGCGACCTCCGGGGCCGGATTTTCGTCTCAGTCTTCCAGTATAATCGATTCGGTCGGACAAGAATCGGCGGCTTCCCGGGCACAATCAATCTGATCCTCGGGCACGACATCCACTATCGGGAAAGCCTTGCCATCGTCGGGCATGTCGAATACTTCAGGGCAAAGCTCTACGCACAGCCCGCAAGAAATGCAATCATCGTTGATGCTGACCTTCATAATCCTATCTCCTCAGAATTGTCGGATATCAATAAGTTACAACTTGCGGTAGCGCTCGTCAAGGCCGCACTTGGATTTTGCAGTCTTTGTCGCTTACGATCTCCCCTATTTCAGCGGCACATATCACACCGGCATCAGCTAAAGTATGCTGTAGCGCTCGTGATTTGCCGGCAGGAACGCTGATAAGCAGCCCGCCGGATGTCTGCGCATCGCAGAGGGCAAGCTGGTCCTGTTCACTGACGTTTTCGCCCCACTCCACCGCATCCTCCGCGTTCAAATGGTCGCGATTTGTATAGGTTCCTCCAGGGGCCTCATCAAGCGCGAGCAGCTCGCGAACTCCGTCAATCAACGGCACGTCGTGTATGTGCACAACCGCTCCGACCCCGCTTGCCGCCACCATCTCATGCAGATGCCCCAGCAGCCCGAACCCGGTCACATCGGTGCAGGCATTGGCCCCGCTCTTTACTACCGCCTCGGCAGCAGCAGCGTTCAGGGTAGTCATAACCCGTATCGCTTCGGATGCGACCTCGGCTGGCGCGGCGTCGTGTTTTATTGCAGTCGTGATTATTCCGGTGCCGATTGGTTTGGTCAAAATCAGCTTGTCTCCGACTCGAGCACCCGCGTTGCTTAACACCGCGCCGGGGTTCACTATACCAAGGACGCACAAGCCGTATTTCGGCTCTGGATCGTCGATCGAATGCCCCCCTGCTATACTAACGCCGGCAGCGGCAGCCTGATCGGCTCCTCCGCGCAGTATTTCTTCGAGAACATCCAGTGAATGCGTGCGGGATGGATACGCGACCAGATTCAAGGCGAGCACGGGCTTCGCACCCATCGCATATATATCCGATAGGGCGTTAGTTACGGCGATTCGTCCGAATTGGTAGGGATCGTCCACCACAGGGGTGAAGAAATCCGCGGTGAGTACAACCGCAACCTCATCGGATATCCTGTATACGGCGGCATCATCCGATGTCGACAAGCCGATAAGTACGTTCGGATCTGTGATAAGGGGCATTTGACGCAGCACCTGCGCCAGAGCCTGAGGGCTCAATTTGCACGCTCACCCAGCTCCGTGTGACAACGAAGTCAGCTTGAAATCCATTTCAGACACCCGGTCTCACCTCCTCGCTATATAAGTTGCAACTATGATAGCGTTACTGTGAGAAAAAAGCGAGCGCCCTCGAGAGATGACAATGAAAAGGTGACGATTCCACCGCAAAAATCGCCACCACGATACTCTTTGGCAGGCTGGGTCACAGAGGATAGGCGGTGGCCGATAGCCCACTGTCTTGATAATCTATCCTCACCCTGACCGTCTTGACCCCGTCCAAGACCGGAAAATCGAACCTGTAGGGCGGCCCAATGGCTCGCTGGCTGGCTAACTCCGCCCCATTGAAAGCCAGCATGGTCACGGTGATGCAGCTTACCCCGGGAATGTCGTCAGGAACGGCAACTTTGATTCTGCCGTTTTTGATTTTTATCGCCGGAGGCCCAGCATCCCTGTATGCGCCTGGCAGCGAGTCGAACAATCCGGGGGGTGAAGAGCCGCTACGCGGGCTGAATATGTATGGCCCCCAGCCTTCCCCCAAATGTCCGGTCCCGTAGCCCATCGAGCCCCACTTTTCGGGCGGAACATATCGGCGCATGTAGTCACCATTCGGCCCGTAGGGGCTGCCGGTCGAGTTGCCGTAGCCTGATGGATAACCCACACCAGGACCAAAATATTTGTGAAGGCC
>JAAYKG010000100.1 GCA_012522555.1 Armatimonadota bacterium
GTGCTGGATGATGCGCCTAATGAAAATGCTGTCAGGCAATATCCTGCGTCAACAGAAACCAGCCTTAACGCTTTGCTTGAGCCAATTACTGGAAACGAAGCCAGTGTATTGCGGGAGCCAGGTTCTACGAACCAGACGAATACTTACGCGACCGGCAAGCAGAATGTCATTCTCTATTCCAGCAACGGCTCCTACGACCACTCCGCGGATTCCGTCACGACCTGGTGGCAACCGCAGAACACCTGGAAGGATGGTGCTATTGGCATCTATTGGAACGTGTCCGGAGATGGGTATTTCCTACGGACACCTACCTATTTCAAGCCTTGGTGCTCAGGGCGGGACACCCAAGACGTCGAACAAGGCATGCTCAAGGCGACGGGATTTCCATCTGGGACACTGTATAGTGGCTACTGGCTCGAACTCTATGATTCGGGAACCCGGACGCGGCTCGCTCGCGCCAATTTCGTCAACGGTGTTGCACGCATCGACCTCAGCAGCGTCACCTGGATTGGACAGACCACATATATAGAAGTGCACTTCCCGGATAACGATGCCAATCACGCTTTTGAGTCTATGGGTCACGCCGATCTCGGCACTGACCTATATGCATCCCGCCAAAGCGGCTACACATATCACTGGTGTTTGGGCCAGAGTCTGGCCTCTGAGCTAGTTCGAGCCGGCTGCACTGCAGTCACAGCTAATGTGGGAGAGCCTTATTCGGGTAAAACCGCAGACCCGAATATAGTGTTTACAAGATATGCCAGTGGCTACAGTTGGGCCGAGAGCGCTTGGATGGGCATACCAGCAATTCCATGGATGCAGGTTGCCGTTGGTGACCCTTTAATGGCGCCATATGCCACAAATCCATCCGTTTCTCTTGTGACTCCGTCGCCAGCAGACTGCAGGCATATTGCAGGCCCGGTTTCGCTTTACGCGATAGCAGCGCCATACGCAAACAGCGCCATAGAGAAAGTAGAGTTCTGGGTGGCCAACAACCAATCACGTGTCAAAATAAGCACAGATATCCAGGCCCCATATATGTGCGCCTGGGACACTCTTGAGATGACGGGCGGCAGCAGAGTCTACCCGGACGGAAACTATGTTATTGAAGCTATCGCATATCAGAGCGGCAGTATTGTTGGGAGATCGACGGCTACTCGCGCTGTAGTTGTAGACAATGCGGCTGTGCCGATTGTGAATATATCGCAACCACAAAACGATGATTCTATCGTTACCGCTTCCGCGCCGGTTGAAGCGCAGGCTGCCGGTAGCCCCATAAAAGTAGAGTTCTGGTTGTTCGGCGAAGGTGAGCCGATATTTGCTGGGCAAGATACAACCGCTCCCTACCAATGCACAATATCTTCTTCAACCGCACAGGATGGAGTCTATGACCTGCAAGCGGTAGCCTTCTATGATGCGGCTACTTCAACATCCTACAGCTCAAGAAGGCGCATCACTCTGGTGAACAGTTCCACTCCTATTACACGCGTAGGGGATCTGGGTTCAGTAACGGATGGGACGCCGATATACCTTGTTGATGTTCCAGTGACTGCCGGCGTGTCTTCGGCCATGGACAGCGCGTTTTATGTTGAAGATTCCAGCCGTGGTTCTGGAATCCGCGTTGAGACGACCGACACAACCATAACGCAAGGAACCAGAGTGACGTTAAGCGGAACTCTGCGTAAGACCGGAACGGGCGTGATAGAGAGGCACATAACGGCGAGCAAGGTATGGAATCTCGGAAGCGCTGCCTGTCCGCAGCCTGTGGGCATGTCCAACCTTCACGTAGGCGGCCAGGCACCGACGGGCACCGTTGGAATTACAGGTGGCAAAGGACTTTACAACACCGGGCTTCTCATTCGTGTATGGGGTAAAGTAAACTATGTTGGTAGCAACTATGTCTACCTCGATGATGGAAGCGGACTTCAGGATGGCAACGCATTACAAGGGCCGATCACTGTTCCGCTTGACGGCAGCGCAATACCGACAACCTACCCCGCCGTCAAAGGATTGAAAGTATACTTCGGTACGCTTAGTAAGCCAGGCATCGGAGATTATGTTTCGATAACTGGAATAAGCAGCACAATGCCCATTGGAAGTAACATCGTTCGCTACGTACGATTGAGAAATCAAAATGATGTTGCCTGTGCCCAGTCATACACCAAGTGTATCAAACAACAGGGCGGTCAGCATTTCCTCAGAGAAGATTTGACAACAATACCTATTGGCAGCAAGGTGAGACTTGTCAACAGTCTGGTGCAGATCAACTATGGCACCTATCTAAAGGTGATACACACTGGTATAGCCGGCGTCTTCTCAAATGTGCAATCCATCACGCAACTGCCTCCGTATACTCAGTTATTCAAAATGATAACTGTGACTGGAACCACGGTTGAAGGCACTTGTGGTGATGAAATCGTCGCAGGATGCATATACCAGGGTGGTTCAAATTATGGCGCGATGAGTCTGTGTTCTGGGACAACAGAGAGTGAGATGAGCTTATCTGCATTGACTATGGAAGAAGCCCCAGTATATACAGACTACGGCGGAGGCCCATTCAGGCCGTGGCCATATCCGACTGCCGAAGAGATACTTGCAAGCGAGGGTTTCAAAAAGCAGTATAACGCTGTTGGGGCTATTGGGTGGGTTTTATCGCAGCCTGACGGCTCGATAATCGACCTTTCGGCAGAATCTATCTGTGGGCAGTGGCAAGACGGTCGCGTATTTGGACTTCGAGAATGGTTTGAGCCGATTCCATATGGTTCAAGGCTGTTCCTGTATCTGGACAATCCTGTCTGTGGCCTCGACAGGAATGTCACTATAGATATAGTCGGCGCGACGCTGACTACGCTTTCCAACGGTCAGCGAGCACTGGTGCGACCTTCGGCTGTATACGCTTATACCAACAAGGATGGCGGGTTTGCACCTCCACTGCCGTGGTTCAAGTATTGGCAGCCGACTACAGGACTGCGTACTGGGTCGCTGGTTTCATCCGAGGATGTGTGGCCCTGGAAACTAAAGATAGCGCCATAGAAGCACTGACGTTTCCAATATGCGGCTCGCGGATTTCGGTTCGTGAGCCGCTTTTGCTTTGACGTCTGGGGTTCGTGAAGCTGCTGTCGGCGATAGCGCTTAGGGGTCGCGGGCGGGCTTGCGAACTGTTTATTCGGAGGCGGAAGAGCATCGCGCATAACCTGCACGCAGTAAGTCGCACCACGAAGAGTAAGCTCTCCAGATTGGGTATGAATTGACAGGTCTGCTTTCGGCGTGCTAGACTACTTTGCTTTTAGGAGATGTGCTGATGACTATGGTCGATATTCGGCGGATGCAGCCGGAGGATGTCCCTGAGGTAATGGTTATCGAGCGGCAGTGCTTCACTGCGCCGTGGCGCGAGAGTTCTTATCTGACGGAGCTGTCCAACCGTTCTGCATATTATATTGTCGCCTGCATAGATTCCGTTATTGTCGGTTATGGCGGACAATGGATGATAATGGATGAGGCTCATATTACCACGCTCGGAGTCGATCCGCAGCGCCGCGGCGAGAAGATCGGCGAGCAGTTGTTGATCGCTCTGCTCGAAGAAGCCGCACGGCACAAAGTGCGCAGAGCATCTCTGGAGGTTCGCGAAAGCAACCTCGTAGCCCAGAATCTCTATCGTAAATACGGTTTTGAAGCCGCCGCGGTTAGAAGAGGCTATTATACCGACAACCACGAAGACGCTCTTGTGATGTGGGTGGAGAACGTATCCGGAGATGAATACCGCGACAAACTGGATCAACTCAAGCACAATATTTCGCAGAGTGTGCGGGTTACATGAGGGTCCTCGGCATCGAAACAAGCTGCGATGAGACCAGTGCGGCGGTGGTTGATAACGGCTCTCAGATTGTGTCCAACGTAATCGCCTCTCAGATCGACATTCACGCTAAATACGGGGGCGTTGTCCCTGAGGTTGCCAGCCGACGGCATCTGGAGCTGATTTTGCCTGTGGTTCAGGAGGCGTTGGATCGCGCCGATTGTGTGCTTTCGGGTATTGACTGCATTGGTGTGATCAATCGTCCCGGGCTAATAGGTGCGCTAATTGTCGGAGCGGCCGCAGCCAAGACCATCGCCTACGGTGCGAATATTCCTCTGGTCGCGGTGCATCATCTCGAAGCCCATATATATGCCAATTTTCTTACCGGCGCGGATATCGAGTTTCCTCTTATTTGTCTTATAGTTTCCGGTGGACATTCAGATATCGTGCACATGGCGGATCACGGCAGCTACCGGATCATGGCTCGCACACGCGACGATGCGGCCGGGGAAGCTTTCGACAAGTGTGCCAGAGCGATGGGGCTGGGTTATCCCGGAGGCCCCATTATTGATAAGCTCGCTCGCGATGGCGACCCGGGTGCAATTCATTTTCCTCGCGCCAAAGTGGGGGATACCCTGGATTTCAGCTTCAGCGGCCTGAAAACAGCGGTTATTCGATATGCGCAGTCAATGGACGCTAAGATGCGAGTCGAAGATATCGCCGCGGGGTTCCAACAGGCCGTAGTAGATGTGCTGGTCGATCACACATTTCGCGCTGCTGAGCAGACTAATGTCAAACAGATTTTGATTGCGGGGGGAGTCGCCGCCAATAGCGCCCTGCAATCGGCCATGAAATCTCGCGGCGAGCGGCTCGGAATCGCAGTCACTGCTCCTCCGCCGGTCCTTTGCACGGACAATGCCGCGATGGCTGCCGGCGCGGCTTATTATGTATACGAGCGCGGAGAGAGCGCGGGGTTGGATATGGACTGTTTTGCGAGCGAGCCGCTGGGTATCAGCAGGCAGGGAGCATAAAGGTCAATTCTTTTCTGGAATTACGGCTTGAAACGGGCAAAGCTGTTGTGGTATAATTCTGTGTGCAACGGCGTGGGGCTGTAGTTCAGTTGGGAGAACACCACACTGGCAGTGTGGATGTCAGGGGTTCGAGTCCCCTCAGCTCCACCATTTCCATCTACTTCGTCAGGCCGCGTAATTGACTCAAGCGCCTTTTTACAGAAAAATGTTCGTAAGGTTTCTGGCGGGGCGAGTTTTGCCTCTGTCGGCGATTCCTCTTGTTTTGATGCTCATTTGCTATGCATCCCCCCATCTGGCCGCCGACGATTTTCAGCCTCGCGTTCTGGTGCTTGTTATGGGTGGGCTGAGCGATTATGATCACGTATCTATCAACTACACCGAAGTAATGCCGCTCAACAAAGCTCAAGCCGACCTGGACGCGATCGCTGCCAAGGGAAAATGGAATGCAATCAACGCCAAAGGGGAGACTAAACCCTCCGGCGGGCCAAATCCGGTTGATACCACAAGCATCAGCTTTCAAGCCAAAGAAATAATTGGATATCAGAACGGCACCCTGCCCATCGAACCATTTATCACCGCACTCAAACGGTTCAAATTCATTGAGGTCGATTATATCCCGCCAGCAGGCTTCGATTTCAAGGGTTTGCAGGACTATGAGGACGATTACGTTAAGATAAATATGTCAACGATGGGCGAAAGCGCCCCTCGCTACCGAATTGAAGTCAAAGACGCCGGCTTTACCAACCTGGATTTGCCGTTGTTACAACCGGCCCAGCCTGTTGAAACCCAACAGTCCGGCTATTCGCTGTGGCAAAGAGTGTTGATGGGGTTTATTCTTGGCTTGATCGGTGCGCTGGTGGTATATATCGTTACGAGTTTGATCGTCAGGCGCAAGGCTGCTTGATTTGATTTATAGAAAGGCTTCGTAAATGGCTCTTGATATCAGGCAAATGGCTGCTCAGGCGGCAAATGTAAGGGCATCAGACATCTTTGTCAAATCCGGCAATCAACCGATGATGCGCCTTAATGGCAAAATCAGGCCGCTGGGGGATGACTACCCACAGCTTGGCAGTGAGGATGTAGAGCAGCTTGCTTATGGGATTATGACCCACGAACAAATTGGACGCTTCGAGCGCCGGCACGAACTCGACCTCGCCTTCACTGTCGATGGGGTTGCCCGATTTCGCGCTAATGTGTACAAACAACGCGGCACCATCGGGCTTGTTTTGAGAGTGATTCCACTGGAGATATACTCGATTGAACAGTTGGGGCTTCCAAAAACGGTGGCCGATTTTGCGTCTTTGAGACAGGGGCTGGTGCTTGTCACCGGGCCGACGGGCTGTGGCAAATCGACGACACTTGCGGCTATTATCGACCTCATCAATCGCAATCGGCGCTGCAACATCGTGACGGTTGAAGACCCTATCGAGTTTGTTCACCCGGACAAGAAGGCCATCGTCAATCAGCGTGAAATCGGTATCGATACCGACTCATTTACTGATGCGCTCAAAGCAGTAGTCCGACAAAGCCCGGATGTTATCTTGATCGGTGAGATGAGAGATGTGGAGACGATGAACGTTGCGCTTGCGGCCGCGGAGACCGGACACCTTGTGTTCTCAACTGTCCACACGTGTAGCGCGGCAGAGACGATGGATCGTATTATGAATATGTTCCCGCCGCACGACAAGCCGATGGTCTGTATGAGGCTATCCGTGTCCCTCAAAGGCATTGTTTCGCAAAAGCTGATTCCCAGGATCGATAAGGACTCGCGCATTGCCGCTCTTGAAGTTATGGTCGCGAACCCCACCATTAGCAAGCTGATCGAAGAGGGCCGGTCCGGCCAGATTTATCAGGCAATCGGAGAAGGCGACTTCTGGGGGATGCAGACGATGAACCAAGGGCTGGACAGATTTTTCAAAGCCCGGATCATCAGTGAGGAAGAAGCGATAGCCAACGCCGGCAATGTGACCGAACTGCGGCAGATGATGAGGCGAACGTAGCCGCAATAGACGGAGAATTTAATAGCGTCCCGGCTAAAATGAAAGTCGCAAGGAGTGATGTTGATGCATATCGATGAATTGCTCCGTGAATTGGTCGCTAAAGAAGGTTCGGACATACACCTTAAGGTCGGTGAGCCGCCTGTTTTTCGTATCCACGGAAAGCTCGTGCGGACGCAGCTCCCTGCCGTGACCACCACAGAAGAATTTCTTTTCCCCATACTCGATGAAGAACGCCGGCAGAGATTTTCGAAGAATATGGAGCTTGACCTCTCTTACGAAATCGAGGGGGTCTCGCGGTTTCGTGTAAATTGTTTTCGCCAGCGCGGACAAATGGGTGCGGTTCTGCGTGCGATTCCAGTAAAGATCAAGACTATCGACGAACTGATGCTGCCTGCTATTACCAAGGATATCTGCCTTCGGCCGAGAGGGCTTGTCTTGGTGACGGGGCCGACGGGCTCCGGCAAATCGACAACCCTCGCCGCGATGGTCGATCATATCAATCGAAACCGACGCTGCAACATTATCACAATAGAAGACCCCATCGAATTTGTCCACCAGGACAACAAAAGCGCGATCAATCAACGTGAAATAGAAATCGATACGCATTCATTCGCAGCAGCCTTGAAACATGTGATGCGGCAAAACCCGGATGTGATTCTGGTCGGTGAGATGCGAGATTTGGAGACGATCGCCCTTGCGATTACCGCGGCGGAAACAGGTCACCTTGTCTTTGCCACTTTGCATACCACAGACGCCCCTCAGACGATAGACCGAGTGATCGATGTTTTTCCTCCGGAGCAGCAAAATCAGATTCGTATGCAGCTTTCAGTGACTTTGCAAGCGGTGGTTTCGCAGACCTTGCTGAAGAGAATTGATGTAGAAGGGCGGGTGGCGGCGTTCGAGGTGATGGTAGCGACACCAGCGATACGCACCCTGGTCAGAGAGGGCAAAACCCACCAGATATATTCCGATATCCAGTCCGGGAGGGAGCACGGCATGATCTCACTCGATCAATACCTGATAGGCCTGCTCAAGAAGCGCTGGATTTCATACGATGATGCGCTTGTCAAAGCATCAAACCCGCGTGAGTTCGAGCAACTGGCGTCGCGGCATCTGCAAATACCCCCACAGTCGAGGCCGAGCCGATGAACGTAACTATTGATCAATTGCTTGAATTGACTGTGAAACGTGATGGCAGCGACCTCCATCTTAAAGCATTCAGCCGTCCGCTGATCAGAATTTATGGAGAATTGTTGCCTGTGGAGGAGGTTCCTCCTCTCACTCCCGAGCAAATCAGAGAGCTTGCTCATGGGATCATGTCCGAGGCCCAAAGGCGGCGTTTTGAAAAAGAATGGGAACTGGATATGGCCTATGTGATCACCGGGCTTGCCAGATTTCGCGTAAACGCATTTATTCAACGCGGCAATGTGGGACTGGTTTTCAGAGTCATCCCTATTCGCATTCAGACGATGGAGGAGCTTGATCTGCCGCCGGTGTGCAAGTCTTTTGCGGAGAGGCCGAGAGGGTTGACGCTTGTTACGGGTCCGGCAGGCTCCGGCAAGTCTACCACGCAGGCGGCCATGATTAATTACATCAACAAGCGCGAACCTTGCCACATCGTGACTGTCGAAGATCCGGTCGAATTCTTGCACGAAGATATACAAGCATTGATCAATCAGCGAGAACTTGATACTGATACGTTATCCTTTGCCAATGCCTTGAAATATGTCTTGCGACAGGACCCGGATGTTATTTTGATAGGTGAAATGCGCGATCTGGAGACGATTCAGCTCGCGATCACCGCCGCTGAAACAGGTCACCTCGTCTTTGCTACCTTGCATACTCCGGACGCGGTGCAGACCATCGACCGCGTAATTGATGTGTTCCCCATGTATCAACAGGCGCAGGTGCGGATGCAACTTGCGGTGAACCTCATTGGGGTGACATCGCAAACTCTGGTGCGCCGGGCGGATGGAAAGGGCAGGGTTGCCGCGTTCGAGACGCTGGTGGCTACGTCCTCGATCCGCAATCTTATCCGTGAGTCCAAAACATTCCAGATATCGTCGATGATCCAGACGGGAGCCAAATACGGAATGATGACCCTCGATCAATATCTGGCCCAACTGGTCAAAAGTCGTAAAGTGACCAAAGAGGACGCCTTCCAAAAATCATCGAATCACCGGGAGTTTTTGGCGCTGCTCGAAGACAGTCAGCCAAGAAAATAGCCTGCCTTAACCGGCCGCTTCCATTAACCCGTGATAATTCCTCTCCAGGGTCGCGATCGCCTCAGATATCCCCGGGTCAGTCATGGTCACCTCATAAACAAACGGCCCAGTATATTTCACTTCTCGCAGGGTGCGGATAAACGCCGTCCAATCGATCACGCCCTTTCCAGGCAGCCAGTGCCGCTCATCGACATCGTCGTGGTCGGATATATGCAGTGTCGTCAGCAGCGGCCCCAGCGTTCTCACCACATCGCCAAGCTCTCTTGCCGGGAATGAATGATTGGAGTCAAGACACGCACCGACGTTAGGCCGGTCGATTAACTCGAGCATGGTCATAAGCTCTGGAACCTTATTTCCAATGCACTGGCGCGGCAAAATCTCCACCGCCACCCTAATACCCAGACCGCCGCAAACATCAGCGACCTTCGCTATGCTATCCGCGGCCAGACGCACCCTTTGTTCTCGGGTTATATCGACTGGCACCTCCAGCGCACTGTGAACGGTCAACACCTTCGCGCCCAGTCCATAACCGATTTTGGCCGCTTCAGATACCCACTGCACCGATTGTTTACGCAGTTCGTCGTCAGGGGAGGCCATATCCACGCCGGAAAATGGCGCATGAACCGACCATACTTCACAGTGGTCGCCAATATGTCGAAACATTTCCAGCATTGGATTATCCAGCCCCAAATCCAGCATCGCGACAGTCAAAAAACACTCCAGGCTGCGAATTTGAGACCGCCCAATAGCCTCACCGCAGCTCTTGGCAATCGAGCGTAGTCGCTTGCTCTCTTCCGGCGAATAAACTTTGGATTTGTGAATTGTAGCTATGAAATCATCGGGCACGCATCGGCACAAGCATGATGTCGAAGAACCAAGTCGAAGCGGTATCTGTTTCACGACGTCTCCCCATTGCTTTGATTATATATTTACTTCGCCGCCGATGCCCTTGTTTCCTTGACAGCGGTTTGTGTGTTTAGTAACATTTAGGTGTGCGAGGGGAGAATGTCGATGGCATTCTCTCTGCTCGTCAAATGGGGGTAGGATATGCAGCTTTCGGTCATTACTGACGAGATATCTATGGACCTTGGTCACGCGCTAAATGTGATGAAAGAATATGGTTGCACGGGCGCGGAGATCAGAAGTCTGTGGGGGACTAATATCGGTGAGTTGAGCGATCAGCAGATTGACGAGGCTTTGTCATGCCTCGACAAAGCCGGAATGGAGGTCTGCTGCCTGGCTTCGCCGCTATATAAGTGCGAACTTGACCCAACTGCCGGCGGCGATGTGGGAAACACCCACCAGGCTGGGGAAAGAACCGCTCGGCAGCAGATGGATTTGCTGAAGCTGTTGCATAAGCGGGCAAACCAGTTCGGCACTCGAAATATCCGCACGTTTGCATACTGGAGAAGAGGTGAACTTACTCCGAATATAGAGGAAGCAATAGCGGACGGAATGGCCGATGCGATTAAATATGCCGAAGATAACGGGCTTATGTTGTTGATGGAAAACGAACATGATTGTTATCTGGGAACCGGCGCGGAGACGGCCAGATTTTTATCGCGAATAAACTCTCCGGCTCTGCGTGCTTGCTGGGACCCGGGCAACGGTTTTGCTGCGGGCGAACAGCCGTATCCGGAGGGCTACGGTGCAATTCGGAACTTCGTGGAGCACGTTCACGTAAAAGACGCGGAGCTTCTCGCCAGTGGGAAGTATCGTTTTATAGTATGCGGCGAAGGCGAAGTCGACTATAAAGGTCATCTTGCCGCACTCAAAGCCGACGGCTATCAGGGTTATCTATCCGTCGAAACACACTACAAACCGTATGGTGGAACAGCCGAACAGGGGACCAGACTATCCCTGCAAGGTTTGAAGAAGATTTTGTCTGAGCTTTGATCGGAGGATCTACTGCATGAGCATATACAAAATGAGAACGAATTTCGGCACCCAATTCAAATTTATATTCTTGGGTGTGGCTCTCATATTCGTTGTCGGCGCTGTTTTCACATTCGGCGGCGCTCCCAGTGGCGGCCCTGAGGGGAAGGAGCACGGAGCGGATCAGGTCATTGCAACGGTTGATGGCATGCCGATTACCAAAGGTGAGATGGAGTCGCAGTGGCAGCAGATGAGCGAAGCCTTGCGAGACCAGGGCGTGCGCTCCACTTTGCAGTTTACCCAACAGAGAGCCTCCCTCTTCCAGAACATTGTTGAATCGAGAGTGACGTTGATCACAGCTCAGGCTATGGGGGTTGACATCAGTAAGAAAGAGATGAAGGCCAAGCGCGACGAATTGGTGGTCGAATATCTCAAACAAAATCGCAGCAAAGTGCTGGGCAAGCTGAGTACCGAGCAGGACAAACTAGACCCACGAAGAGACCGCGCCTATAAGTCCGAGCTGATAAAAGGCGGATTGAGTCTCACCCAACTGGAAAAACAAGCTAATGCGATGATTTCTGATGGTCAACTGTCTGTTCAGATCGCTTCTGACGGCATCCGCAAGGCCATTGAGCGCAAAACCGGAACTGTCACCAAAGAAGACATCTTGCAGAGCTATAATCTTTATGAGATGCGGCAGATTATGATGCAAAAGGGTAACACCCCTGCCGAGCAATTCAAGACTAAAGTCAACAAGGTCGCGGCCGAGGCCAAAACCGGAAACTTTGTTGAGTTGGCAAAGAAATATTCCGAGGATCCGGAGAAAGGTATAATCCATCCGGTCTCCTATGGTAGGGTTTCGTTGCAAATCTGGGACAAGCTTGTAAATATGAAAGCCGGCGAGGTCAGCGCTCCAATCGACGCCGAGCCAGGTATATATATCATAAAAGTCGAGTCGGTGACGGCTCAAGCACCCAAGAAATTAGAGAAAAAGGCCGAAGACGAGCGCCGCGAGATGATCAAAAATATGCGGCAGATGCAGGAGTATTACAAATACGACAGGCAGGTGCGAGGCAATCTCAAGGTTGTGGTGTCCGATCCGGAACTCAATGGCTACTGGCAACTTGGGCGGGCACAGCAGAGTCAAAACATGGCCGAAGCCAAAAAACAAGTGACGCTTGCCCGCAATTCGCTGGAAAAAGCGATCGGCCTTGAACCTAATAACAGCTTCGCCACCACGATGTTGGCAATGGTGTTGATCCAACAAGATGATACCAAGCAGGCGACGCAGTTGCTCTACCAGTTGCTTGAGGGTAAGGATTCAAAGGGTATGGGCGCGGACCTGCGTATTGTGCTTGGCGATCTGCTCCTCAAAGCCGGTAAGAAACACGACGCTCTGAAGCAATTTGCTAAGAGTTCCGAAGAGGCCGGTTTCGACGTTATGGCCCACCAGCAGGTTATGGCGAAGTATCAAGAGATGGGGCGAAGCGACCTGGCAGCCGTCGAAAAGAAATGGATCGACGACTACAATGAGAAGAAGCGGATATACGAAGCCCAACAGAAGCAGTCAAAGCCTGCCGCTGAGGGTGGCAAATAATTCCGCAATCGGCGCATCATAAGGAGATAATCGGAGGAGCCTTATAAGGCTCCTCCGAAGTGTAATTCAATGCCTGGGACGTTATTCATCGTTGCAACCCCAATTGGAAATCTTGAGGATATAACCTTCCGGGCAATCCGCACCCTTAAAGAGGCGGATATAATCGCCGCCGAGGACACACGCGTCACCCGCAAGCTGTTGAGCCACTACGACATCCATACCCCAATGATCGCCTATCACCAGCACAGCGGAGGACGCCGTGCCGAAGAGATAATGGAGAAGATTCGCGAAGGTTCTAACGTGGCGCTAGTCTCGGACGCGGGAAC
>JAAYKG010000101.1 GCA_012522555.1 Armatimonadota bacterium
AGTAAATTGTGCCTGCGACAAAGCGGAAAGGGGTTAGGGGTTCGCATTTACTACCATCCTGCCGTCCTTAGTAAGATGCAGCTTCCGGCCCCTCCATTTCACCGTGCCGCCAAAATACCCTGCCACCCATACGCCGAACGAAATTGCATCCCTTAACAACAGCAGACAGGCCCGCTTTGGAAACTCTTTGTCGCCTAGCTTTCGCGCACCGACCCAGGCGGTGAGGGTGCGGATTGCCAGAACAAAAAGCAGCAAACCAAAAGCTTCAACGGAACGAGTGAGCGCGGCCAGCATCAGCGCATATACAGTTCCGAACGTCAACACCAACCCGAAATGTCCCAACGGTCGGCAGGCGCGAGTGGTGCGGGACCAGCGCAATTCCCGAGAGAACACCGAAGATGCCGATTCGCCGGACATCACCTCGTCTAGGACGTAGTGTGAAACCTCCACTTTCCAATGGAGGTCGGCGGCGCGGCGTCCTATCTGATAATCGTCAGCCAGATAATCGACGATAGCCTCGAATACACCAATAGATATGAGCGCATCGAGACTTATCGCCATAGCCGCTCCCAACCCAAAACGTGACCCGAGCAGACGCGCACACGCCACCCCAGGGGCGAAAACGCTGCTCATGTGCAAAGCCTCGAGCGCGTCCGTTGTGGTTGCGGCCAGGATTCCTTTATATAAGCAAGTAACGACGCCAACCCCCGGATCTTCAAACGGCGCAACCATAGCCTCCACAAAATTCGGTTCAACTCTGGTGTCGGAATCAGTGATTATTATTATCTGTCCGCGAGCGCGTTTGGCTAGCTGATGAAGCACACGCACTTTGTCGTTTGGTCCTCGAAGTGTGGCGCCAATATGCAAAGAAGCGCCCTTATGCCCCTGGATGGTATCGAGGATTACCCCGATTGCCGGATCTGACGCCTCAAGTGTGCCGAACAGAACCTCATAGTCAGGGTAGTCCTGTCTCAGATATGACGCATAGTTGAGCGCGGCCTGTCGGTCGACACCGCGCACTGGCTTGAGGATGCTGACCAGTGGTCGAAAATCAGGTGAGCGGCTGATCGGTTTGCCGCCCAAGCATGCAACGAGAGCAGCCGTTGACGCTATGTAATACACCGTTCCAAACACGACCAGACTGACCAAAAATCCGTTAAGCCAGATCACCGATCCCCTCCCGACTCAAGCCCGAATAGGTAGTCAGTTCATACCGCTGCGAGATAAAGGATCTCAAATCCGGGTCGGCCAACGTCTTGAGATCTTCTAAGTTAGGGCCATATTTCGCCGCGTTCTTCGAGGTTGACGGATGAAAATACAACTCCACTCTGCGGTGAGGCAGGCGCTGCAGGATACGCATTACGTAATCTGAACCCATTGACCCGCTCATCATACTGCCCACTACAACCTCACAGGTCGCCAATCCGGACTGCGCGACCAGCCTGTGACCAACCGACGCCAAATACCCATGGGTTATCCCAATCAACAATTTGTATATGGGCCTGCGGGGATTGGCTGCTAAATTAGCCCACAATGGCTCGCACGGTATTCGGATCCCCTTTGCACCATTTTTTATCGCTTGACGCACCACAATAGGCAGCACGCAAGGATGCGCGTGGAGGTGCTGATGCCCATCAACGTGGCTTAACTCAAGCCCAGTCCCCAGAAACGCCTCAAACTGAGCCTCGATTTCCAGCCTCAGTTGCCGCTGAGTGTGCTTGCTCATAAAATACCGCAGACCCGCCGCCGCAGGGTTATTTGCAAACCTGCCGGCCTCGTCTACAACATTCGGGATTGTATCGTGCGGCAGTATGCTGCGAGAGTCGCTAAGCGCCAGGTGCAGGCCGACTGCAAGGCCCGGCTCGTTTTTCGCCAACTCGACCGCACCCAATGCCGCTTTTCCCCCAACCATCAGCCCCGCGCTGGTCAGTATCCCCTCACGAAAACCCCTGGCGACGGCGGAATTGATTTGGGGTGATGCGCCGAAATCGTCCGCACTCACGATAAGTTGCCTAGTCATAATGTCTGTAGTTACCCAAACCCATCCGATTCAATCCCGCAGCCATTGACAAGCGGCCTCACACACATCACAATATGGGTGATGATTTCTCTGGAGGAGATAATTGGCTGAGATAAAAAGTTATCCGTGGCAGCCGCTGATTCGGCCGCCTGCCCCAGGTTCAGATATACCCGATGTTCCCGCCGGGCCTCTCAAGGCTCTGGCGTGCCGCAATAGTGTGGCGTCGCTGGTGATGCTTCTCACCACAGACGCGAACACTTTGGTGCAAATCAAATTCACTGAATTGACATCAAATCAATGCACGATTCCGGCGCATTCGCTTACAGCCAAATTGGTCGGAGCTGTCCCAACCCCTGAAGCGGGGGCGGTGATGGATGTGTTGGAGGATTTTGAGAAGATCAGCCTTGTCAGGTCGTGCGCGATCCATATAACCGCCTCTATCCCCAAGAACATCTCCGCAGGGGTGTACACAGGCAGGGTCGTGGTCGAAGCCGCCGGAGAGGAGCTTTGCTGCAATGAAATCGAGATCGAGGTCGCGGATGTTGAACTTCCCGATGTGAATAACTGGGACTTTTTTGTCAACGTGTGGATGAACCCGGGGACGGTCGCCCGGCTGCACAACGTTGAGGTGTGGTCGGACAAACATTTTGAGTTGTTGAAACCGTATGTCGAGGATTTAGCCTCGCACGGTCAAAAGACCGTCGTGGCGCCGATAATATTTCAGGCATGGGGAACCCAGACGAGAACCCCGTTCCCAAGCTCGGTGATTTGGAAGAAGCGCGGCAAGGACTATGAATTCGATTTTTCGGTCTTCGGCCGCTATGTCGAATTGCACAAAGAATGTGGCATTGATCAGGCTATTCATTGTTATTCAGTGGTGCAGGGGCCAGGGCATCGGCAGTCGTATTGCGCCGAATATCTTGACCTTGAGACCGGGCAAACCAGGCGTGAGGATCTGCCGATCGGCAGTGAGGAATATTCACTGGTCTGGAAGCAATTCTTCGATGCTTTTCGTGTGTATTTGACCTCAAAGGGCTGGCTGGAAAAGACCTATATCGCATTTGACGAACAGCCTGAAGAGGCCATGATTCCGCTTATGGATATGCTCGCACACCACGCCCCCGATTTCAAACTTTCCCTGGCTGCAAACACACGATCCGACAAATTCGGCAGTCTGGACGATCTCAGCTTATCCGGTCAGTTCGATGACAACGGTATATACGAGCTTGCCCCCGCAGAGCGAAAAGCCTTGGGCGTAGCCGATATGCTAAATGCCGATGACAGTTGCGCCGTAACACGAGCCTGCCTGCCGGAGATGATTACCACGTTTTATGTTTGCTGTGGGCCGGCGTATCCGAACACTTTTTGCTATAGTCCCTTGGTGGAATCCAGGATGATGGGCTGGTTTGCGATGCAGGGCGGCTATGATGGATTCTTGCGATGGAGCTACAACGATTGGTCCGATAACCCTTTTACCCATCCCGAATACGCTCCGTTCCCGACCGGGGATGTGCATTTTGTCTATCCGGCAGCAAACGGCCCGGCATCGAGCCTGCGCTGGGAGCAGTTGCGCGAAGGGATTCAGGATTACGAACTGGCGCTGCTTGCCGCTTCCAAACTGAATAGCGCCGAAGATACTGTTGACTTCGAGCAAGCGATTTCGCTGGCGTGCAGGAATCCTGATGGCCGCGAGAAAGCGGTCGGCGATATCGAGCTTGCGCGCCGACTGTTGATCCCAATCGCCGCTCGAAAATAAGTTCAAAGGCGGGATGTGGCCGAGCTTGGACTGCTATCCGCAACTTTGACCTCATCTGGACCGAAGTAGCGTATAGACAAAGCCCTACGCGTCTGTAAAACGGCTCCTGCGGCCTCGTAGTTGTCTCGCTTTTACAGGCGCGAGGGCGTAAGGATAACCATCTCCCTCTAGGGCGATGGAGCGATTGTTGTTAAAACTTACCGTCGCGGGTTTCGAAGTGGGTAGGCTTGCCTATGCTTTCTCCGCCCGCAATAATCCATTCCGCGATCCACTCCATCATCTGTTGGGCGTCCACTTTAGGCTTGCCGAACAGCTCATAACCCAGCGTACCATTTGAAAGCAGAGCGTCCGGGGATTCTACGCCCTCGATGGTTGGTTTTTTGCCCATCAGCTCGCCGTACCGCTGTGCGACTTCGCGCACTTTGAGGAACTCCGGCCCTGACACATTGATAACAAACGGAGGAACGGCCGCCTTAACGAATGATTGCAGAGCCATCGCATTGGCATCCGCCCGCCAGATGACGTTGACGCAACCGTTGGAGACGTCGATAGGTTCGCCCCGCCATACCTTTTGGGCTATATCGACCAATACTCCGTAGCGCAGCTCAACAGCATAATTCAGCCTGATAAGGGAGACAGGGATGTTTCGAGCTGTGCTGAAATGCTGTAGGACGCGTTCTCGACCCAGCACACTCATGGCATATTCGCCGATCGGGCCGATGGCGTCGTTTTCGGAAGAGCCGCCGGAATCGACAGGCACAAATTTATAAATATTGCCGCTGGAGAACGCTGCGATTCGGCTGTTGGAGTATTTAGTGGACACCGCGCCGGGCAAAAATGTATTGATCGCCCAGGTTAAACCTTCCGCTCCGGACGAGCCGAACTTCATACCCACCATAAACATCACATTCTTTGCATCCGGCAATGCGTGCAGTTGCCCCGGCTGCAAAAAATCGCATTCGATGGTCTCGATTCCGGCATCCTGAAGCCGCTGCTTTTCTTGTTCGGAAGGAAATATCGATGCCGCCATCACCCGACGGTCGACCCCCGCAGCGTCTGAGGCTCGTTTGGCCATCCTGGTCAATGTAGGACCCATTTTGCCACCTGCCCCGAGCACCATTATGTCTCCGTCAAGTTTGCCAAGGGCTTCAATAACACCCGGCGTAGGCTCGCTTAGAATCTCTTCCAGCTCGTCTATAGTTTTGATTGCCATTCTAACCTCCGTGGTTGCTTATCGTCCCTGTGACTCGCAGCCACTTTATAGTATAGCAGAGGTTTTGGAGTAGTGGAATGTTTTGAGGTGCTATCAAAGAAAAACGGGAATCCAAAGCCGGTATCAAACCTGCGGCCGGATTCCCGAGCGCGTCTTCAGTCTAAATGCAATTATTGTTTATCATCATCGGTTTTAGTCTTTGTCGTCTGCTTTCCGTATTCCATAAACAAAAGGACATCCGAGAGCTTGAACCTGCGCTGGTTGCCGGCCGTGCGATAGTGCTTAAGCGCTCCGCGGTTGGTGTATCTGCGCACTGTGGTCGGGCAGACGTTAAGCATCCTGGCGGCTTCTTCAAGGCTTATAGTCGGATCGAGCAGCCTTTGGATAAGCTCGTCACGAGTTTCCTTGAACGCTTTGTAGGAATTCTGTGCGATCTCTTCTCCGGCTGCACCGAACAACATCTGCAAGTGGGCAGGGATTCGATCCCAGTTGGCCTGAGTAAGCTCCGGGCCTGCAGGTTTGGGCTTGATTACTATTACATCGCTGGGTTGTGATCTCTGCGGAGGGGTCGGAGAAAGCCCAGCGGAGTGCCCCGAAACGATGCGTTCACCCGGCGTAACCGGCTTTGGTGTTTCAGTTTTCGGAAGCGGCCTGGGCTGCCCGGTTCCTTCGGACATGTTCAGCGTTCCCTGATCGGCGGGGATTTCCGTCTCACTAGCAGGCTCTTCAGTTGCTGCCGGAGCCTCTTCTTCGATGACCGCGCCTCTTGATCGGTTCAAAAACGAGAAGAAATCTTCAACCGCAGGCGGCTCTTCCTCCATAAAGAGCTTGCCGGATTTTTCCGAGGGCTGGTGGTGGGAATCTGGCATCGACGAATCGGCTACGACCTCGGTAGAATCTACGGTCGCTACCACCGCCATCGGAGCGTCAGCCGCAGGAGCTTCGATATCGATCTTCCGAATCTTAGGAGTCGGCGTACCGGGTTGGGCGACGGGGCCAGGATTCTTTTGAGCTTCAGTTACAGGTGGATTCTTCTTGGCCTTAACCTTCTGCTCGTGCTGTTCTACGTGTTTGAACCATTCTCCCAATTTGCTGTCGTAGTTAGCCATCAATTTTCCCCCTCAATATAGCAACATTGCGTCGCCGAAGCTAAAGAAGCGATATTTCATCTGCACAGCGTCAGCGTAAGCTCGTCGGACTAATTCTATTCCGCCAAACGCGCTCACAAGCATCAGTAAAGTCGATTTAGGTATATGAAAATTAGTAATCAGGCCGTCGATTACTTGAAATTCGTAACCCGGCCGTATAAACAGTTTCGTATCAGCCTTGGTCGGGCTAACTTTTCGCTTACCGACGGCGGCGCTTTCTAAGGCTCTCACACTCGTAGTGCCGACGCAGATAATCCTGCCCGGCGCCGAGTTTATCATCTGTGCACACTGTGGGCTGATTTCAAAAGCCTCCAAGTGCATATCGTGTTCGTCGAGATTTTCGGTTCGCACCGGCCTGAACGTCGCAATACCGACGTGCAGGGTCACAAATGCGATTTGTATCCCTCTGGCTTTTATCCTATCCAGCAGGTCTTTGGTGAAATGCAAACCGGCTGTGGGCGCAGCGGCGGAGCCGTCGGCAGCAGCGTAGATGGTTTGGTAGCGATTCTTGTCGCCAAGCTCTTCGTGTATATACGGCGGCAGCGGAACCTCACCTATCCGAGCTATTACCTCGTCCGGGTCGCCTGTCGCCGAAAAGCGCAGCAGCCTTCCCCCATCCTCTGTTCTGTCGATCACCTCGGCGGCCAGTCCTTTTTCGAACTCCAATCTGGCCCCCACATGCACTCGCCTACCCGGCTTCACCATCGCATGCCACAACCCAGGCTCGATACGGCGCATCACCAACGCCTCGACAGACCCGCCTGTCGATTTGAAGCCGCGAAGCCTGACAGCACTGACCCGGGTATCGTTCATAACCAGCAGGTCATCATCCCGCAGATATTCGATTATCTCCCCGAAGCGCCGGTGCTGGACTTTTTGTCCTGCTCGGTCGACGACCAACAGCCGAGATTGATCTCTTTCCGGCAGCGGTCGCTGGGCGATTAGTTCCTCGGGCAGGTTATAATCAAAGTCGCTAAGTTGCATCCGGTTCTCTGGGCCAAATGAATCAGGCACAGAGCAGTGTACAACTTCTCTCGCGCAAACCTATACGGCGGGCTGCCTGTGCATGTGATTGTAGAGGCAAAACGAAGCAAAGTCAAGCAGAAATCTATGTAATTTAACGCCACGTTTCACTCACGGCTCAAGCAAGTAAACTATCATTTTGGCACAATTGTCGCGGCTTATCGCAGAGAAATGAAATACTGTTTCGCCGCCGACAAATTAGCCCCAAATATTAGGCGATTACGGCGCGGATTACTACCGTTGGCTGTAGAGTTGAGCCGGAAAAAAAGTTTTTTTGTGTTGTTCAAAACTTTCTGGATTATCATAGATCAGCAGGCAGTTTGTTATCGCTCTGGTTGGGTTGGAGATAAGTTTGCCGTTAAAATACAAACCCGTCGAGGAACCGCCGTCCAGCCCAGCCGCATCAACACAGCCCAACGCCTGCATAGCTTTGGCCAACTGGCTGAGGTAGACCTTTCGAGTTGTGGTCACTAATACGAGCTTATTGGCGCGGGTGATACCGACCCCTGTTCGAATTCGGGGCGAAAAGTGGACGCCGCTGCGAAATCCCTGGTCGCGCGGATAAATAGCAAGCTTGCCGCCAATCAGCAAGCTCGGCCCAGCCGACAACACCGACTGGTAATCGCTCCAGCAATACTGCTTGGAGTTGATGAAACTGACGATATTTGGCTCGCTGAATGCCACCGCTGTGCCCAAATAGCCGCCATTTATTAACTGCCCATTTATCACGATGTCGCCAGTCGGTTTGAATGTTCTGGTGCAAAAGAAGGTGCCGTCGATTGCAGCCACCGGCCGAGTTCGTCGAATCATCGAGCGAAATGTCTCGGTAGTCCCGATGCCGTTTTTCGCCACGGCAGGGGTAACGCGAACAGAAGGGCTGTTCATATTTGCGGTGACTATGTGCATCCATACCCCCGCCACTTTAGCTGTTCGGTAAGAGACGTTGGCCGAACAGGATTGTGCGGCAAGCAGCAAAAACGATAGGCTTATCAAGCATCCTGATACTAGACTGCGGTTCAACACTAAGGCCTCCATGCTAAGATCATCGGCTAAAATACTCATCTTTATTCTAGCACATCTGTACCGTAACGGTCAATATCTATAGCGTGGTACCGCAGTCTAGTCAAGTTATATGGCAGGCAGACATATATTATTTTAGTTTTTGCTTAATATTGTATGCTGGCCCGCTGCAAAATCTGCTTTAGCTCAAATATTTCTCTTCCACCCGATCTAACAGCGCGTGATACGCCTCATGCACCCCCGGACCTATCCTTTGTTCTTCTATTTCTTCGAACCCTTCAGCCAGCTCCTCGTGCTGGTTAGGAGTCAAGTATTGTTCAGCCATTGGAAACAGCACGTTGTTTTCTTTGAAGATATGAGCAGTCAGCAGTTCGGCATAGCCACGCGCCCCATCTGCGAAGGCTGCGCTAGCCGCCGGGCTATCCGACCGCAGCCCCGGCAGCGCATCAGCCATAGCCGCGATATATTTTCGCCCCTGCACATGATCGTCAAGCATCACTCCGATAGGCCCTCCCTCCCTGGGAATGCCCGCTCGTTCGAGAGCAGGAAACAGCAGGTCTTCCTCTTTGCCGTGGTGGCATTTATCGGCGAAAGTGCGCAAAAAGTCTACGATCTGGTCTACATCATCTATATCAAGCGACTGGCCTGCTTCGGCGTCGTCTGCCAAACGCCCGAGTACACCGAGAGCCACTTTTATCCCCTCGTGCTCATTCCGAAGGTCATCAGTTGCATACATAACGCAGCCTCCATTAGCGTGATATTATGAGCTATTTATCCAAGAAAGACAGGCTATCAAACCCATCCATAGATGATATAATCAGGATATGCGTAAAAACCCACACTATACAGATATCGAAATAGCTCGTTGGCGAGAATATGAAGATGTGCTCACGGATTCGCTGTGGTTGATGTCATCCAGGCATACCGGCAATGGGCATAAGCTGGACTATCACGGCAACTTTATCCCCCAAATCGCAAATCAGATGTTCAGGCGATACACCAAGGAGGGGGAGATAGTGGTCGATTGGTTTTTAGGCTCTGGGACATCGGCAATCGAAGCAGTGAATCTGAGCAGAAAACTGGTCGGCGTCGAGCTGAAGCCCGAACTCATCGAACACGTCGCGGCTAAGCTGCCCGAAGAAGCCCTCGAGCATTCAATCAGGCTGCTATGTGGAGACAGCACGAATGCCGAAACTGCGGACAATGTGCGGGGGCGACTAGCTGAATTGGGTTCAGAAAAAGCCCATCTAGCGATCCTGCATCCGCCTTATGCTGATATTATACGATTCAGCGAGCACAAATCCGACCTTTCCAACTGCACCTCGATTGCAGATTTTCTGGATAGCTTCCAGCAAGTCGCCCAAAACGCCTACGACACGCTTGAGAACGGCAGATTCGCAGTGCTGGTGATCGGTGACAAATACTCCGCCGGAGAGCTGGAGCCGCTTGGTTTTCAGTGTATGCAGCGAATGAACGACGTCGGCTTTAAGACTAAATCGATCATCGTGAAAAATATCGAAGGCAACGAAGTAGCCAAAGGAAAAAACACCAATCTCTGGCGCTATCGCGCACTGGCCGGCGGGTTTTATATATTCAAACACGAATATGTGATAGTCTTTTTCAAGTAAATATTCGTCGGGCTTGATTGCCTGTGTAGTTTTTTACGGGGGACTTGCAACGTGTTACAAATTATTCTTTATTTGGCGCTTGGAGTAATTGCGGGCGCTGCGAGCGGGTTGACCGGAATCGGAGGGGCGACGATTCTTCTCCCGGCATTTCTTCTGATCAGCAAATTCAATCAACATACCGCCCAGGGAACGACACTGGCGATGATGGTCCCGCCTATTGGTTTGCTCGCAGCCTTGACATACTACAGGGCAGGTTTCGTCGACCTTCGGGTCGCAGGGCTTACGGCGCTTGGCTTCCTCTTTGGCGGGTTGATCGGCGCAAAATATGCGATCACCATGCCCGGATACGTGCTTCAAAAGATATTCGGAGTCGCTCTGCTGATCATCGCCTTAAGAGTGATTATCGAAAAACGTCCTTAGCTCGATTCAGCGGATTTATATTCTTTGATTACCGCAAGCATCTGCTCCGGGTCGACTTTTGGATAGACCCTGTCGTCCACCGTAACCACAGGCGCGAGGCCGCAGGCGCCCACGCAGCGCGTCTCATCGAGGGTAAAGAGATTATCCTTGCTGGTCTCGCCCGGTTTGATGTCGAGTTCATCCTCGATCACTTCAAGCAACTTGCCGGCGCCTCGAATGTAGCAAGCCGTGCCCATACACACGCTCAAGCGGTGCTTGCCCTGCGGGACGAGTTTGAAGTAGCTATAGAACGTCGCCACACCATATATCTCGGCTGTGGGGACTAACGTGGTGTTTGAAACGTGATCCATAACATCTTTGCTAAGATAGCCATACAGATTCTGTGCATGGTGAAGAATGGCAATCAGTGACGACTGCGGATGAATCGGGTCGTAAACGCTGTTGATATATTGGCTCAGTTCTTCGAATTTATTTTCGCATGTGCAGGACATAAAAATCCCCATTTCCAATCACAAAATCGGCGCAGATGCGCCTCGTCGATCTGGCTATTTATGAATCGCGCGTCCAAGCGCGTCGTAACCGGCTTCCTGGGTGGCCTCTGAAAGGGTCGGGTGCGGGTGGATGCTGGCGACCAATTCGTCGACCGTAAGTTCGTTTCTCATCGCGACCACAGCTTCAGAAATCATATCTGTAACATGCGGGCCGACCATATGGACTCCAAGAATTTCACCATATTTTGGTTCGGTAATAATTTTCACGAAGCCATCAATTCCCCCGATCGCCATCGCTTTACTATTGTGCCGAAACGCGAATTTGCCGACACGGACTTCTTTGCAGCGTTCACGAGCCTGCTCTTCGGTCAAACCCACCGAAGCACATTCAGGGGTGGTATAGACACACGCCGGGATCGCACCGTAGTCCATACGCGAATCCATCCCCAAAGCATGTTCCACAGCGGCAATGCACTCAGTCCACCCAACGTGTGCAAGCATCGGCTCCCCCGTGCAATCGCCGGCCGCGTATATGCCGACGACATTCGTGCGCATGTGCTCGTCCACCAATATCCGCCCGCGGTCGTGCTTGACTCCGACTTCGTCGAGTCCGATATCCTCGGTCGCGGGCTTGCGGCCTATCGCAACGAGCACTTTCTCGAACTCTCGGGTCTGCTCTTTGTCCCCGGTTTTTATGCTAACGCGCTTTCCGGTCGGGATATCCTCGGCGCTGACCACGGTGGAATCCAGCATAAACTTGATACCGGCTTTTTTTAGGGATTTCATGAGTTCATTCGCTGTCTCTGTGTCCGCGGCAGGGAGTATCTGAGATTTCATCTCGACAATCAGCACCTCGCTGCCCAGCCGAGAGAGGGTAAATCCCGCCTCCAGACCGATCGCCCCGGCTCCAATGACAAGCAACGACGATGGAATGGAATCAAACGATAGAGCCTCGGTGCTGGTCCAAACCTTTTCCCCGATCTCGAAACCCGGCATCGGAAGCAGAGCCGTCTTCGAGCCTGTCGCTATTATGATTTTACCGCCGCGAATGACCTCGACACCGTTTTCCGTATCTACCGTCACGGTATTCGGATCCACGATGCGGCCGAATCCTCGCACCAGCCTGATTTGGTTCTTCTTGAACAAACTTTCGACGCCGCCGACCAGGCGCTTTACGGTAGAGTCTTTGTGCGCCATTATGGTGGGGATGTCGATAGAGTAGCCCTGGGTATTGACTCCGAAATTCGCGCCGGATTTTACTGTATCCGCTACCGCGACGCAGGCGAGCAGCACCTTCGTTGGCACACATCCGATGTTCAGGCAGGTGCCGCCGACGGAGCCTTTCTCAACGATCACAACCCGAGCGCCCAACTGAGCAGCCCGTATCGCTCCAACATAGCCCGCAGGTCCGGATCCGAGCACGATGATATCCGCATCGCGCTCTGCTGATTCCTGAAGCTGCTCGGCAATTGCAGGATGCACCTGGCCGGAGGTTTCCTCCGTATTTAAGAGAGAAAGAGGCTCCATAATTCCAGGCGTGGTCATCGTAGACGCATTGGCGTGCAAGTTAGCTTTGTCAGTCACGAGTATCTCCTCTCAAACAGGTGCAAATTCGCTCACATGCTAACACAAATAGACCAAACAGGGAATAGGAATTTCTCTTGAAATCAGGGCTTGCGCACCAAAACAAAGCTTACCCCTCGTGAGAGAGATTAGTCAAAACCCACCCTCGTCGAATCAATTCAAGCAGGTAGAACTCAGCTTAGTGTAGAATGATACTGCCGACACATCAATTTCGGGCTATCTGAACTGGATGGCGGAAGCGGGCAGAATATGAATGAAACTCGAGTTGGGATATTGGGATTTGCCCACGGGCACGTGGGAATGTATTGTATGCAGTGGCGGGGTCGACCGGAGCTTGGAATTGAACTGGTCGCGGGATGGGATCACGACCCCGACCGCGCCTCCTCTAACTGCAACACGTTTGAAATCTCGTGTGAGGCATCGATTGAATCTCTGTTAGGGCGGCACGATGTCGACGCAGTAGTCATCGCTGCCGAAACGTCGATGCACGCCGACCTCGTGGAAAAAGCGGCTGCGGCTGGTAAAGCAATTGTGTTGCAAAAGCCTATTTCTCTGACCATGCAAGAGGCGGATCGTATCGCAGAGGCAATAAACGGTAATAATGTGCCATTTACGATGGCCTGGCAGATGCGCGTGGATGCGCACAACATTCAAGCTAAACGACTGTTGGAGTCAGGGGAGTTCGGCAAACTGTTTATGATTCGCCGCCGCCACTGCCTGGGGACACAATATATGAGCGGTTTCGACAAGCTTTGGCACGTCAAACCCGAGCTGAATCGTGATATATTCGCCGACGACGCCGCCCATCCCATTGATTTTATTTACTGGATGCTGGGGATGCCTGTCAGCGTGATGGCGGAGATGGACACTCTGCTAAACCCTGCTGTTCCCAACGACAACGCCATAGCAATCTATCGCTATGCTGATGGGACATTTGCTGAGGTTTCGTGCTCGTTTGTTGCGCCGGGCGGAGAGAACACGCTTGAGATTATCTGTGAAAAAGGGGTTATAATCGGCAACTACGGCGACGCCCCCAGCAACGCCCTCAAGCCTGCGGGCGCTCCTCAACTCAAATGGTATAAACACGGCGACCCCGGCTGGACCAACAGTGAGCTTCCGGAGATAACCAACCAGGGCGAGCGGATCGCGGGCCTTGCCGCGCCGATTGCCGAGTATCTGCAAGGCAAGCGGCCTGCCATAGCGACTGCAGAGCAGGGCAGAGATGTGCTGAAACTCGTTCAGGCGTGCTATGATTCGGCCGAGCAGGGCCGCAGGATCACCATCGACTGACGTGAATTAACGCAGGCATGTGCAGCGTATATATCGAATGCCAATATAGATCAAGCCAAGGCAGGCCTTAACACCGAAATGACAATTAGCACAATATTTGTTTGTGCGTCAGCCCTGAGACCGATGGTGAAACAGTGTCCGTTACGCCTACAATAAAACCCAAAAAAACCGATAATAAAATCCCACAAGGCCCGTCACGGCTCGGATTAGCCACCCTTTTTGGGGTCATACTGGCGCCGCTGGCTTGTATTGTGGTGTTTCGAGCCGAGATACTGCTCAGGTCCGCTGATCTGGCTTCCATATCGCTGACGTTTCCTGGCGTATGGGTGCTGCTCGGTATGCTGATTGTGCGGATGTTTTATAAAAAGGTGTCCCGACGGGCGATGCTGCTCGTATACGCAACCGTCGCCGCCACCATCGGGATCTGCACAATGGGGATGGTGCAGTTTCTGATAACCACGATCCTGGCGCCCTGGCAATTCGCCACCGCAAATAATAGATTCGACCAATTTTGGAGCCATATCCCATCGTGGGTTGCACCTCGCGGGGATGAGGTGATGAAAGGCTTCTGGCTGGGGAATGCGAACTTGTATGACCCTGCCATCTGGCGCGCGTGGGTGGTGCCGATGCTCGCGTGGGGCGGTTTTTTGCTGGCGCTTCTGGCGGCACAGTATTGTCTGGCGCATTTGTTTTACCCTCGGTGGTCTCGCGAAGAGCGGCTAACATTCCCGATAGTCCAACTCCCGCTTATGTTGACCGAACCGGGAGGGGTCGGGAAAAAGGCGTTGCTGCTTGGCGCCGGAGTGGCGATCGTTTTGCAGGGGATGAGCGCGTTGAACTTCATCTATCCGTGGATTCCCGCTATCCGAACCCTGCCGACGGAGTTTGGCCAATATCTGCCGCAGTCTATGGCGAGTATGCGTCCGCTATATATCGCGTTTTATCCCTGCGTGATCGGCCTGTCCGCGCTGGTGCCGACAAACATCCTGTATTCGTGCGTGTTTTGTTTTTGGCTGGTGAAATTGGAGAATCTCGGCGGGAGCCTGGCGGGGCTGGAGGCCGGGGGGATGGGCTTCCCATATCCGGCTGAACAGGGTCAGGGAGCCGTTCTGGCTTTCGCGCTCATCGTGCTCTGGTCTGCTCGCAGATCGCTAAAAAGCTCGCTTATCAGCGATCAGGACAGGGGATATTGGATAACATTCACTCTGGCGATGGCTGTGCTTGTCACTTTCGGGGTCGCGCTGGGAATGAGGCCCCTCGTATCGATAATGCTGTTCGGGCTATTCATGTTGTTTATGATCGGTGGGGGATGGGTTCGCGCGGCAGTGGGAATGGTTTGGAACCCGGGCAACGACGTGGGCTGGTTTCCGAGGACTTTTCTCGGGGCCGGGAGCACGATACCGGAAGGTGTGGGAATGGCCTACACGCGCTGGTTTTCGTTCGGCGATTTCAGAGCACACGCCCTGCCGACTTATGCCGACACGATGCGCATATCGGAGTCGGGCGGAATAGACCGCAAGCAACTGGTGAGCGCAATCGCCATCGCTTCGGTGTTGAGTATAATCGCCAGCCTGTGGTGTGCGCTGGATGTATATTATCGCTACGGCGCAGCGACGGCAAAGAGCGACTGGTGGCGAGTATACCAGGGGCGCGAAGGCTTCAACGTACTACGCGCCACACTAGACGGCGTCGCGCCCAAGACAGGGCTGGTTCATTTTATAGCCATGATATGGGGCGCTGGGATGGTTGTGTTGTTCTATGTCGCCAATCTCAGAGTATCCTGGTGGCCGTTTCACCCTGTTGGATTCGTGCTCGCGCAGATTCGCATGTTCGATTGGTTATGGCTGCCGATGCTGATCGCGGCCACGGCCAAATCAGCTATGCTGCGAACCGGCGGGTTGAAGATGTATAAACGCGCAATGCCGTTTTTCCTCGGCCTAGTGCTCGGCGATTATGTGATAAGCGGCTTGCTTACACTGCTCAGGTGGTGGCTGTCCACGCCGATGTATAAATCTTTCCCTATCGATTAGCCCTCGGGGTTATACTGCAGCACGGGTTTTCGTGCCGCAGTCGCCTCATCAAGCCGCCTGACCGGCGTGTTGTGTGGGGCCGAGTGCAGTATATCCGGGTCGGTCTCAGCTTCGCGCGCTATCGTCAACATCGCCTCTATGAAGCTGTCCAGGGTTTCGATGCTCTCGGTTTCCGTCGGTTCGATCATCAGCGCCTCCGGCACAATAAGCGGGAAGTAGATGGTAGGCGGATGATAGCCGAAGTCGATCAGCCGCTTGGCGATGTCCAGAGCCTTGACCCCGAGTTCTTTTTGTTTGGATGCGGAAGCGACGAACTCGTGCATGCATCGAGTGTTGTGAGGCACTTCATAAGCATCGCTAAGTTTGCTCATCAGATAATTGGCGTTCAGGACCGCATTCTCGCTCACGTTTTTAAGCCCATCTCCGCCCTGGCTCAAAATGTAGACACACGCTCGTAGCACAATGGCGATATTACCATAATATCCGTGAACCCGCCCTATCGAGTCACGGGAACCATAGTCGAGAAAATATCGCTCACCCTGCTTGTTCACATTGGGAACAGGCAGATATGGCGCCAGAAAACCCTTCACCGCAACAGGACCGGAACCTGGCCCACCGCCGCCGTGTGGTGTCGAAAATGTCTTGTGAAGGTTCAGGTGCATTGCATCAAAGCCGCTGTCCCCCGGCCGATACCACCCCATCACCGCGTTCATATTCGCGCCGTCGCAGTAGATCAGCGCGCCCGCGTCGTGCACCATCGCGCATATCTCGGCGATCTGCGACTCGAACAGGCCAAGGGTATTTGGATTGGTCAACATCACCGCTGCGACCTCATCGTTGAGCGCTTCTTTGAGCGCGTCGAGGTCCACTCGGCCGTCAGGCCCGGACGGCGTCTTTTTTATCCCATAACCACATCTTGCAGCAGTTGCAGGGTTGGTTCCGTGCGACGAATCCGGCACGATGACTATATGCCTATGCCCCTGCCCGGTCTTTTCATGATGTTTCTTAAAGACCATCATAGCCGTAAACTCGCCCTGGGCCCCCGCCGCGGGCTGAAGCGTGACGGCATCAAACCCTGTGATGGCTTTGATATATTCCTGGGTGGCATACATCGCAGCGAGCGTGCCCTGGGCCTGCGACTCATCCTGATATGGATGCAATTCAGAAAATCCCGGCAGCGACGCCAGTTCTTCGTTGATTTTTGGATTATATTTCATCGTACACGAGCCGAGAGGATAAAACCCGCGGTCGACGCTGTAGTTCGCCAGCGACAGCTTTGTAAAATGGCGGATTACATCGACTTGATTGACCTCCGGCAGCGGCAGATCGTCGCGCAGATTGTCAGAGCCTAGCAACTCCCCCGCACCCGCGCTCGAAACATCGGATTCCGGCAGAGCCACGCCGACCCTTCCTGGTGAACTGTATTCAAAAATCGTTTGATCCACGCTCATCTTCTCAGCCCTTCCACCAGCGCATCCATCTCGTCACGGCTTCGTTTTTCGGTGACGCATAACAGCATACAATCTGCAAACTCGGGGTACTGCTTGCCCAAATCCAAACCGCCGATCAGGCCGTTTTCAATCAATCGGGCATTGATCTCGGCTATCGGAGCCGGGCATTTAATCACGAATTCTTTGAAAAACGGAGCGCCGGACAACACCTTATAGCCATCAAGGTCGGCGATCCTGTCGGCGAGATAATGCGATTTTTCCACGCACAGTTCCGCAACTCGCCGCAGGCCGGACCTGCCCAAAGTCGACAAATAAACCGTCGCCGCAAGGGCGCACAAGCCTTGGTTGGTGCATATATTGGATGTCGCTTTCTCGCGCCGGATATGCTGCTCACGTGTTTGCAGGGTCAACACATACGCGAGTTTGCCCTCCGCATCGCTCGTCGCACCTACGATTCTACCCGGCATCTGCCGCATATATTGCTGCTTGCAGGCGAACAAACCAAGCAGAGGTCCTCCGAAAGCCATTGACAACCCCAACGATTGCCCTTCCCCCACCGCTATGTCAGCGCCAAGCTCCCCAGGAGTTTTCATCAGCCCGAGGGATATGGGATCGAAAGACACGACCAGCAGCGCACCTTTCGCTTGGGCCGCCGCTTTTATCTTCGCTATATCCTCAATCGAGCCGAAAAAGTTCGGGTTTTGGATCAGCACGCACGCCGTATCATCCCCAATGGACTTCTCCAGCTCGGCTATATCCGTGACGACTCCGCTTTGGCCAACCTCCACCAATTCATACTCAGACGCCCACGAATATGTGGCAAGAGTCTCGCGATACGCCGGATTCACGCAGTTCGAGACCAGCCACTGCGATCTTCGGGTGATGCTCGAAGCCATCAAAGCCGCCTCGGCGAGCGCCGTAGCGCCATCATATAATGACGCATTCGCCACTTCCAGCCCGGTCAGCCGACAAATCAGAGATTGAAACTCGAATATCGACTGCAAAGTCCCCTGGCTGATCTCCGGTTGATAGGGAGTGTATGACGTATAAAACTCCGAGCGGCCGACCACCGCCGGAACCGTGGACGGAATGTAATGGTCATATATTCCCGCGCCGATAAAACACGCCGCTTGCTGGCCCGAGGTATTCGCGTTCGCAAGATTTGCGAAATGTCGGCGTAACTCGATCTCGCTCATAGCTTGCGGCAGGTCGAGTTCGCTGCTGAAGCGCACATCCGATGGAATCTGATCGAATAAATCGGCGACACCTGGCGCGCCGACAGATTGCAGCATCTTGCGCCGGTCGTCTGGGGTGTTGGCTATATATGGCAAATTAGTGCTCCTTGGGCGAGTCCTCATACTCCTTCTGCGTCATCAGCCGATCGAGTTCACCGGGATCGGTCATCTTGATCTTGATGATCCACCCGTCGTCGTAGGGGCTGTCGTTTACAGACTCCGGCGAATCGGTAAGCGCGGAGTTGATCTCGATGACTTCTCCGGACAGCGGAGTCACCAGGTCGGAGACGGTTTTGTATGACTCGATCGTCCCGAAGGTGTCCCCTTTGTCGAACGCGATGCCGACTTCGGGCAATTCGACGAACACGATCTCCCCTAGCTCTGATTGAGCATAATCGGTGATTCCGATGATGGCCGTGTCGCCTTCGGCGAAGACCCATTCATGAGTGCTGGAGTATTTCAGTTTGCTGGTATCCATCTCTACCCTCTTTCGTAAAAAATGTGGTTGGCGCTCATATGCGTTTATAAAAAGGCGTTGAAACGACCTGGCAAGCGCAGGTTCGTCCACTCGTATATACCCCAACCTGGTTTCCGACGGCGGCTTGATCCTTATCCAGATACGCCATCGCTATCCCCTTGCCGAGAGTTGGCGAAAATGTTCCACTAGTTACACTGCCCACGATTGCCTTGTCCTTTTTCACCTCGCAACTGTGCCTGGGTATGCATCGGTCAATTGCCTCAATCCCGACTAATATTTGCGGCTCCCCGGCTTCTTTGGCGCACATAATCGCCTGCCTGCCGATGAATTCTCCCTTGCCTGGTTTGACGACCCACATCAGTCGTGCGGCCACAGGAGTAATCTCGTCTGTGAGTTCATAGCCATATAATGGCAGCCCTGCCTCCAAGCGCAGCACGTCTCTCGCACCCAGCCCGATCGGCTCCACGCCGAATTTTTCACATTCTAAAAGCGCGGCCCAAATAGCAGGGCAGTCGCTCATCCTGGACAGTATCTCAAAGCCATCTTCGCCGGTATACCCAGTGCGAGCGATGCGGCAATTCAACCCGGCAAACAACCCCGACACGATCTGGAATCTCCCAACTTTCGACAGATCGAAATCAGCGAGCGGCTGCATAAGATTTTCCGCCATCGGCCCCTGCACTGCAATAAGCCCTGTCGCTGCCGACTGGTTTTCCAAATCCGCGCCAAAAGTGTTGTGCGACGCTATCCACTCGAAGTCTTTTGTCTCGTTTGACGCGTTTACAATCAGCAGATAATCCTGCTCGGCCATGCGATATACGATAAGGTCGTCGATGACCCCACCCTTTTCGTTGCACAGCAGCGTATACTGAGCGCGCCCGATAGCCAATGCGGCGACATCGTTGGTTGTCACGTGCTGCAGCAACTCCAAAGCCCGTGGGCCAGACACAGCGAACTCGCCCATGTGGCAAATATCGAACAGCCCCACTTTGGTGCGCACCACTCCGACCTCGTGGGCTATCCCTGTATATTGTAAAGGCATATCCCAGCCGGCGAATTCAGTCATCCTCGCATGGCGCTCGATGTGATCTTCATAAAGTGGAGTTCTCATTTGCCTGCTCTGTTAAAGGCCATAGCCTGCGTTCCTGACGTCATATAAGTTACCTCTGAAACGCCTCTCTGTCAAGAATGGGGGCAAGCGCATCAAGAGTGATTTCCTCGCAACGCCTGGAGAGAGCGTCCCTTTTCCTCACTTTCCTTGTGGTGGTCTTTGGGGTATCATATATTCAAGTCACGCGTTGAGCAGAGGAGCAGTAAGTGCAGTACAGAGATTTCGGGAAAACTGGTGTCAAGATTTCGGCTTTGGGTTTCGGGGCGATGAGGCTTCCGCAATCCGAAGAAGAAGCCGTGCGCGTGATAAGGCGCGCGTTTGAGCTGGGTGTGAACTATCTTGATACCGCCCGAATATACCCCGACAGCGAAGTCAAGTGCGGCAAAGCGCTCAAGGGTTGGCGGGACAAAATCTACCTTTCGACCAAAAACAACCTCGAGGATAATACGGTTGAGGGTTGGTGGAGCCGCCTGAATACCTCCCTGGAACTCCTTGATACCGACTACATCGACTTCTATCAAATCGTCCACGATATGAAATTCCAGCACTACGACGAATTTTTATGTAAAGGCGGGATGGATGCCGCCAGGAAAGCCCGCGAACAAGGGCTGATCAAATACTGCTGCATCAGCACCCACGAAACACCGGAGAATATGATCAAACTGCTGGATACGGGCGAATTTGACGGGATGACGGTTCAGTATAATCTGCTCGATCGAGTCAACACAGAGGTCATCGCACATGCCCATGAATTGGGCCTTGGGATCGTTGTGATGGGGCCGGTAGGCGGCGGAAGATTGGGTGCGCCATCGGACAAGATCAAGGAATTGATAAGCGCCCCCGTCGCCAGTTCCGCCGAAGTCGCTTTGCGGTTTGTGCTGGCAAACCCAGGAGTGACTTGCGCTATATCAGGGATGAGCACCATAGAGATGGTCGAGGAAAACTGCGCCACCGCGAGTCGAGAGGACCCGCTTTCGGATGAGGAAAGACTGGCGATTGAGGCTTCACTGGATGAAAATAAACGCCTGGCCGAGCTTTATTGCACGGGCTGCGAATATTGCATGCCCTGCCCCCACGAAGTCAATATAGCCGCCAACTTCAGCATTATGAACGCCCACCGAATATACGGGCTGACAGACCACGCGCAGCGGCGATACAATCGACTCAGCGATCCTGAACATCCGGCGCGAGGAAAGAAAGCCCAGGATTGTTTGGAATGCGGACAATGCGAGCCGAAATGTCCGCAGAAGATTCCAATTATCGCTCAACTCAGAGAAGTCGCCGAAACGTTCAAAAAGAAATGATTCAAATAGCGAGGGCCGGCGTCGGCTAATAGTATCGCAGCTCAGTCTCTTTGCCGAGGAGTTCGAATCGCTTGGCCAGCTTCTCCACCACCGTTCGCCGCAGGAATATCGAATCCGGCAGCCCGGTGTTTTGATGCGCGGGGTTTCGCGCCGTGCCGACCATAAAAGTTATGCCGTCCACCGATTCGAGATTGTCCAGCAGCGTGGTGGCTGCGTCAATCCTGTCCTTCGGTCGCCCCTTAGCTAGGTATTCGGATGCTCGGCTGAGAGTGAGTATGCCCTCCGTAACCAGATCCACCCCATCCATTCGCGCAATCGGCGGCAGGTCGGTGTCTATGTATCGCTCATCAGGAACCAGCTTCGCGTCCAGATGGTCGGCAAGCAAATGGGAAGTCGTGCCGCCACAGACGATTTTTTTACCTTTAGTGGCCATGAAATCTTTGAGCATTTTACCCACTAATTCGCGGTTATGTGGAGGCCCGGTCAGGAGGGTGGCATTCACGGCTTTGCGATATCGGGCACACAGCACTGTGCCATCATCGCCGGGGCGTTCGTGCCAGAACCCCAGAGCGGTCTCGGCGACGTTGTCAGCGATCTCGGTGCATTCGGACAATTCCGGCGCGGTCTGGGACACATATTCCAGTATCCCGTCCTCCTGCCATCCCATCGGCAGCCCTTCCCCGACCCCGGCATAGACAATTCCATCCGAAAAAAGCAGAACAGCGTCGTTTGGACTGAGCCGGAAGTGCGATTCCCGGATAGTGCGCTCCATGATTGTTCGTTTTGTGCTCTTTATGGTCGACGGTCGATTGCCACTGCGAAGATGCAGCAGAATGGGAGAATCATACTGAGCGACGGTGACATGGCCGGTATCATAGATGCGCACAATGGAAAACGTGGAGTACGCGATGTTTCGCCATTTGCACACGGGCAGAGTGGCAATCAAGGTCTCGACGATCTCTTGAAGCGACAACTCCCCCGTAAACAGCCCGGTGGCCAGTTCCACCGTCATCGTGGCGAGCACGTTCGCTTTGACCCCGCTGCCCAACCCGTCGGACATTACTATGATCGTCGAATCAGGCGTGCGGGAGATCTTGATCGCATCCCCGCATATATCCTCACCATTTTTCGAAAACTGGCGAGAGGTTACATCCACGGCGAATCTTTTCATTCGGAGACCTTCTCGCCTCCATTTCCATTGCCGTCGGACTCCTTCATCAGTTCCGTCAACTTACGCAGTAAAACCCGGGTCTCGCTGGTGGTTTCTCCAAGGATACCTGCGATTTCCTGGGCCATCAACATCTGCTTTTGGATGACTTCCTCGGCGTGAGACAGCGTCTCTTCACGAATATGTTCCAGTCGGCTAAGCCCTTCGGTGCCTTTATTCACGTTCGCCAGAATCCCCACAACCAACTCTTCATGTTCGATTCTGTAGACGTTCATATTCGCGCTGATGTGATAGGCCGGGAAAGACACATCTTTGTTGACAATTCGATCCACAGCCCCTGTCATAACTCTTTCAAAATCCCCGGTATCCATCAACGTTGACAGCGGTTTACCCACGATTCCGCGGCTGCATGAGAACAATTCAGCAAACGCCGCGTTGAAATCCACCACACGCAGCGTGGAATCGACGATCACGATCCCGTTGGGGCTATTGTCTATAATCTGGTCCGCTTTTCGCTCGGCCACTTTTCGCATCCAGGGAATACACATATTGTGCTCGGCCATCCCCGTCAAAACCGCGATAGCGTTCGCCCTGCAGCTCGGGTAGCCGCACGCGCCGCAGTTAAGCTCATCGTCAGGCGTGAGCTTACCCGTCCGCGCCAGGACGCTCTTTATTTTGTCCTCGGTGATCTCTTTATGGTCGATGACATTCTCGCTGTAAGAGCACCGCATTTCGATGTTTTCCATAATGGCGTTGAAATCCGCCGTGTCAGCGCCGTGGGCTGAGCGTTTCTGGTGCTGCAGAATCTGATTGCGTCTGCGAAAGATGTCTTTTCCATCGCCGAAACACGCGCCATTTATGCAGCCGCCCGAACAATACAACCCCTCAAAGAGCTTAACAGTGCTGCCGTTCTTGAGGTTTTCGAGCATCTCTTCGACTTGCTCACTGCCGGATAGCGCGACGAAATCCTGTTTGAGCAGGTCCGGCGCCATAGACGCCGCCTCCGCCAGCCCGCCTTCCAGAGGGAAAAGTCGAGCCAACGATGCCGGAATATCGTCCATATCGGCGGATCGGAGTTGATCTTTTCGAATATTTGCGGAATCGATCCACGCCCGCAGTTCCTCGAATGTCAGCACCGCATCAACATCTCCGGCCAATTCCGGCTGTTCGGCCTCCGCTTTTTTTGCCGAACACGGACCTATAAACACGATCTTGGCCTCATCGCCATACTGTTTTCTAAGATGCCGGGCGTGTGCGATCATCGGCGACACGACCGGAGCGATGTTGCCGATCAAATCCGGATGATATTTGACGATCAAATCGACCAGCACCGGGCAGGCCGACGCGATGTGGGATTGGGGCTCTTCAGCAACCACTTTTGCAGTCTCTCGAGCCACCATCTCCGCCCCAACCGCAGTCTCCGTCACAAAATCGAACCCCAACTGTTTCAAAACAGCCGGAAAAAGCCCTCCGCCATAGTCCGGAAACGCAGCCACATAGGATGGGGCCACCGAAGCCAATACGCAGCCTGCGCCTATTAATACTTGAACCCGAAGAAGTTCGTTTCGTACCTGCTTGGCCTTTGGCGGGCATCCGCGAACGCACGTCCCGCAGGCCAGGCAGCGGGCGGGGTCGACCTGCGCCTGGCCTTCGGATATTCGGATCGCCTTAACGGGGCAGATCCTTACGCAGCGATAGCAATCTCTGCATCGCGCTTTGTTAGTGGATATAATCCCTGTGTTCAAATTTTCCGCCTAAGAATATGTTCGAAGAAGAACGATTCGGCTTTATCAGGGGTGATGCCGCCATATGTCACGCCATCAACCACCACGTTCGGCGCCTGGATACAATTATCCAGGCACAGATCCGCAGCCAAATCGACCTCATCGGCCAACTTATGCTCATCAATGAGCGTCTTAAAGACCTTGAGAGTCTTTGCGCCACCTCTGATATGACACGAACTACCAACGCAGCATTTTACGCTTACCACCGGCTAGACCTCCAGCGTTTCCGCTTTAACAGCGCCCTGTGCGGCAGGCTTGATCGTGTTTTCAAAGAACTCGTCGATCTTATCGGGGGTGATGCCGCCGTAGATTGTCTCTCCGACCTGCACGTTGGGGCTGGCCTTGCATTTCTCAAAACAGAATGTCGCCCTGAAGTCGATCTTGCCGGCCAGACCTGATTCTCGAGCTTTGTCGATCAACCTGCGCAGGGTGTCATACGACCCGCGAAGATAACAGTTAGTGCCTATACACACCGAAACCGGAGTCTTAGGCCCTGTTTGTTCCTCGGTCAGTTCCAGATCTTCGCCTTGAATGCGCCTTCTGGACCTGTAGCCGGTGTGCAGCAGCTTATGCGCGATAGCGCTGTTGGGTTTTTGCAGCAGTTTCTCATAACACTCCTTGATATAAGGATTGTCAGCCGCATTGTGCAAAGGCAGGATTGCATCGCAGTCATACAATGTGCGCTTGCGCTCTTCTCGGGCCTGCATGTCGTTGGGCAACGGCTGGCCGCCTCCGCCGATACACCCGCCTCGGCACGCCATCACTTCAACAATGTCATACTCGGCCTCGCCAGACTGTATTCGCTCAAGCACCTCTCTGGCATTAGCCAAGCCGCTTAGAACCGCCAGGCGGATAGTCTTGTCGCCGAGAGTTACTGAGGCTTCCTTCAACCCTTCAAGGCCGCGCACCTCGCGAAATTCTATGGGAGCGGTCTTTGAAGTTGGTTTCTCAGCAGCAGCAGCCAGCCTCAATACCGCCTCAGCGACACCGCCGCTGGTCCCAAATATGATACCCGCGCCAGTCTTGAAACCGAACGGAAGATCCATCGATTCCGGCGGCAGGTCCGCTACCCGAATCCCAGCCTCGTCGATCATACTAATCAGCTCTTGGGTGGAGATTACCGCATTTACGTCCGGATCGCCCTCGACGGCAAACTCCGGTCGGTCGGCCTCGAATTTTTTGGCTGTGCACGGCATCACCGAGACCACATACAGGCTCTCGCGTTCAACAGATTCGTTGTCGGCAAAATACTGTTTCGCCAGCGAGCCGAACATCTGCTGGGGGCTTTTGCACGATGACAGGTTGGACAGATAGCCAGGATAGAACTGCTCAACGAACTTCACCCACGCCGGGCAGCAGCTTGTGAACTGCGGCAGCTTCTCACCTTTGGCCACTCGGCCCAGAAACTCAGTGGCTTCCTCAACGGTCGTCAGATCAGCCGTGAACGACGTATCATATACCTTCTCGAAGCCGATTCGCCGCAGAGCGGTTACGGTTTTGCCCATCGCGTGCTCCCCGCCTGTGATCCCATACGCCTGAGCAATGGCAGCCCGGACCGCAGGTGCAACCTGCACGATGACCGTTTTGGTCGGGTCGTTGATGGCTTTCCAGACTTGATCGGTCTGGCTCTTGATGGTAAGCGCGCCGGTCGGGCACACAGAGGCGCACTGACCACAGTAGACGCACTCGACATCTTTCAGGTTCTTGCCGAACGCCGGACTGACGCGAACGTCGCTTCCTCGGCCGACAAAGTCCAGCACGCCGATCCCCTGCACTTCTTTACACATTCTCACACAGTCACCGCACAGGATGCACTTATTCGGGTCGCGCATCAGGGACTGGTTTGTGTCGTCGATCGGCAAAACGTCATTAAGCTCATCAAATCGCACGTTTTTGACGCCGAGCTTCTGCGCGAGATCCTGCAGCTTACAGCGAGTGTTTTTACCGCAGGTCTGGCAGTTGCCGTGGTGATTAGCCAGCAGCAGCTCGAGCGCCATCCTGCGGATTCGCATCACTTGCTCCGTGTGCGTGCGGACTACCATACCATCTTCGGGAGGGGTCGAGCACGAAGCCTGGATCCCTCGCCCGTCTATATCCACTATGCACATCCGACAAGCGCCATATACGGACAACTCGGAGTGGTAGCAAAAAGTCGGTAGTTCTATGCCCGAAGCTCGAATCACCTCGAGCAGGTTTTTACATCCGTTAATCGGGGTCTGAACCCCATCAATAGTTATATAGCCTTCCATCATATACTCCTTAACTCAGCACCACTGCATCGAACTTGCACACTTCAGCGCACACGCCGCATCTGGTGCAAAGAGTCGCATCGATGACGTAAGGGCTTTTCAACTCGCCGGAGATCGCATTCACCGGGCACTTTTTAGCGCATAGACCACAGCCCTTGCACTTCTCTGAGACAATCGAATAGGCCTTGAACGATTCGCACTCGCCAGCCGGACAAACCCCGTCCACTATATGAGCGAGATACTCATCTCTAAAGTGCTTCAGGGTGGAGATGACCGGGTTGGGAGCGGATTTGCCCAGCCCGCACAACGAGCCGTCGCGCACCGTCAGCGCCAATTCCTCCAGTAGGCTGATGTCCTCCACCTTGCCTTTTCCAGAGACGATCCTGGTCAAAATATCGAGCATGCGCTTGGTTCCCTCGCGACACAAAACACATTTGCCGCAAGATTCCTTTTGGGTGAAGCTCATAAAGAATCTGGCGATCTCGACCATACAAGTCGAGTCATCCATAACCACCAGCCCGCCACTGCCCACCATCGCGCCGACGGATTTCAGCGAGTCATAGTCCAGCGGAAGATCAAGGTGCTCCTCGGTGAGGCATGCGCCGGAGGGGCCGCCTATTTGAACAGCCTTAAACGGTCTGCCTGTGCGGATGCCGCCGCCGATCTTGAACACGACATCTCCCAGAGTTGTCCCCATCGGGACCTCGATCAAACCGGTGTTCACGACATCGCCGGTAAGAGCGAAGACTTTGGTGCCGGGGGAGCGTTCGATCCCGAAACTGCGGAACCATTCCGCCCCGTTCAGAATGATTTTAGATACGTTGGCGAAGGTCTCGACGTTATTGACTACAGTCGGTTTGCCCCACAAACCCGAGTTAGCCGGAAACGGCGGCTTGGGCCTCGGCATACCTCTCTGACCTTCTATCGAACTGATTAGCGCCGTCTCCTCGCCACACACAAATGCCCCGGCGCCTTCTTTGATGTGGATATGAAACGAGAAAGGCCCGCCCAGGATTCGATCGCCGAGCAACCCAGCCTGTTCGGCTTGAGATATTGCAGTGCGCAAACGACTGATTGCGAGTGGATATTCTGCGCGCACATATATATAACCCTCGTCAGCGCCGATCGCGTAGCCCGCTATCGCCATCCCTTCGAGCAGCGCGTGCGGGTTGCCTTCCATAATACTTTCGTCCATAAACGCGCCAGGATCACCTTCGTCGGCGTTGCAGACCACATATTTTTTCGCGCTCTGCACAACCTGGGTGAATCCCCATTTGCGGCCTGTCGAGAACCCCGCTCCTCCGCGGCCGCGCAGCCCGGACTCAGTCACTTCGGCGACCACAGCTTCCGGAGTCAATCCGAACAAAGCCTCAGCCAAAGCTCGGTAGCCATCGCGGGCGATATAATCGCGAATATCTCCAGGCTCGATAACCCCGCAATCCGCCAGAACCACATTGACTTGATCCTTATAAAACGGCAAGTCGTCGCGCTTGGCGTAGCTGTTGTTTTCATCTTTGAACAAAAGCCTGTCAACCGGCTTGCCGTTCATAACGGTCTGTGTGACGATATCATCTGCATCTTCGGGCTTAACCTGCACATAGAAATAATCCGCGGGCAGAATCCTCACGATCGGGCCAACCTGACAGTAACCCGGGCAGCCGCTGTAGCCGATGGTGATGGCATCTTCATCTTCTTCGCGCATAATATCAGCGCGCACCGGCACTTCGTGCTTTTCGAGCGCTTTTTGGAGAGCATCGAGCACCGCCGGGCCACCGTTAGCCATGCATCCTGTGCCGCCGCACACCAACACTCGTGTGGCGCATCCTTGAATTGCAGAGATCGCCTTGCGCTTGAGCGCGTCTAATTCCGTTGGTGAATTGAGTTTGGCAAATGGTGTCATTGCGCGTCCTCCGCCTTATCCGCTTCTTCGATTTTATCAATAGCCTCGACCATAGCTTGGGCAGTCGTCTGTCCGTAGACGTGTCCATCGATGACGACAGCGGGAGCCAGCGCACATGCCCCGATGCAGCTTACTATCTCGAATGTAAAGCGGTGGTCGTCGGTGGTTTTCTTGTCGGGCGCCAATCCTAGCCGCTGATTGATTGCGTTGATTATCGTCTGGTTCTTGCGCACATGACAGGCTGTGCCGTCACAGCACTTTATAATATGCTTGCCCTTTGGCTCCAGCGAAAACTGAGCATAAAACGTCGCCACTCCATAGACGGTGGCCGGCGGAAGGTCGAGCGCTGTTGCTACAAACGTGAGAATTTCCTCCGGCAGATATCGATATTCATCCTGGACTTTCTGCAGAATCGGGATCAGAGCGCTCTCGGTCGCCCCATACTCCTCGATGATCTGCTGAATCCGACTGAAATGACGCCTGGCCTTGGAGCCTTTTTCGGGCAATACGGCAGACTGAGCCAATTGAACTACCTCCAAATCACTTAGCCCTCTCGGGGGCTTGGTCTTTGATATTGTTTTTCATTTCGTATGAAAGGGTGATGAGTCCCCAGGCCAGAGACTGGCTCTCGACGACCACATCTTCGGGCACATGCAGTTTCACCGGCGCGAAGTTCCATATAGCGCGGATACCCGCTCCGACCATCAGATCAGCCGTATCCTGCGCCGCCGATGCCGGCACCGCAGCCACCCCTGCAATAATGTTTTCGGCCTTAACCACCCCGTATATCTCGGTTACATTGCGCACTCTTATCCCTGCGGTCGTTGTCCCGATCAAACTGGGGTCTGTGTCGAATATGGCGGCCAGTTCAAATCCCGCTCTGGACCAGATATTGCTGGCTGTGAGCGCTCTGCCGAGGTTTCCCAAACCCACAAGACAGGTTTTTTTTGCGGTTTTGAGGTCCAGCACCGATCGAATTAGTTCTGCGAGTTGGGCTACTTCGTATCCGACCTTCGGTTTGCCCTCTGATCCCAGGTGGAAGAAATCCTGTCGCACTTTGTCGGCGGAGACGCCGGTCGCTTCGCCGATCTGCCTGCTGGTCACGTATACCGAACCATCTGCTTCGAGTTGTTCGAGCAGTTCGAGGCAGAGTTCCATTCTCAGAACGGACGCTCTCGGCATTTTTTTGTGCTCACCCATAGTATCCCCGGCATTCGTTAAACAATTAACAATTTAATTCTACCCTGTCTCAGCAAGCTTGTCAATAGATATTTTGCAAATTAAATATTGATCCCGGACGCCGAGACGACACCAGCAAAACAATACATTACAATGCAAAAACATTTATGTGATGCGCCAATATGCATTCGCACCGGGTTTTAGGTATACTGTTTGTATGCGATTAGCTGCTGCAATTCTGGTCATTATCTCCGCCCTCGGCGCACCTGCGCTTGCCCGCCAGCAGATACCCGAGGAAACGATGCTTAAGATGCGCCAGGTGTTCACCGACGTCAGGGATGATCTATGGCTGATAAACGACGACTTCTGGCACAGAGGCCAGCTTAATCGCTGCATCGGGACTATGCGCGTGCTCACCAGCATCGATCCTCACAGCACTGAGGCCTATGAGAATACGGCCTGGTTGATGTATAGCGATTTGCGCGAACATGACGCCGAGGCGTTCCTGCGCGAAGGGTTGGCCAATAATATCGATGTCTACGATCTCTACCTGGAGCTTGGCACTTTTTGCTACTTCAGAATGCGTTACCCCGAGGCCATAGACCTGTATACGGGCTGTGTCACATTCGAGGATGCACCGAAATATGCGCGCCGTCAGCTTGCCCACGCCCTTGAAAAAAACGGGGATATAGGCGAGGCGCTGGAGATGTGGCTCCAGATAGAGGCTAGCGACCAGGACTACGCCGTCCCCGAAATACAAATAGACAGGATATTGCAGGGTGGTGAGCCTTCTATGGTCCCGGAGATGACCTCCCACTCCATCGAGACCCGCCACCGAGAGCGCCACCAGCAAAAATAACGACGCGATCGCAGCATACCAAATGTAAGGGTTTTATTCGTTTGCGATGGGGTATACATATTATGTGTAATGATAGCGGGTAGATCGATTTGGCCGATGTTGTGTCGAGAATGCAGTCAGCGAGAGAATAAAACGGAAAAGGATCTACAAGATGGCGTGAAATAACCGCCCCTCAGTAAGCACGGGCTTGCCCTGTCTGGTAGAATGCCCCGGGATTGACCCCTTCCCGGGGCATCTTTCTACTTTTTTTCTTCGTTCTTACGCGCGGCGAGCAGGCTGCGGACGAGGATAGCGGCCATCACCACACACAGTGCCACAAATACAAACACGGAATCCGTCTTGAACGGCAGATTCCAGCCCAACCTGGAAATCAAACCCGATGTCGCGTTTTTCAGATTCAACAAAATAAGCATTATACCGATCAACACCCCCAGGCTCTCCGGAGCTATACGTCGGCACGTGTAGGCGGCAATCGGAGCGGCGATCAGTCCCCCGATTAACAAAGGCAGGGTTATGCTCCAGACGAAGCTGCCGACTCCGAGTTTGATTGCGAATGTCGCGGTGATTGCGACGGTCGTCAAAAACTCAGCCGTATCCACCGATCCCACCGCCAGCCTAGGCTCGTCTGTGTTCATTGCAAGAGCAGGGGTGCAGATTGGGCCCCAGCCGCCCCCGCCAATGGCGTCGACCGCTCCGCCCACCAGCCCCAGCGGGATCAGCAGCCCCTTGCGCAGTGGTCGGCGGGCTCTGACCGTGGCCTTACGCCTGGCGAATGTCCACACGATCTTCGCTCCCAAAAACAACAACAAAAGCGCTATGTATGGTTTGAATAATTTCCCATCGACGCTGGACAAGCAATACGCGCCGAATATTCCTCCCACCACCCCACTTAAAGATAACGGCAGGATAATTCGGCGTTCCACATTGCCAAGGGTGATATGCGACACTCCCGAAGCCAAGGTGGAGAATATTTCGGCAAGATGAATGGACGCCGACATAGCCGCCGGCGCCATTCCGGCCGCCAGCAAAAAAGATGCGCTGGATGCGCCGTAGCCCATCCCAAGCGACCCGTCCACATACTGCGCCAACAACCCGATAGGCAGCACAATCCAATGAATTTTCAACTCGATAATACCTTCCTGCGAAAAGACTATTACACCCAGGGCCAACTCACAAACAAGCAAAGTGAGCGCCCTCTCCCCTGGGGAAGGACAGCTTCGATTCAGTGGGTAAGCTCTGCCATTACGGCGGTTCGACATTGGCGCGACTCTTTCCTTGCGCCAGCTGAAAGATAGCAATGTATGATATAATTTAAGTGTAGATATGAGCGTAATCACGACTGTTTGCGATCTTTTAGATGAATATCACGGCGAAAAGCAATGGTCAAACGGGCGGCCGATTCTTGACGAGCTGATCTATACCATCCTCTCGCAGAACACATCCGCAGCAAACAGCGACCGGGCGTATGAATCCCTGGTCAATCGGTTTGAAACTTGGCAGGCTGTGGCGGGATCGCCGGTTGAGGATATTGCGTCGGCGATCAAGAGCGGCGGATTAGCCAATATAAAGGCGCCGAGGATAAAGAATATCCTTCTACAAATCGGGGAACGCCAGCACGGCGATACCAATTTGGACTGGCTCGCCGAATTGACGGACAAAGAAGCAGTTGATTATTTGCTCGGTTTTGAAGGGGTCGGCAGAAAAACAGCCGCGTGCGTGCTGATGTTTTCTCTCGGCCGGCCGGCGCTGCCGGTGGATACCCATGTGCACAGAGTTGCAATGAGGTTGGGGCTGATAGAAAAAGTGAGCGCTGACGCCGCGCATGACCTTCTGGCGCAGATAGTCCCGGCGGAGCGTATTTATTCGTTTCATATCAATATGGTGGCGCATGGTCGGCAAGTATGCCACGCGCGCGGTCCGAAATGTTCTCAGTGTGTGCTCGATCGAATCTGCCGATGGGCCGGCAGTAACAAAGGAGGCTGATTGTGGCGAGGCATCTGGAGTTGGGGGATGATAATTGTTGTTTTGTATGTGGAAAAGAAAACCCTATCGGCCTGAAACTGAAATTCGACACGATCGGCGGCGAATATGTCACCTATTTTACCCCGGAAAAACGACATCAGGGGTATGTTGGCATCACTCACGGCGGAATCGTCAGCACGGTGCTTGACGAGGTGATGGCGAGGTTCGTACACTCATTGGGTCATAATGCGGTAACTGGCGAGATAACGGTGCGGTTCAAGCGTCCTGCGGCAGTAGGTCGGCGGCTCAAGTTCGTTGGGCGTATTGATGAAGAGAACTCGCGTATGCTGATGACCAGCGCGAATGCGACCGATGAACAGGGTGTCGTGATAGCTGAAGCATCTGCGAAAATGGTCAAAGTTGCAGGAAACGAGGCAGCAAGATGAGCGAAAACCAAGGACAAGGCGAGGATCTTGTCGTCATATTCCGCGCTCCTGATGAGATTACAGCCAACATTGTTTATGGGCTGCTCGTCAGCGAGGATATACCTGCGCTTCTGCAATCCCGGCAGGTGCCGTGGATGGACGGCGTCTTCAGAACCGGCGAGGGCTACTGGGGAGATATCGTTGTTCCCGCAGAATGTGCGATTAAAAGCAGAGAACTAATCCAGGCCTATCAGGAAAAACAACCGATAGAGCCTCAGGATTGATCTAAATAACATATAACGTCCCCTTGAGGAGGAGACAATGTGTAGCAAAAACCACGGTGAGATGTGCAATCTTGCCGAACTGACCCCTGATTCCCTGAAAAATACGATAGTTCACAAAGAGAAGCTGTCACCGGTGTTGACGCTTTTCGAGATCCGTGCGCCTTTGATAGCAAACTCCGCCAAGGCAGGCCAGTTTGTGATAGTCTGGACCGGCGAACACGGCGAAAGGCTGCCGCTGACGGTCTCCGATTGGGATGCGGCTAACGGAACCATAACCTTGATCTTCCAAGAAGTGGGGCGTGGGACCATCGAGCTTGGCAGGTTTGAAGTTGGCGACGAGATCCCCAGCCTGGCAGGGCCGCTCGGCCAGCCCACGGAGATCAAGGACTTCGGCACTGCCGTTGCGATCGGTGGCGGAGTGGGAACTGCCATCGCCAGGCCGGTTGCGAAAGCTCTGAAAGATGCAGGCAACGAGCTTATCACGATTGTTGGGGCCAGAGAGAAATCTCTGATCATTTTAGAAGATGAACTGCGATCGTTCTCAGATGAGCTTATCGTGACTACCGATGATGGCTCGTACGGACGAAAAGGGCTTGTCACTGAACCCCTTAAAGAGCTGCTCGATTCTCGAAAGATAGATTTCGTGGTTGCGATTGGCCCGCTGCCGATGATGCGTGCGGTTGCCGACACAACTAAGCCCTACGGCGTGAAAACCATCGTCAGCCTGGATGCGATTATGATCGACGGCACGGGTATGTGCGGAGGATGCAGGGTGACGGTTGGCGGCAAAACGAAATTCACCTGCGTTGATGGCCCTGATTTTGACGCTCATGAGGTCGATTGGAACGAACTCCGCGCACGCAAAGCGTTTTATTTTGAAGAAGAAAGCAAGGATAGACAGGCCACATTGGCCGGAGGTGACGAATAATGGCCAGAGGTGGACCGCGCAACAAAATGCCGCAGCAGGACGCGGCGAAGCGAGTGAAAAATTTCGACGAGGTCGCCTTGGGATACACCGAGGAGCAGGCCATTGATGAAGCCGAACGCTGTTTGAATTGCAAACACAAGCCCTGTGTAGCGGGCTGCCCTGTCAACATCGATATACCCGCGTTTATCGAGTTGATAAAGAGCAATGACTTTACCGGAGCCGCGGCTGAGATCAAAAAAACCAATTCTCTGCCCGCTATCTGCGGTCGAGTCTGCCCGCAGGAAGAGCAGTGCGAAAAGCTGTGCATATTGGCGAAAAAGGGCGAGTCGGTGGGTATCGGCAGGCTGGAGCGATTTGCCGCCGATTATGAAGCCGCGCATTCCACCGCGGAGGCAGCGGTCGAGCCGGAAAACCCCGGACTTGGGCAATATAACGTGGCTGTGGTTGGCTGCGGCCCCGCCGGGCTGACTGTAGCTGGGGACCTCGCAAAGAAAGGTTATTCCGTTACGATATTTGAGGCGCTTCACAAAACAGGCGGGGTGCTGCGCTACGGCATTCCAGAGTTCAGACTCCCTCGAAACATCCTCGATCGGGAGGTCAAATATGTTGAGTCGCTGGGTGTGAAGATCATCACCGATATCATCGTCGGGCGCACATTCAGAGTGGAGGATCTGCTCAGAAACGGCTTTGAAGCTGTCTTTGTGGGCAGCGGGGCGGGCGCTCCCAAGCTGATGGGAATTGAGGGAGAAAACCTCAGCGGGATCTACTCCGGCAACGAATGGCTGACCAGGATCAACCTGATGCGTGCGCACCGAGAGGAATATGCGACGCCGATCAAAATTCCCCAGAAGGCCTGCGTTATCGGGGCCGGCAACACAGCAATGGACTGCGCTCGAACTGCTATGCGCATCGGTTCCAAGGAAGTCACCATCGTCTACCGAAGAAGCCGCAGCGAGATGCCTGCGCGCGCCGAAGAGATCGAAAACGCCGAGGAAGAGGGCGTCAAGCTGATGCTGCTCACCAACCCCAAGCGATTTATCGGGGACGAAAAAGGCGCAGTCAAAGCGATAGAATGCCTTCGGATGGAACTTGGAGAGCCGGACGACTCGGGCAGAAGACGACCGGTGGCCGTCAAAGATTCCGAATTTATCATACAAGCGGATACTGTCATAGTTGCGCTCGGCCAGAACCCCAACCCACTCATTCGATCTACTACTGAGGGACTCGAAACCCAGAGCTGGGGCGGGATCATCATCAATGAAGAGACCGGAATGACCTCGATTGCCGGCGTATTTGCCGGTGGAGACGCCGTGACAGGTGAGGCGACAGTTATCAGCGCGATGGGCGCCGGCAAAATCGCGGCGGAGGGAATAGATCAATATATTCGGGAGAAACACGACATAACGACCGAGTAATAGCTAAATATGAAGAAGCCCGCCGTGAATTGCTCGCGACGGGCTTTTTTTTAAGTGGAAAATTGTCTACGGGCCATTCAAAGTATAACCGAAGCCCTCAATCGGAACTGCGCCTCCCCATCCGATGCCGCCTGGCGCGTTTTTGTCCACAAACTGGATGTTCACACCGGGTGCAGTAGATGAGCCGTTTTCGACTTTGATGAGCACGCTGTTGAGTCCGGGATAGAAATAGCAGTTTAGTGCCGCATCTTCTCCCTCTTGCAAGGGCCTGGCCGCCACAGGGGAAGTTTTATATATCTCCGTATTGCTGACGAAAACCTTGGCTGAATCGCTGCTGCCGATGCGCATACCCACATCTCCCCAAATCGGCGAATACACCCACAAATGAACATAAAATGTGCAGTTTGTGTGGTTCGCCGGGAACAGTTCCGCAAAGTTTACGCTATCGCCGATCGGTTGGCTTCTGATCCACACGTGCGATCCAACCGCCTGCCCGAGCTGCGGGGCCATATACTCAATAGATGTCTCGTCATAATAGCCGGTGGCTCCATATATAAAGTCGTGGTCCAGGCGATACGCCCGCGATACCGAGTTTGCGTCGGAAAACGGCCCCAGCACCAGAAAATCTCTGGGATATTTATAAGCGCCCGGTAACGGGATCGGCTGATATGATCCCTCGCCGTATTGCCAATCGACCCGCTCGTTTCTCATCAACAATACCGGCCCGGACGCGTCTTTGGAGACGATTCCGCGCACCCTCACAACTCGACCTGTCTCTGGTTTTTCAACTGAGCCGCAATATACCTTCAGCGGGTCCCGCGATCCATCGCTTATGGTGAAGCTGTTCGCGTCGACTTCGCCGACTTTACCCCAGGTTTTTATGAACAATCCACCAGCCAGGTCGGAACGGGCGTCGGTATTGCCCATCCCGATTGCATCGATCGGCCTCGCGCTGGAGTCGACAGCTTTGCGCTCGAATCTATTTGCTTCCACAAACCGTTCGCCGTGTGCCGTCGTCGCCATGCGGCCCTGTATAATTACTCGATCCCCTGCACCAATATTGTGAGTCATAATATCAGGCAGTTTCACGCGCAGCCCGGAGGATCGATCAGGCTGCTCTATAAATGCCGTGTGCGTTGGAATGCCGCCGCCTGCAATACCGGTAACCTGTGCGCCTTCAAACGCGACATCCGCCCCATCGGTTTTTGCCTTCGCCTCTGATATCTTATTCACCAAACCCTGCAGGCCGGCGTCCCCAGGCTCCCCCGGTTTCAGCTCGCGCAGTGTATTTGATGGCGCTATCTCATCGAGGATGCCATAAATGTCAATGGATTGGTTGACCGCCGGACATGTGACGCCAGTCGTCGCAATCGTATCCATACCGATTCTGAACTCAACAGGTGTGAAATCGGATGTGGTTTTTGGGACGTACACATAAAACTCTTCGTCGTTGCCTACCCTCGTGACGGTCATGTTTTTCATGACATAATAGCCGCCGATGAGGTTGCCATACAAAGATGATCGAGCTATGTTCGTGGCGTCGCGAGGCGCAGGAAGCTCACAGCCGGACGCTAATATTGTCGGTGTCGAGGTCGGGGTGACGATCCCCTGTCTGTAGTTGAGCGGCACATCATAATTTCCGACTACAACCACCTTATCACCTTTCTTACATTCTGAGCCACTCGAAAACACATTGATCTTGACGCCCTGCTGTGTATTGTAATTAAGCGTCCCCAGCATATCGGTGATAAAATAGTAGCCGTCATAGCCATTTTGAGCCGGATTCACTGTATTGTCGGCCGCCTGCCGCAACACCGTGCCCATAACACAAACGGACCTGCCGCCGGATCGATATACCCGCACATCCCAATCATAAGTCACCTGGGTTACAGCCAGCGGCCACACTCGACCATTGGCAGTGGTCGAGCCGTCCGTTGCATCCACGATCTTCGGCCAATCGCAGTTTCCCGAATTGGCTGGCCAATCCGAGCGAAGGTTATATTCGGTCGGCAGGGTGTTGTTATAGATATTGAGCTTCGGAGTGACCGTATATCCCGTGTCCGGCATTACGTCGATAGCATACATCCCATTCGAGTTTGTAATTGCTTCTTTATAGTAACCGTTTTTGCTTGCTCGAATAGTGACCCCGGCCGCCGGTTTGCCGGTAATTCCCTCTGTGACAACCCCACTGATTACCGGGTTATCGCCTTTTACAATGGTGTTGCGTCCTATCCGAATCTCGACGGTATTCTCCCCTGTAGGCTCCGCATATAGCCCGAAAACCGAGCCTTTCCCAGTTGCGCTGCCATCCGTACCTGCCACGGCCAGGTTCGATTCCCCATCCACAACGATAAACCGCGGCGACTGAGTCTGCTGCAACACGGTATCCCATTTATACTTCTTCAGATCTTGCGAAGATGGCGTAATAGTCATGGCCTGCGACTTCGGAAACTTATAAAACGGCCACTTTTCGGATTCTCTTATGAATGCAGTCGGCCGACAAAGCCACATTGTATTGTCGTCGATGCTTATGCCGACCCCCATAGATTGCGTCAGGTTGGGGTTTATCGCCACGATGCTTTTTGTGGCGTAGTCCCATTTTTGCAGTTCGCCTTCAGGGGATGGCGGGGTTCGATACGCCGCCGCGTATGTCGCTCCTTGGCTGTCTATGGCCAATTGCATCGGCAGAGCCGCACCCGATTGCGTGGAACCAATAGTGAAGATCAGGGGAGGATCACCTTCGCCGGTTCCCAACTTCACCACTCCGCCCTCTTGATAGGTGAATGCCAGCTTCAGCGCCGCACCGGAAGCATAGCTGCAGGCGAGATACCGATGAAACATGGCGCCGCCCGGCAAGCTGGTGAGCTTACTGCCAGGGACCCACGCGCCGGCTTCAAATTCATATTGCCAGACCCCCGGATCCGACCTGTCGGAAACATACACATGATCGTCGCCATCCACACTCAGCGCATAAGGAGCGCTGGCGCCGAAGCCTTCCACGGGTTCTTGTAATGGAGATATTTCCGTGCCGTCCGGATTGAATTCATGAACCGCCTTGGAGTGACCGCCGGCGGTATAATTTCCAACATAAACCCTGCCATAAAAGGGGCTGTTCGGATTCACGTTCATCGCGATACCGTAGATACGCCAGTCGGTGCTATCGGAGCCATCGGGTGAGCAGCTCTCCCACAGAGGCTTCAGTTTCGAGCCTGTAGTGGTCATATCGCTTACAACACTCGCTTTTACTTTGTAACTGCCTGCAGGCGCGAGCAAGCCGCCATCGGTGCTGCCATCCCACACAACTACCTCTGAGTGAAATCCTTTGGATGCGTCATCGCCGGTCAACGCGGGGAATGTATAGACAGTTTGTTTTGTCGCGGCGTCGATTATCTCGATGGTGACGCTTTCGGCGTCCCCGCTAAGCCAATAGCTGACAGGCGCCGGTACAGTTGTGCCGCCATCGAGCTGATACGCGGCGACCCCCGCCCAGGCAGAATTATGGCAGGCAAGCATCGAGACACACAGCAAAAGAATGTATATGTGCAGAATATTCGATTGCGTGTGTTTCTTCATTGCTGTGCGCTCACATACATCATTGGCCCGACGCGATTAATGCGACGGGCCACATTTCCGTTGTCGAGAGTTTTCGATCACGGCGACACCGGCCTTGTCGTCCGCTAGCCAAATAGCCGTTATTTAAGATGTAACATGCCACACGATGGCTGTCAACCCGTACAAATACCAGCGATACTATGCACCTTTTATATTATCGGCACAAGCGGTCGCATCTCGAGCATTTTTGGCTGCTATTGTGACAACGCATGAGTTCCTGGTGACCCGAAGGTTGTTCAAGCGTTCTCATATCTCTTTTGGACGTCTGGCCAGTTCGCCAGGTTCCACCAGGCTTCGATCCAATCCGCTCTGCGGTTCTGATATTTAAGATAATACGCGTGCTCCCAAACGTCCAGCACCAGCAGCGGTTCGATGCCCGGGATCACCAGTTTCTGATGATTCTCGACCTGCAGGATATAGAGCTTTTTCGTATCAGGCATCCAGCCCAGCATCACCCAACCACTGCCCTCGACTGCGGCTGCGGCTGCCGAAAACTGCTTTTTGAAGTTGTCGAAGCTGCCGAAGTCAGCATCAATCTGCGTTTTCAATGCGCCGCTCGGTTCTCCTCCAGCGCCAGGGGCCATGTTCTGCCAAAACAATGTGTGCATAAGATTACCGGCTCCGTGAAACGCAAGCTGCTTCTCCCAGTGTTGAATCTGTGCATAGTCGCCGCTGTTTCGAAGCTGCTCCAGCATCTCTTCCGCTTTGTTCTGGCCGGCGACATAAGCCGCATGATGTTTGTCGTGATGGAGTCGGACTGTCTGCTCATCGTAGTGCGGTTCCAGAGCGTTGTAAGCGTACGGCAGTGGTGGTAATTCGTGTTTCATTATTTTTCCTCCGTTGTTTTTGTTTGCCGGGCTATCGGACTGCGCCCAGGCGTAAGGAATTGCACTGAGAACAATAGTCGTCCCAGCAGCATATTTCAAGAACTCTCTTCGGTCCACGTGCAGACCTCCTGCGCGGGCAACTCACACCAGCCCGCGTGAAGTCATTCTTACCCCAAAACAACCAAGCTCAACCGCAAGAATATCAGCGATTGAATATTTCAAAAATATACATCAACCAGTTTAGCCATTCGTCATTTTTACCTGAATAGTAATCTATGCAGGACAAAACCGGCTGGTTCGAGAAAGAAAATTATACCCGAAATTGCAGCGCGGAGAGAAACATGGGCAACAAGATTCGTATCACAGCAGGCGATGTCAGCATGACAGCCGAATTAAATCAAAGTGCGTGCGCAAAGAAAATATGGGACGCGCTCCCTATTAGCGCGAGGGCCAGCACGTGGGGTGATGAGATATATTTCGGCATTCCAGTCTCTTGCGGGGCCGAAAATCCGCAGGAAACTGTGGAGATGGGGGATCTGGCGTATTGGCTTGAGGGCAGTTGTTTTTGTATTTTCTTCGGCCCGACGCCGATGAGTCGTGGCGACGAAATTCGTCCGGCAAGCGCCGTGGAGGTTTTCGGCAGAATAGAAGGGGACGCAAAGCAATTCAAAAAGGTCGCGAGCGGAACAAAGGTGCTCATAGAGCGAGCACAGTAGGACCGAATCAGTCTACATAAACGGATGGATGCTAACGCAACAAGCGAGCAGGAAGGTCTATTATGAAGGCAAGCATAGCAAAATGTGTAGTGACACCACCGGCTGGGGTCGATTTGACCGGTTACATTGGGCGACCGGGAGCATCTACAAAGGCTCATGATGATCTTTTCGTTACCGTGCTTGTTCTCGATGACGGCATAGAGAGAGTCGGGATCATATCAATAGACATACTTGGCACGGATTTGAAACAGGATGCCGAACTGCGCAAGGGGATATCCAAGGCCACCGACATCAAACCCGAAAATTTGCTGATCGCGTCTTCTCACACCCACGCAGGCCCTGCGATTGGGATACTGCGTGGATGCGGGGAGCCGGATGACGCTTATGTGCGCAAACTCTGGTCGCTAATTATTGAAACGGCGAAATCGGCGTGCGAAAACCTCACCGATGCCCGCCTTTCTTATGTTCAGGCCGAATCGGAGCTTGCGTTGAATCGCAGGGGGTGGGTGATCGATTCGGGCAAGCAGCAAAGTGAGCCCTCCGGGGTCATCACTGACCCGCAAATCAGTGCGCTACTGATCGAAATAGATGGTCGAGAGCCTGTGCTGCTATATAATTATGCCTGCCACGGTGTTGTTATGGGTGGGGAAAACGTCGAAATAAGCGCGGACTGGATCGGCGCCGCCAGGGATACACTGGAATCGAGCGGGTCGGTCGGAGTGTCCATGTTCCTGCAGGGCTGCTGCGGCAACATCAATCCCAGATGGCGAGGGACGTTCGACGAAGTGCTTCGAGCCGGCAAATCCGTAGCGGATCCACTACTCGCAGCGCTGCCCGGCGCACGACCGCTGGAAGATCCAAAAATCAAAGTCCGGTGGAAATTCATAGATCTGCCTTATATGCCGCTTCCCGACCAGGAGTCGCTGGAGCAGGAGATCAGCTTCCGTCGCAGTGAGTCCGCCAAAGCTCGCGCCGAAGGGCAAAGCGTGATATGCAACGCTCATGAGCAGATGGCCAACTGGGCGCAGGATGCCATAAAAGTTTTGAACGAAGGCGGACCCAAATCCGTGCAGATAGGCTTGCAGGCGATCGCAATTGATGGGGTTGTGTTGACGACTCTGCCGGGTGAGGCGTTCTGCGAATACGGCCTTTGGTTCCGCGAGATGACCAAGGCAAAAGTTATCCCCGTAGGATATGCCAACGGCAATATCGGTTATATTCCCACCGCAGAGGCATACAACGAGGGCGGTTACGAAGTCACCGATGCGGTCAAATATTATGGCGTGCAAATGATCGGGCCGGAGTCCGAGAAAATTATCGTGGATGCCACACGAGACATGTTGCAAGGGCTATAGATTGGAATAATGACACCCAGGCAAAGATTCATCGCTGCGCTTAATCGCGAGCCGCTGACCGGGCGCGTCCCGCACTTCGAACTCGTCTTTTTTTTGACGATGGAGGCGTTCGGCAGGCTGCATACGTCCCAGCGCAGCTACGGTCAGTGGCAGCAGATGGAGGAAAAAGAGCGCCAACTGCATCGCAACGACATGGCGGACATGTTTATAGCCACCGCCGAGCGTTTCGAGCACAGCGCTATTTTCCTGCACCCGAACACTGGAGGTCACGAGGAGTTGTTTCGGCTCATCGACCTTATCAGGGATAAAACCGGCGACAAATACTTCCTGATGATTCACGGGGACGCCACCTATTCCATTCCCGACGGCAACCATATGGTCGATTTCAGCTATCGCCTGGTCGATGATCCGGAGGGAGTCAAAAAGCAAGCCGATGCTATGGTGGACAACGCTCTAATTGGCGCGGAGGCGATTCAAAAGCACGGCGGGCTTGATGGCTTTGCCTTGTGCGCCGATTACTGCCTGAACTCCGGCCCTTTCCTCAGCCCGAACCAATTTTCTGAGTTCGTCACCCCTTATCTGGCGAAGTTGATCGAAGGATATCGGGATATGGGGTTTTATGCGATCAAGCATACCGATGGCAATATTATGCCGATTCTGGATCAGCTTGTGCAGACGAATCCGCATGCCCTGCATTCGATTGACCCTCAAGCGGGGGTGGACATTGCTGAGGTCAAGCGTCTGTATGGGGATCAAATTTGCTTGATAGGCAACGTGAATTGCGGACTACTCGATACCGGAACCGACGAGGAGGTCATTGAGTCGGTCAGATATTGCCTCACACACGGCATGCCTGGCGGCGGGTATATTTTCTCCACCAGCAATTGCATCTATACGGGTATGCGGCTTGAACGTTACGAATTGATGCTGAACGTGTGGCGGCGTGAAGGCAGCTACGATTGAATATAAAGCTCATCCATAATGAAGGATATCCGCCCAAAAACGGCTAATGTGGCTTTATCCGGCGAATCTTGAATCGAAGAGACCGGATGCAGGAGGTGTTATGGCTTTCTCACGATTCAAGAATCCGCTTGCGGCCGCGCCGCATATAAAACAACTTCCCGATAAAGAAGTAAAACGTCGTTATCCGTGGTTCCGATGGCGGGTGATGGAGGCGACGTTCCTCGGTTATGCAACATTCTATTTAATACGCAGCAACAACCTTTCCGTCGTCGCAAAAGATGTGCAGGATTCACTGAACTACAGCAAATCCGATATCGGGCTGCTGATGGCGATCACCGCCGCGACGTATGGGATCGGCAAGTTCTTTATGGGGGCGTGGTCGGATCGTTCGGATGCTCGAAAGTTCATGTCTTTGGGGTTGCTTTTAACAGCGCTGTGCAACTTCGCGTTTGGTGCGGCCGGCGACTTCAAGGTTCACCTTATGCTGTGGGCGCTAAACGGACTTGTGCAGGGTATGGGGTGGCCTCCATGCGGCAGGTCGATGGGACACTGGTTCAGTGAGCGTGAGCGCGGGCTGACTTTCAGTATATGGAACACCTCGCACAACGTCGGCGGGGGGGTCGCCGGCTATATCGCCGCCTGGGCGGTGATTTCGTTTGGCGGTTGGCAGTATGCTTTCTACGTTCCGGGAGCGATAGCGCTTATCGGAGCTTTGTATCTATTCATACGGCTTATCGATACCCCTCAATCGGTTGGGTTGCCGCCGATCGAAGTCTATAATAACGACACCCCCGCTCAAGTGAAAGACGGGGACTCTCCGGAACGCGAGCTTAGTTTCAAAGAACTGTTTGTCGACTATGTGCTTCTGAATAAGTTTGTATGGTTGTTGGCGTTTGCCAACTTCTTTGCGTATGTATCTCGCTACAGCATGCTGGACTGGGGGCCAACGTATCTGAGAGAAATCAAAGGGGTAGGAATTACGAAAGGCAGCCTGGCTGTGGTCATCACGGAGTTGGCCGGGGTTCCGTCGACGATTCTTTTAGGCTGGTTGTCGGATCGACTTGGCGGGCGGAGAGGAATGGTGTCAACTCTTTGTATGATTCCGGTGTTTGGCGCGTTCGTCGCTATATTGGTGACACCTAAAGGCATGTTGTGGTTGGATTTTGTGATGCTCGGGGTGATCGGATTTTTCATCTATCCTGTGATCAATTTGATTGTGGTGCAAAGCCTCGATCTGACCTCCAAGAAAGCTATTGGAACAGTGGCGGGGTTTATTGGCCTGGTCGGTTATGCGGGCAAGGTGATTGAGTCGTGGGTCTTTGGCTGGATGCAAGACCATTTTACCAATCTGTATAACAAAGAGATCGCCTGGAACATCATAATAGGCGCGATATTGGGGTGTACTTTCCTGGCAGGGGTGCTGCTTGCGTTCACGTGGACGCTTCGGCCTCCTCGTAAAGAGGATTTTCAAGAACCTAAAGAGGGCGAAGAGATGGCTTTGGCGGGTAAACCCTCCAAGTAGTGAATTCCGCCCGGCTTTCTAAAAACGACAGCCGGGCTATTTTTTCATCTCAGCGTAATCCCCAGATCGGCTTGCCAATAGTCGTCGGATTTGATCCCGCGAAGCCGCAGCGCCCCACGTTTTGTGCCGAATCGCAGTTCCCCCGTATATCCCGGTGAAGTGCATACGCCGAACGTGCCATAATCGGTGCGATACTGCGGAATAAATCCGAATGACAACGCCAGTTTGTTTGTCGGCCGAAGGGTTAATCCATACTCCAGCCCCTGCAGTTTGACGGTCCCGTCATCATACTCCGACGGCGCCACGAACTGCCTGCCGGCCATATTGCCGGCTAACTGAGACCAATACCGATCCGCGCCCCTTCCTTCGCTCCACCGATATGCGGTGTAGAACCCGGCGGCGTTGCTGAAATCGAACCGGGTGCGGGCGTTAAGGCTTTTTATGAGCTGGTCGGTGTCGATAACGTCGGCGTTTTGTCCGTTGATGTTACCGACGGCAGTGATGCCGCCATCAAGCTCCAGTCCCAGCCCTCGACTGACCCGCAGGGTCTTTTCGTAGCCGACGCCGAGAGTTCCATAGCCAACATTCTGCCCCGCCGCATAATAATAGAGTTTCAAGTCGTGGGTAGGCGGATTGGAGGACGCAGGCTCAGGTTTTGGCGCGGGGATTGTGCTGTCCGCAGGCAGCGTGCAAACCGAATCGACATAAACCTCTCTGCCCGCCACCAGATTTAACGTGTCACTTACAAATAGAATACTGCCACAGACTTCATAAGGCCCGGCCCCGCAGCAGCGCGTCGATACGGCCGTTCCTGCCACGGACTCACCGCGGCCGGCGAGAACAATCATCATCGCATTGGACTGCACAGGAACTGGAAAGCTGGCTGTTATTGCTTTTGAGGAGACGGCCGTGACCTTCCCCACCACGCGATTGGAGGCAATAGACCCCGATACTGCGCAGGCCAGAGCAGCGCAGCAGACTACAAACCTGATAGACACACGCATAGTGACCACTCCTTTGGCGGCAATTTAGTCCCGCCGCAGCCTGGCGAGGCGACTATCTTGTTCCCTTGGCTGATAGGCGCTAAACGTCGCAAGCAGGAACTACTTGCCCAAAAGAATAAGTAATATATGTGGCGACTTCCCCGAGGAAATTATGAAATACAAAGCCATTATCTTCGATCTCGACGGCACTTTGCTCGACAGCGTAGCCACCATTGTTCTCGTAACTCGTCAAACCCTGCAATCTATGGGCATCGACGCCGATGAGAAGGCGCTTCGACACGCCATTGGAGTCCCTTTAACTGTGCAGGCCGAGTGGTTTGCGCCGGGTCGGCAGCAAGAATTCGTCACCAGCTATCGTAAAACATACATCAAACATGGGGGGCACGATAGCAAACCATTTCCGGGCACGCTGGAGATGTTGACGAATTTGCGCAAAAGAGGACACGCCACAGCCATAGTCACCTCGAAAAATGCGGTCGGAACGAAAAAAGCCATCGATATGAACGGCATGGATAGTTTATTCGATTGTGTCATAACCGCAGACGATGTGATTTGTTACAAACCGCATCCTGAGCCTGTCATTAAAGCAATGGCCGAACTGGGGGTGACCCCTGATGAGTCGCTTTATGTCGGAGACAGCACGTTTGATTTCGATATGGCCAATACGGCGGGAATGTCGGTGGTCGGAATGAGTTGGGGGGCGCGAACACGAGACGAACTGGTGGATGGTTTCCCCAAAAGAGTTGTTGTGGACAACTGGGCGGAGTTTTTGCGGTGGCTGAACAAGCCGGGGTCAGAGCAGCTCTAAAATTTCGCTGATGTCGGCTATCGTATCCCCATCCCAATTTTTCGCATCTGCTCGATGAATATCAAAAAAGCCCTCATAGCCGACACGGATTAACACGGGCCGCATTCCCACCGCCGAGGCTCCTGTAAGTTCCCTGCTTCCGCCATCCCCCACAAACAGGCATCGCTGCGCACGAACCCCCAATCGCTCACAAGCCAGATTATACAGGCCCGGGTTGGGTTTGGTTATTCCCTCACAGCAGGAAAACACTGTTTCATCAAGAAGGGACGCTAGCTCGAGGTCCGCCCAGATATCGGGGATCTCTGAGCCGCAGTCTGATATCAAGCCCGTTTTCAGTCCCATTTCTTTTAGCTTCATAAGGGTCGCCGGGACGGTTTGGCGGGGTCGGCAGTGCTCTCGGAACGCATCGAGGCTAAGGTCGCGCACGGTTTGCACCTGCTCATCCGATGCCCGCACTCCAACCAGATTGCACACGTGCTTTATTTCGTTAATCACCCCACCAAGCCGCCCGGTCGCGCGGTCGTTATAAATCCCAAGCCAAGTTGACATAAACTCATCGTGGTCGCAGTCCAGGCAGGCCGCAGGATCGCGAAACATTTTAATTAAACTCTCAGCCGAAGCGCTGTCGATGAGGGTGCCGAAAAGATCAAAAACAACCGCGTCGTAAGCCAAAACCGTCCACCTTCATATTATTGATGCGTGCGGCGGCGCGATAAACGCCGCATCGGCTCTATTATTTATTCTCCATCTCGCGCTGCCAAGCCTTCCGATTTACGAATTTACGCCCTCCGTTATTCCATATTCCCAGCAATCATTACTGTTCTGTTGATTGATATGCAAACAGAACTACAGTTGAGCCGATAAATGACGATAATCCTTTATGGAGAGCAATTGCGTTTTCCGTAGACTCGCCAATTGCGAGGAGGTCACAGGCTCGTGCTCAGCTCATTTTTCAGCAAAGATGTCACGATCGGCATAGATATCGGCAGCAACTGCATTAAGGCCATTGAAATTGCGCCAACTTCCAATGGCTGGACGCTTGTGAATGCCGCAGTCGCGCCGACTCCGATCGAGGCCATCAAAGACGGCTGCATCATCAATATAGTCGATGTCAGCCAGCAGATTCGCGATATGCTCCGCGATGCGGGGATGAAGCCCACCGGGGCTGTATGCGCTATATCCGGCTCACAAGTTATTGTGCGGCAGGTGCAGTTCCCCAAAATGACGGAAGCCCTGTTGCGTAAGTCGATAAAATACGAAGCCGGCAAGTTCATCTCATCTTCCATGGAAGACAGCGTCGTCGAATTCGAGATACTCGGGGACGCCGAAGATCCATCTCTGATGAACGTCATGTTGGTGGCTGCTCCAAAGGATATGATCGATAGCCGAATAGCAGCCTTGGAGTCGGCCGGCCTGGAGCCGCTGGTAATCGACATCGAGTCGTTCGCGATGATCCGCGCACTTGTCGAATTCAACTCGACCGATGAATATCTCCACTCCACAATTGCGCTTATCGACATCGGAGCAAGTCACACCAACGTCGATATCGTAAGCCGCGGAGAGTTCGCGCTCACTCGAAACATTCCTATCGCAGGGGACAGCTTCACCAATTCGATCAGATCCCTGATGGGCGGCACTTTTGAGGATGCCGAGCAGGCGAAACTCGCCCTGACCGCCGAGCAGCCGATTGACGAGCTTAGCGCTTCGACGACAGAGAACAGGTGCTGGAGGGTCGTCCAGCCGCTGCTCGATGAGTTGATCCGCGAGATCAGACGTTCCATTCATTTTTATCTGTCTCAGTTCCCCGAGGACAGCGCGGACGCTCAAGTAGGCAAGATCATCCTCACCGGAGGCACTGCGCGTATGCCGGGTCTGCCATCGTATGTGTCCGCCAAGCTCGGTATTCCTGCCCAGACGGCCCGCGTCTTCGAGCAGACCGCAATCGGGACAGGAAGTATACCTCAATCGTTTATCGACGAACACGGCCCGGTGCTCGCCGTATGCACAGGATTGGCACTTAAGGAACTGATCCCCGAAACCGCTTCGACGACGGCAGTCGCCTGAGCGCCGAGACGAAAGGAGAATGGCTGATGCCTTCTATAAACATGATCGCACCCCGGCGCGCTGAGAAACGGCGGCTGGAAAATGCTATGCGCAGTCTGGCGCTGTTGATTATGGCCGAGCTGGTATTCGTGGTGGCGCTGGGCGGATGGGTTTTCACCAAGACTCTAACTACCAGGGCTACAATCGCCGAGCTTAACGCCCAACAACAAATGCTCGCGCCCAAGATCAAAATTGTCCAGGAGTTGGACAAAAAAACGGCGCAGATCAAACCTAAGGTCGACTTGTTGAACCAGGCGATGGTGCGGACGATGTGCTGGTATAACGCGCTCGACAGGCTGACCCAAAGCGTGCCGGAATCGGCCTGGCTCACGCGGATTTCCACCGCGACGTCGACCGGCGACAAAGATGTGGTCCTCACGATCGCCGGTATGGCAGATGAGCAGGCAAGAGTGGGCGAGACGATGCTGCGGTTGTATTCCAATCCGGACTACAAAAACGTGGACCTGCGTTATACACAAAAAGGAACCCAAGGGCTTGCTGAGACAGTCGAGTTCGAGATCGGCGCGACGATGCTCGATGTCACCCAAGACCAGACGAAAGAGGTGAAGTCAAGTGGCGCCAATCAATCTTAAACCCAGCACGAAAGGTGTTGCGGCGCTTGCGGTTATCGCCGGATTGGTTTTTGTGACGTGTGTGCTTTGCAGCCTCGGCGCACTCAGCAAGGTCAAAGCCGTCGATGGCGAGAAACGACGCATCGAGATGGAACTGCGCGAGAGCCAGGTGATCGCTCAAACCCAGGTGAGCGCACAAAACAAATATGAAGACACGCGGGCGCAAATACGCTGCCTTGAGTCCTCGGTCTCGACTCAAGCCTATGTGCCAACACTGCTCAAGCAGATAGAGCACCTCGGACAATCGGTGAATCTCAAGGTCCTTGGGGTTAGGCCGCAGCCTGCCGATCCCAACGCCGCATTGGCGAAAAAGCAGGCGGCAGCGGCGGCAGCGGAAGCTTCCGGCGGGTCCGCCGCATCTGAGGAAAAACCGGAACCTCCCAAACCTTATGACGAACTAGGGGTAGACCTGGAACTCGAAGGCAACTATATGAATGCCCTCGATTTTCTCTATAAGCTTACCAGTTTCCCAAAGATCGTGGCAGTAAACTCAATCGAAATGATCCCGGAATCGGGGGAGGCGGCAGCGCTTAACCCCAAGCTCAGCATAAAAATCAGCGCAACGGCATTCGTCTTTAAGGAGCCTTCCAATGCGAAGCCAAAGACGTCAGATAACAGCGCGCAGGTCGTAGGGGGTCGTGAAAATGAAGCCGGATAAAAAACAGACCCCGCAGCTAATCGTGCTCGGCTTATTGGTGATCCTGTGTATCGGATATGTGACATTCACCGTAGCCAAACCGCCGGAAACCGAGATGACCCCGCCTGTGGTCAAAATCGACAAGCCGGTGAATGCCGCAACTGCTATGCAAGTGCGATCTCGCCCGCTGGCGAACATAGAGTCCTATCCTAACTTGAGTTCTCCCATTGCACGCAGGGATCCGTTTACCGTGCAGAGGGTGAATGGCGCACAGGAGCCGCCTGCCGAGGCGCAAAGCCAGGTTGTTAACAGACCTGCTCAAGCGGCCTCGGCTCCACCGGCATCCGATCGTGTGCTGCCGGTGATTCCATTCGGAGGGTTCCGTTCGTCGTCAGGCAGTGAGGTTGTTGCGGTTCCTTCGCTGCCGGCCGAGCCGGCTGAACCGGAAATCGTGCTCACCGGCGTGATCTGCGGCGACGAAAACGTCGCGATCATTGTCGTCGATTCGAAACGATATGTAGTAAAGCAAGGCCAGTATGTCGGCGGGCGCTACAAGGTGCTATCCGTCTCTTCTGACGGTGTCGTGTTGGCCGATAAAGATCGTCGGATCCGTGTAAAATTAGGAGGAGTTCCAAATGCAAGCTAACGCGTTCGCCGCGAAATTCAGCGCTCGGCGAATCGGCGCCTCGATTCTGTCCAGAGGGATAATCGCCTTCGTATTAGCAGCGCTGTTTATCAGCCAGGCAGCCGCTGCCAATATCACAGGGGTGAATGTCGCCAACAAGCCCGATCGCGTGATCGTGTCGGTGCAGGGCGACGCGCCGTTGAAGATGGGCGTTATTCCATCGAGTGCCGGTCGGTTCATTGCCTTTCAATTTGCAGGCCAGTTAACCCCCCAAGGGCGGATGGTCTCGATCAAAAGCGGAAAGATTCATAACATACGCTATTCCAAATTTCAGGAGAGGCCTCCGGCTACCCGAATAGTATTCAATACTGCCACCCGTCTCGACTATTCCACCTCGTGGAACGAAAGCAAGACGCGGGTGGAAATATCCGTGTGGAAATTCGGCTCAAACCCACAGGTCAAAGCCGCACCGGCTGGTGATGCAGAGCTTCGTATTGCTGCATCCCCTACTCCGCCGGCCGCCAGGATTCAAAGCGATGAACCCAGCAAACTCACCGAGAACCTGCCTGCATTAGAAGAGCCTGAGGCGTTGGTGAGGGTCACTCCAACCAGTGGCCAGGCCGCCGCTGCCGCGCTGCCGGTAGCTTCGGCTCCCTTTATCCCGCCGCCGGCCGTAGAGGCCCCTAAACCGGCTCCCGTTGCAGTTGTGCAAAAGCCCGCGCCTGTCGCGGTAAAGCCAGCTAAGGCCGCTGCAGGCCCTGCTTCAACCAAATCCGGCAAGCGTGTGTCGGTTAATTTCCTGGATGCGGACATAAACGATGTTCTGAAAGCGATCTCGACTCAAAGCGGAGAAAATATCGTTGTCGGAAGCGATGTCACCGGTAAGATCACTGTCACCCTCGACGCTGTGACGATCGACGAGGCCCTCGACTACGTCACCAAGCTCTGCGGATATACCTATTTGCGAGATCAAAACACATATCTCGTAGGATCGCTGCATTCACTGGGTGGTTTCGCAGGCTCTGAAATCGAGTTGGTCACATTGAAATATGCCAGCGCGGATGATGTGTTGGAAATGCTCAAAGTGCGCTGTCCGCACGTTCGCTCAAGCAAAATCAGTGTTCTCGGCGGCAAAGCCCGCAAGCACGAGCAGCGGATGGAGGTCGATCAAGGGTTCGATGCTACAAGGACGCAAGCGCAAGCTAATGAGG
>JAAYKG010000102.1 GCA_012522555.1 Armatimonadota bacterium
ACCCACTCATGAATATAGATCCGGCTGGCCGCCGTGCCATAGCACCAAGCGACCCACGGTTCCCGATGAAACCGTGCCAAGCGTCATGGCTGCCGCTGTGCCGTAATAAGAAGTGTCTTCAGGACTCCGTAACCAATGCTTACGCCATACTGCGCAGACACTTTCCCAAAGTAAAGCGCGGTGAGTACAATGGGCCTCAAGACGCATTCAGACACTGTGTGTGGGCATGCCTAGTTCGCAAGACTTGTGGAGCAGCTGCATACGGTGCAGGCGAGGATCACGAGAACGACGCCTGCAAGGGTGCAAAAGGGCATTGGGATAAGGTCGCGAGTCCCATGGATCTTGCCAACGATGGAGAAGGAAAGAACTGTGCTGGGGCTGGTGGCACCTGTGAGAGCTGTTGCGCGGACAAACTCCACAAGGGCGACCTGTACATACTCCCGCCTCGGTACTGGGGACCTTAGTCTAGGAGGCCATTGATAATGAGGATACTCGAACGCTCTACAGTGTCTCACAAACTTCTGCTTTTGCTCCTTGTTGCAGGCATGATTGCCATAGGTATCTGGGTCGTCGGAATACAACGACAGATGCGGCAGGAGTCAAGCCCATGGTTTGGTCGAGGTAGTTCGCTTGCCAAGCTCCCTTATACAGTCATAGTGGGGCCGGTGGACAGTGTCAAAGGCATTCCAGGGTTAATGGAGATAGGAATGCAACGGAAGACGCTCGTGCACAACATCGGTTCTCCTCTGATTGCCGGTATGTCCGTTGAAGAAGCTGAGAAGAAAGGCTTCATTGATCCGGAAGATGTGGCAGCGGACTTTTTTGGCGGCGTGTTTGCCTGGTTCCAATACGATCACCGGCACGCAGTGCAGTCTATCACATTCTACCTGCGAGCCTTCAACGAGAAGTTCGGAGCAAAGCAAAAGGTGCTGTTGGTACATCGTGGGCAAACCTACTTGCTGAGTGGGGATCTTAGCCAGAAACAGGTCATTGCGCTATTCCGTGATCAAGGAGTCTCTGGCGTCAGAGCTCAAGGGAGCATCCTAGTGATTCGGGGCACTGGCGTTTCATTGAGGTTTGATGATGGCGGCCGATATTTGGAGTCTGTCAGCATCTGACATGTGGACGCTGTTGCTTAGAGACAAGACTAATCAAAGCATATAACCGATGCGGTATGAGAAGAACGCCGACGGAACGAACGCCATGAAGAGCTACACATATACGCCTGATAACCTCCTTGCCACTGCAACCTTCGACGGCAAAACACTGGCCAATGCCTGGGATGCGGATAAGAATCGAGTTGGATTCACGGTAAATTCGACAAACCATACCTTCGTTTACGATATTTCAGCAGGAATCCCAGCAGTTATTCAAGAAGATGGGATATACTACATACGAGAGCCGGCGGGGGAGCTAATCGCAAGATTGGACGGGCCGAATATGAACCATTACCATTTCGACCAACTCGGTTCAACAAGACTGCTGACAAACTCAGCAGGAGCGGTCACAGATGAATACTCCTACGACGCTTACGGCGGGGTTCTGTCTCACAATCGAAGCACCGGCTCAGTCGACCAGCCGTATCAGTATGTGGGACAGTTGGGGTATTACACGCACTACCAAGAGCCGAACTTTGGGCTGCTGCAGCTTGGGGTGAGATTCTATGGCTCGGAGGTGGGGAGGTTTACACAAAGGGATCAAGTATCTAACGCACTGGAGGTAGCTACCTGTACTCTTCTGCGAGACCTCTAGTTATAGCTGATCCATCTGGGTGGGTTCCAGTGTTGCTTCTTACCAAGTGGGGCTGGCGGAGCAGTAAGAGTTGACCGAAGGGCAATCGGGATGGTATAATCTTGTGGTTGTGGGTCGGTAGCTCAGTCGGTAGAGCAGTGCCCTTTTAAGGCATTGGTCATGGGTTCGAGTCCCATCCGACCTACCATAGCCATCTGCTTTACAGCAAACTTGTGCTGAAATACCTCTCCGCTCGATCCGGCAATACCGTCACCACCCGGCTCTGCGGGCCAAGCCTGCTCGCCAGTTTCATGGCCGACCACACATTCGCTCCCGATGATGTCCCGACCAACGCTCCCTGCACACTTGCGATCTTGCGGGTCATATCTATGGCATCATCGTCAGACACAGTTATCACTTCATCAATAAGATTCACATTGAGCACAGGCGGAATGAATCCATCGCCGATCCCCTGGATCACATGAAAACCCGGCTCATGGCCAAGAAGCGCCGCTGAGTTCTTAGGCTCGACTGCGACAATAAGGATATTCGGGTTCTTTTCCTTCAAAAACTTCCCGACTCCGGTAAGCGTTCCCCCGCTGCCTACCCCTGCCACGAAAGCGTCGACGTGGTGGTCCATCTGCTCCCATATTTCATGAGCAGTAGTCAGATAGTGTACCTCGGGATTTAGAGGGTTTTTGAACTGTCCAAACAGAAAAGCGTCTTCGGTTTGATTGAAAATCTCTTCCGCTTTAACTACCGATCCGGATATGCTGTCTTGTGCGGGGGTCTCTACAAGCTGCGCTCCGAGTGCCCGTATCAGCCTCTTGCGCTCCTCGCTCATATCCGATGGCATGCAGATGATGCACTGATAGCCCTTCAGCCTGGCCACAAACGCTACTGCAATACCCGTGTTGCCGCTGGTGGCCTCTACTATCGTATAACCCGGTTTGAGCTTGCCGGAGAGTTCGGCCTGTTCGATTATATATTTAGCAACCCTGTCTTTGACGCTGCCCGCTGGGTTCAAAAACTCCGCCTTGCCGAAGACACATCCGCCTGATAGCTCGCAAAATCGCAGCATCGGCGTATTGCCAACCAGTTCGATAATATTATCTATGCACACTAAGTTATTAGTTCCTGACAATTTAATCCTCCGGATGTGGTGCTCGTAAAACAGATCAATCTTATAACGAGGCATCAAGCATATCTACAACAATTTAAAGTGGATTGATCCCTCCAAAACGGACACTTTGTTAAGCTGCCTTGGCGGCTGCGATTTCGAACTCGACCGGGCTTAGGTAGCTCAGATACGAATGCATCCGCTGCCGGTTATAGAAGACTTCCACGAACTCGATATTTTCCCTTCGTCAGTCCAAATGCAGTTTATGTCGCTTACCCACACAAGGTCCGGCCTATCAACCTTGAAGTTACGTTCCAAGAGATTCGGATGCACATCGAAGCAGCGGTTCGAGTTCGTTGTGACACGAAACCGCCTTGATTGTCATAGCAATACCTGCTTGTGCCGGTAGAATCGGTCATTGATGTCTTCGCGGTGCCGCCCGAATTGTTTCCCTACTCGCCTGAGTGGCCGCAGCTTACATCAGCGGTTAGGCCGGTGTATGATTTAGGCTGAACCAGACTTCCGGTATAGTTGTAGTATACGTTGGTGAGCCTGGTGCAGGTGTCGTTTTGGAGAGTGTGCCGGTGAAATTATGCACCTCATCGTAAACCATCATCTCACACCGAAATGGCGTCTCGTTTACATCATCGTGTATAGCATAATAATGAACATAGACCCTGTAGAGACCGTCACAATGTGCAGGTCCAAATCGTTATAATTGTTCCAAATCAAGCTTGCCTGCACCTCTCCTGTCTTCCGCTTCGTGCTCTTCGAGTCGGGCCGCCAGATCGGCGCTGAACAAAGATCGAGGTTGATTGGACGGCGCGGGAGCCTCGGCGAAGTTCTCGCAGTCTGCAATCAAAAATACCGCGCAAATCTAGATTCCTGTCCAGATTGTCAATCTAATCTCGCGTTTCATCTCTTGACCGCCTCCGTAAAGCAATCCGCTGCCTCAGATTCTATTAAACCATACTCCAGCTTCAAACGA